>NZ_DASXHN010000172.1:0-2337 GCF_036488505.1 Paraburkholderia sp. | reverse complement strand
CGCACGCAGGGATTCGGCGGCAAGGTACGCGCCAAAGCGTACGCGAACGGAGTCTTGAGGACTTGTCTGGCCGCGCACAACTGCTGGTATAGGTGTGCACGCCAACGTGGAGAGAGACTGCACGGTGCTGGTGAAAGACCGCAAAAAATGGCCCACGCAAAGTGCTTCATCGTGCATGGATGCGCCGCAACGGCGCATCCATGCACTGCGCTACGGCAGGCCACGCGTCGGGATCTGCCATCCACCCATAACGTCCGATGGCGCGAAGGTTGCTTCAAGCTCCCCGTCCTGCCGTTCTTTTTTGGGGAGCCTCGTTTGGACCTGTCGCGCTTTACAACCGAGTCATATCCCGAGGTGGAGCGCGTGCGCGCATGGAGCGCTGCGCTCGACCGGCTTGGCTGGTGCGGCAGGCTCGGGGAGCACACGCTGCACGGCACGTTGACGTCGCAGACATCGGCGGGCGGCTTCGAGCTCACGTCGCTTGCTTCCGTGCCGCAGACGCTCGACCTCAAGGCCGATAACACCGACAGCCTCATGATCGTGCTGCATCTCGACGGCGACGCGACGCTCGTGACCGACGGCCTGCGCGAACGTGTGGCTGTGCGCGACATTGTCTATGCATCGTCACAGGAAGCGGCGTCGCTCGTGTTTACCACAAACTTTCGCCTGTTCATGGTGCGGGTGCCGCGGGCCGCGATCAACGCCCGCCTGCTGTCGCCGTTTTTACTGCGCGCGGCGCGTCTTTCGGGCGATACCGGTATCGGTCACGTCTTCTCCGGTTTTCTCGTGTCGGTAGCGGAAAGTGTCGAGACGCTCTGCGCCGGCGAGTTGCGTCCGTTGGAACTGGCGCTTGCCGAGTTCCTCGTGGCGAGTCTCGCGGGGCATGAGCACAAAGGTTCGTTCGGTGGGCTTACGCCATCGCAGACGGCTATTTTTTCGCGCATGTGCCGGTCTATCGAAGCTAACCTCGGCGATCCCGAACTGGGCGTTGGCACGCTCGCGAAAGAAGAGCGCGTGTCGCCACGGTACGTGCAAAAGCTGTTCGAAACCGCTGGGCAAAGTTTCTCTACCTATCTTCGTTCGCGCAGGCTCGAACGCTGCCGTGCAGAACTCGTCGATCCGCTGTACGAAAAGGTTTCCGTCTCCGACATTTGCTTTCGTTGGGGCTTCAACGATCCCGCACATTTCAGCCGCGTCTTTCGCGAACGTTACGGCGCGTCCCCGCGTACGTTCCGTCACGAAGCGAGTCTTGAGATCGCACGCCATCTCGTGCGCCGCATCTCGCGTGGTTTGCCGGTCAACGCGAGCGGTCTGCTCCTGCATGCGAAGCAAGGGGGCGCAGAGGCGGACGCGGATACGCTCGTTGCGCTCGATGACCCCTGCATCGACCCGGTCCAGATAGCAGCACCCGCTCCGCGCGACAAACCGCGCCATCACCTGCTGCGCGCGACGGCGAACACCGTGCATTGGGGCTATTTCAGCCACAACCTGAAACCGGTGCTTGAAGTGGACAGCGGCGACACGGTCACCATCGAGACATTGACGCAGCACGCGTCCGACGACTGGGAGCGCATGGTCGCGGGCGACCCCGGCGCGGAAAGCGTTTTCCACTGGACGGCCGAGCGCAAGAACGTGAACCGGCGAGGCGCGGGTCCGATGGATGCATCGATCTTTGGCCGCGGCGCGGGTGAAGGCTTCGGCGTGCATATCTGTACGGGCCCGATCGCCGTTCGCCACGCGGAGCCCGGCGACGTGCTCGAAGTGCGCATTATCGATATTCACGCCCGGCGTTGCGCCAGCCCCAAATTCCGTGGCCGCGCCTTCGGCAGCAATGCGGCTGCGTGGTGGGGCTTTCACTATCGCGAGCTGCTGACGGAACCGAAGCCGCGCGAAGTCGTCACCATCTACGAGATCGACGCGGAACCGGCGCCCGACAGCGCCACCGCTTACGCGCGTGCAGTCTATAACTACCGCTGGACGCCGCAACGCGATCCCTTCGGCGTGGTCCATCCGACCATCGATTATCCCGGCGTGCCGGTCGATCACTCGACGGTGGTCGAGAACCACGACATCCTCAAGAACGTGACCATTCCAGTGCGGCCGCATTTTGGCGTCATCGCGGTGGCGCCACAGCAGCATGGCCTGATCGATTCCATTCCGCCGTCGGCGTTCGGCGGCAACCTGGACAACTGGCGGGTCGCGCGCGGCGCGAGCGTTTATCTGCCGGTAGGCGTGCCGGGCGCGCTGCTGTCGATCGGGGACCCGCACGCATCACAAGGCGATTCGGAGCTGTGCGGCACGGCAATCGAATGCTCGTTGACCGGTGACTTCGAACTC
>NZ_DASXHN010000107.1:0-16800 GCF_036488505.1 Paraburkholderia sp. | reverse complement strand
GCGTGAGCGTGCGTGAAACGCCAATGGCCGCGCGACGCGAGTGCCGCGAGTCAGGTGCGCGAGTTCAACTCGCCGCGCTGGCGGCTTGCGGGACCGGCGCGACGAGCTTCGCCGGCGCGAGCCACCGGAACGAATCCAGTGCTTCGCCGTGGAACATGCATTCGGCGGCCGCCGATGTGCTGATCTTCTTCGGCGCGGCAGGCTTCGATCCCACCTTGACGTCTGAAGCCGCGCGCGGAGCAGAAGCCGCCGGCGCAGCCGAGGCCGCCAGTGCAGCCGAACCGATCAGCGGAGCAGAAGCCACCACCGGCGCAGAAGCCACCAGCGCAGCCGAAGCGGCCACCGCTGGCGCCACCACCAGATGCTCGATCGTGCCTTCCACCACCACCCGCGAACCGTGAATCGCGGCGCCCCGATGCGTGACCCGCAGCGTATCCGACGACGTTTCGGCCAGCTTGCTTCGCATCAACTGCTCGCATGCACCGGAGTTGCGGGTAGTGGCCGTGCAGGCCGTCAGCAACGCGGCGGCGGTCGCGACGCAGGCAAGGGAGAGAATCCGCATCTTCGTTGATATTCCGTTGTTCGAGGCGTCGGCCATTGTAGCTCACGGCCCTTGCCGAACACCGCCGCCACCGCGCGGCCCTTGACGCCATGCCGGGAATATGGTCCCATTGCGCACTATGTACCGCGCCCAGACCACCCTATCGCTACTACTAGCCCGCTCTACCGGGCTAGGTCTGCTGCAGCGCGCTTCCGCTTGTCTCTGATACACCGAAGCATCGCTTGAATCCCCAGTAACTGACCCAGCCCCGGTTTTCGACCGGCGGCCCAGAATCGCGTTTTCGTCGTCCGGTCGACACCCGCTCCACCGTCTCACACCCGGATGATGAAAATGTTGAAAAATCCCGCTACCAAGTACCGCACGTTCAAGCCCATCAATTTGACGGACCGCCAGTGGCCGTCGCGCACGATCACGCGCGCGCCGATCTGGATGAGCACCGACCTGCGCGACGGCAACCAGGCGCTGTTTGAGCCGATGAACGCGGAGCGCAAGATGCGCATGTTCAAGACGCTCGTGCAGATCGGCTTCAAGGAAATCGAAGTCGCGTTCCCGTCGGCGTCGCAAACCGACTTCAACTTCGTGCGCGAACTGATCGAAGGCGGTCATATCCCCGACGACGTCACGATCGAAGTGCTCACGCAGGCACGTGACGATCTGATCGAGCGTACCTTCGAATCGTTGCGCGGCGCGCCACGCGCGATCGTCCATCTGTACAACGCGACCGCGCCGGAATTCCGCAAGATCGTGTTCGGCCTCGAAAAGAGCGGCGTGATCGAACTCGCGCAAAAGGCCGCGCGCTCGATGAAGCGCCTCGCCGACGCGCAGCCGGACACGCACTTCACGCTGCAATACAGCCCGGAAGTGTTCAGCGGCACCGAACTCGAATTCGCGAAGGAAGTCTGCGACGCGGTGTTCGACATCTGGCAGCCCACTCCCGAGCACAAGGCGATCGTCAATTTGCCGGCCACCGTCGAAATGGCCACGCCGAACGTGTACGCAGACCAGATCGAATGGATGCACCGCAATCTCGCACGCCGCAATTCGCTGATCGTCTCGGTCCATCCGCATAACGATCGCGGCACCGCGGTCGCCGCCGCCGAACTCGCGGTGATGGCGGGCGCGGACCGTATCGAGGGCTGTCTGTTCGGCAACGGCGAGCGCACCGGCAACGTCGACCTCGTCACGCTCGCGTTGAACCTGTACACGCAAGGCATCGATCCCGAACTCGACTTCTCGAACATCAACGAAGTCGCGCGCACGGCCGAGGAATGCACGCAGTTGCCGGTGCATCCGCGTCATCCGTATGTCGGCGATCTGGTGTTCACCGCATTCTCCGGCTCGCATCAGGACGCGATCAAGAAGGGCTTCGCCGTGCAGAAACCGGACGCGATCTGGGAAGTGCCGTATATGCCGATCGATCCGAGCGACCTCGGCCGCACCTACGATTCGGTGATCCGCGTGAACAGTCAGTCGGGCAAGGGCGGCATCGCGTATCTGCTCGAGCAGAGCTATGGCGTCGTGTTGCCGCGCCGTTTGCAGGTCGACTTCAGCTCCGCCGTGCAGCGCTACACCGATGACAGCGGCCAGGAAGTCACGCCCGCGCAGATCTGGGAACTGTTCCAGCAGGAATATGTGCGCACCGACGCGCCGGTCCGCTACATCGGTCACAGTCTGTCCGAGCATGAAGGCCGTGAGCACATCAAGCTCAGCGTCGAAATCAACGGCGTGCCGCGCGTGCTGAGCGGCACCGGCAACGGTCCGCTCGACGCGCTGATGCACGCGTTCGACGTGCCGGTGCGGATCCAGCACTATGAAGAGCGCGCGCTCACGCAAGGCGCCGATGCGCGCGCGATCGCGGTCGCCGAAATGGCCGGCGCCGACGTGGCCGGCAGCGCATTCGGCGTCGGCGTCGACGCGAATCTGATCACGGCGTCGATCCGCGCGGTGATTAGCGGCGTCAACCGTGCTTATGCGCGGTTGAACGCCGACGCGAAGCAGCGCTTCTTCGAAGCCGCGTTGAACGACGCGACGGTGTGAGATACGTGAGCAGTTCGCGCTGATGGTCTGCCGCACGCGTTGCGGTGGCCATCACGCAAAGCAAGGAGGGGGCGTCTTCGACGCCCCCTCTTTTTTATTGCCGGCTCATCCGCGACAGCGTTCAGCGAAACACGTCCCGCCCGAAATACTTCAGCGAAATCCGCTGATACGTGCCGTCTTTGCGCATGTCCGCGAGCGCCTCGTTGAGCGCCGCGCGCAGCTTCGGGCTGCCCTTGCGGATCAGCACGCCCGCCTGGCCGCGGTCATCGGGCGACGTATCGACCGCGACGACCTTGATCTTCGCGTCGGGCTGGCGCTTCCTGTAGTCGAGAAACGACAGCGTATCGTTGACGGTCGCATCGACACGCCCAGCCTCGACCAGATCGATCGATTCGTCGAAGCCTTGCGTGGGGATCACCTGCGCGCCATGGGCGGCCGCGAGCCGGCCGACGTGACTGGTCGGCGTATTGGCGGACTTCCTGCCGTTCAGATCGGCGAAGCTTTTGATCGTCGTGTTGTCCGACGCGACGATCAGCACCGCATGCGACGTGAGGTACGGATCCGAATAGTCGTACTTGAGCTTGCGCTCGTCGGTGATGGCCACGTCGTTGATGACCGCGTCGTAGCGGTCCAGGTCGAGACCGGCGATCAGGCCGTCCCATCTGCTTTCGATGAAGTGCGCTTTGACGCCGATCCGCTGCGCGATCGCGGTGCCGATTTCGATGTCGAAGCCGGTCAATCTGCCAGCATCGTCGTGATAGGTGAACGGCGCGTACGTGCCTTCGGTGCCGATCCGCAAGATACCCGACGCCCGGATCTGCGCGAGATCGTCGGCGCTTGCCGGATGGGCGAGCGCCGCGTGCAACAGCACGATCATCGCGAGGGAACGAATCGGCTTCATCGAACGGCTCCGTCGGAGTGGCCAGGGTAGGCGCTGGATCGCGTGCGCGGCTCACGCGGCCGGCGTGCATCCGCAACGCATCGCAGCGTGGGCCGACTGTAGCAAAGCGCCCGCATTTTTCAAAGCGCCGCCTGCGCCGGCCGACCTGACAAAAGCGAAAAAGGCCTCGCCAGCGCTCATGCTTTCATGAGCCTTGGCGAAGCCTTCACTGTGCTCACAGTGCGGTGTGCTGCTTGCGGTGTGCTGCTTGCGGTGCGCGGTGCGCTGCGCGGCTCGTGGCCCAGCTTTACTCCCGTTTGCGCGACGCCCGTCCGGTAATTCACTGCTAGCGGTGCACCGATCGCGCGATGCCCGCCGCGCGAGCGCCGGCATGTCGGCTCGAGCGCGTCCCCTCAGTACGTTTCCAGATGCAGCCGCCCTTCCCGCTTCAGCTTCGCCCACAGCACGTCCCAATCGAGCTGATGCTGTTCGACGATATCCCTGAGCGCCTGCAGCACGCCGTCCTCCATCCCCTTCAGCCCGCACACGTAAATATAGGTGTTGTCGTCCTTCAGCAGAGTCGCGACCTCCGCGGCGCGTTCGCGCATCGCGTCCTGCACGTAGCGTTTCGCTTGCCCCGGCGTGCGTGAAAGCGCCAGCGTGGTGTCGATGAAATCCTTCGGCAGATTCGTCAGCGGCCCGAAATACGGCAGTTCTTCCTCGGTGCGCGCGCCGAAGAACAGCATCAGCTTGCCGGTCGCGCCTTTCAGACGCTTGCGCCGGCGATACTCGGTCATCGCACGCATCGGCGCGGAACCAGTGCCGGTGCAGATCATCAGCAGATGCGAGTTCGGATGATTCGGCATCAGGAACGTGCTGCCGAACGGGCCGATCACGTTGACCACGTCGCCCTTCTTCAGATCGCACAGGTAGTTCGAGCACACGCCGTCGATCGCATCGCCATGCTGCTGCGCGACGCGTTTGACCGTCAGCGACACGTTGTTATAGCCGGGCCGCTCGCCGTCGCGCGGGCTTGCGATCGAGTACTGCCGCGCGTGATGCAGCCGGCCGTCGGCGGTATTGCCGGGCGGCAGGATGCCGATCGACTGCCCTTCCAGTACCGGAAACGGCATCGAGCCGAAATCGAGCACGATGTGGTGGATATCGCTGGACGTCCCCGCGCCGGTCAGCCGATAGTTGCCGACCACGGTCGCGCTGGTCGGCGTGCTGTGCGTGTAAAGGTTCACGTAGGGTTTGGCGGCGGACCACGGCGGCACCACCGCGCCGCGCACCGTATCGACTTCGATGCCGGGCGCGCCCGCGGCCGCGTCATCCGCCGCGCTGGGCGCTTCATTCGCCGCCGGCACGGCCATCGTGTTCTGCTCCGGCAGCACGTCCCACTTGAACTGCTCGTCGATCGAATACGCGTCGGCCTTCAGCACCGTACGCCAGTTATCGATTGCACCGGTTGGACACGGCGGCACGCACGCCATGCAGCCATTGCAGACATCCGCGTTGACCACGTAGTTGTTGTCATCGTGCGTGATCGCATCGATCGGACAGGTCTCTTCGCAGGTATTGCAGCGAATGCAGATTTCCGGATCGATCAGATGCTGCCGGAGAACTTCGATCGATACTGGGCCGTTCATGACTTCCTCCACCTGGTAATGCGACAGGCGCCGACAGCACACGCGCCGGCGAGTTCGACGACGCATGCGCGGCGCGACCCTCGTGCTTCAGTTGAAACGCACGTATTCGAAATCGACCGGTTGACGGTTCACGCCCATCGCCGGCGGCGCGATCCAGTTCGCGAACTTGCCCGGCTCGGCGACGCGGCCCATCAGCGATGCGACGAACGCGCGGTCTTCCGGCGTAGCGAGCCATCTGGCTTCATTGGCGGCCCACTCCGCTTCGCTCACGACGCGGCCATCCGGCGACACACGCGTGCCCGCGAACGTACCGATCTGCCGGTTGAACGCCTTATGCGGCACCGTCATGCGAAAGTCGATGCCGGCCTTCTCCAGCACCTTGTTCCAGCGCCCGACGCCCGCCACCGAGTCCTTGATGTAATCGTCGCGCAGCACTTCGTTCATTGCGTTGAGCATCGGCACCTCGCGCTCGACCAGTTTGCCGTCCTGCACGTCGAGCAGCTTGTAGCTATGGTCGTTCAGACGATGATCGTCGTCGCGCTTGCCTTCCTCGTAGCGGCCCTTCAGCCCCGAGCTATAGAAGGTCGCGGCATTGGACGAATGATCGGCGCCGAACAGGTCGATCGTCACCGAGTAGTGGAAGTTCAGATAGCGCTGAATGGTCGGCAGATCGATCATGCCGGCCGCGCGCAGCTTCGTGACATCGTCGGTGCCGAGTTCGTTCATCACCTGCGCGGTGCGCTGGATCACGCGCGACACGCCCGATTCGCCGACGAACATATGATGCGCTTCCTCGGTCAGCATGAACTTCGTCGTACGCGCGAGCGGATCGAAGCCCGACTCGGCGAGCGCCGACAACTGGAACTTGCCGTCGCGGTCGGTGAAGTACGTGAACATGTAAAACGCGAGCCAGTCCGGCGTTTTCTCGTTGAACGCGCCGAGAATGCGTGGATTGTCGTCGTCGCCCGAGCGGCGGCCGAGCAACGCTTCGGCTTCCTCGCGACCGTCGCGGCCGAAGTAGCGATGCAGCAGATACACCATCGCCCACAGGTGACGGCCTTCTTCGACGTTCACCTGGAACAGGTTGCGCAGATCGTACATCGACGGCGCGGTCAGGCCGAGGTGACGCTGCTGCTCGACCGAAGCCGGTTCGGTATCGCCCTGCGTGACGATGATGCGGCGCAGGTTCGCGCGATGCTCGCCCGGCACGTCCTGCCAGGCGGCTTCGCCCTTGTGTTCGCCGAAATGGATCTGGCGATCCTGGTCGCCGGGCGTCAGGAAAATGCCCCAGCGGTACTCGGGCATCTTCACGTAGTCGAAGTGCGCCCAGCCGCCCGCGTCGACACTGACCGCGGTGCGCAGATACACGTCATAGCCATGCGAGCCTTCCGGGCCCATATCGCCCCACCACGACAGAAAGTTCGGCTGCCACTGTTCGAGCGCGCGCTGCAATGCGCGGTCGTCGGCGAGGTTGACGTTGTTCGGAATCTTTTCGCTGTAGTTGATCGTGGACATGGTCGGTTCCCAGTTCGAAAGCTGCGGTGTCGAGAGGCGCCTATCGGCAGGCGGCGCGGTTGTATTGCGCAGGCAAGTGAGGCGGTCGGTACGTATGATGGTCGAATCGCACGCGTGAGTCACACGCGCGAATCGCACGCTTGATTCACACGCGTGACACGTCGAATTGCGCCTTGCTGCCTTTGCCGTACACCTTGAGCGCGCCCTTCTCGCCCACTGCGTTCGGCCGGTTGAAGATCCAGTTCTGCCACGCGGTGAGACGGCCGAAGATGCGGGTCTCCATCGTTTCCGGGCCATTGAAACGCAGATTCGCTTCGAGCCCGGTCAATGCATCCGGTGACATCGCCGCGCGCTCTTCGAGCGCGATGCGGATTTCGTCGGCCCAATCGATATCGTCGGGCGACGCGGTGACAAGGCCCAAACGCTCGGCGTCGGCTGCCTTGACCGGCTGGCCGATCACCGCGCGCACCGCGTCGAGCGGCTCGGCTTCGTCGTAGAAGCGCCGCGCGAGCCGGGACTGATGCGTGACGAGCGGATACAGACCAAAGTTGACTTCCGACAGCGTGATCGCCGGTTCCTCGTCTTCGTTGGCCGGCAACGCGGCCATATAGGTGCGGTCGGCGGCAAACGCGAGTTCGGCGAACGTACCGGCGAAGCATGAACCCGGCTCGATCAGCGTGAAGAGCGAACGCGACGATACGTCGATACGTGCGAGCGTGCGGCGCAACAGCCCGATCGTTTCGCGCATGAACCAGTGGTCCTTGTGCTGCATCAGGGTTGCGTCGACCGCAAGCAGATGGCGCGCATCGCCTTCGGTTTTGAACACCCAGGTGCCGATGTCGAGTTCGTTGGTGCGCATCGACAGAATCGCGTCATCGAGTTCGCGCGCGAACTGCAGCGGCCACCAGTTCGCGCCCGCCGCGACGATCGCGTCGATATCCGTCGGCTGCGCGGTTTGCGGCGCGCGCGCGGTGAAGGTCGCAATGCGTTTCGCGCGATCGATCGTCACGTCCACCGTTCGATAACCGATGCCGTCTTCGCGATCGGTGCGTTCGATGCGCGTCAACGCGACGCCCTGCGCATCGGCCGGCCGATCGCTCTGAGCGGCGAGTTCGAGCGCGCGCGCGTGGATCGCCTGATCGAACTGATTCGGCTTCACGACTTCATCGACCAGACGCCATGCCTTCGCGCGTTCGCCGCGCACCCCTTCGACGACAGTGCAAAAGATATCCGCGCGATCATGGCGGACCTTGCGTTTGTCGGTCACCCGCGTGAGGCCACCGGTGCCCGGCAGCACGCCAAGCAGCGGCACCTCCGGCAGCGACACCGACGACGAGCGGTCGTCGATCAGATAGATTTCGTCGCAGGCGAGCGCGAGTTCATAGCCGCCGCCCGCGCAGGCGCCATTCACCGCGGCGAGAAACTTCAGACCCGAATGGCGCGACGAATCTTCGAGCCCGTTGCGCGTTTCGTTCGTGAACTTGCAGAAGTTGACCTTCCACGCGTGCGTGGACAGGCCCAGCATGAAGATGTTCGCGCCCGAGCAGAACACCCGGTCCTTCAGGCTCGTCACCACCACCGTGCGGACTTCCGGATGCTCGAAGCGGATGCGCTGGATCGCATCGTGCAGTTCGATGTCGACACCGAGGTCATACGAATTGAGCTTCAGCTTGTAGCCGTCGCGAATGCCGCCGTCTTCGGCGATATCGATGCCGAGCGTCGCGACCGGGCCGTTGAAGCTGAGCTTCCAGTGCTTGTACTGCGACGGATCGGTGCGGTAGTCGACCTGCGCGAGGTCGGCAACGGGGCTCTGTACTGTGGACATGGGGCGTCTCCTGACTGGACGATGCGGAATTTGTTTTTCGAACAATAGTGCATCTACATACCCATGTAAAGCACTTTAGTGCATGTTTAGGTGAAAACCCGCACGCCGCGATGCCGCTCAGGTCGCGCGCGCGTCGTCCGGAGACTCCGCGGCCAGCCGCGCGGCGAGGCGGTCGCGCAGTTGCAGGTACGCGTCGGCGAGCGTTTTCTCGCTGGTGTCGAACGTCATGTCAGCGCGTCCGTACAGTTCGGCGCGCCCGGCGAGGATCCGCTTCAGGTCGTCCATCGCCTCCTTGTTGCCCGACATCGGCCGCAGATCTCCTTGCGCGACGACGCGCCGCATATGCTCTTCGGGCGTCGCCTGCAGCCACACGGTAAAGCAGTGCGACAGCAGCGCGTTGAACGTGCCCGACTCCGACACCAGCCCGCCCGGCGACGCGATCACCGCGCGCTCGTGCTCGTGGATCACCGCCTCCAGCGCGCGGTGCTCATAGCGCCGGTACGCGCTTGCGCCATATAGCGAGTGAATCTCCGATGGCGGGCAGCCGGCCAGCTGTTCGATCACGCGCGTGAGTTCGATGAACGGCACCTTGCGCTCCTGCGCGAGCATTCGTCCGATCGTCGACTTACCCGCGCCGCGCAGGCCGATCAAAGCGATACGGTCGTTGCGGTGCGGGTCGCGCGGCGCCTGCGCGAAGATCTCGGCGAGCGCCAGCCGTGCGCGCTGCAATGCCGCCTGATCGCGCCCTCGCAGCAGTTCCCGGATCAGCAGCCATTCGGCCGACGAGGTGGTCTCGTCGCCGATCACTTCGGCGAGCGAGCAATTCAGCGTCGCCGCGATCTGCCGCAGTACCAGCACCGACGCATTGCCGACGCCCGACTCCAGATTCGCCAGATGCCGCTCCGACAGACCGGTGTCGGCCGCGAGCGTCTTGCGCGTCATTCCGCGGCGCGCGCGCAGCAGCCGCACGCGCTCCCCCATCGCGGTAAGGAACGGATCGCGCTCTTCGCGCTCCGCACCCCGCTCCCCGCCGCGCTCCGTCCGCTCGGCGCTGGCGGCGTCGCCGTTGGGGGCGGCGCCGGCTTCATCGAATGACGCGGAAGAGTACTTTTGGTTCATGTTTTGCGACCTCTCGACTTCGATACATGTACTATAGTGCTTGACACGCACAAGGTGAACGGTTTAATTTTCGCCAAAAGCTGATCGAATCACAAACGCGAATCACAAACGGTCATGCGCAGCCGACCTTGTCCGGCGGCGTCATGGAGACCGCGCGGCAACACGCATGCACCAAAGTTCCGGCGAGCGGCGGCCGGCGCTCTGGTGCGCGGCCATCCGGCTGGCGTGTGCGCGCTTCTGGAGGTACGCATGTCCCCACACGATTTCGAGCGCCTGGTCGCAGGCGTCACTGCGCAAGTCGCCGGGCGGCCGCTCGACGATTCACTCGCGGCGTGGCTGAACCACACGTGGCCCGCCGGCAGCCCGACCTTCGGCGAACTGGCGAGCGCGTGCCGCAGCGGCGTCGCCGACGGGTGGCTGTGCAACCGCGAAGCCGGCAACGTCCGCTATGGCCGGATCTTCAAGGCGCTGCCCGACACGCACGGTTTTTCGGTCGATGTGGTTGACATGCAGGACATCGCCGGTCCGCATCACGTTCATCCAAACGGCGAG
Source organism: Paraburkholderia sp. (assembly GCF_036488505.1). Lineage (GTDB taxonomy): Bacteria > Pseudomonadota > Gammaproteobacteria > Burkholderiales > Burkholderiaceae > Paraburkholderia. Next base: position 6,661 of record NZ_DASXHN010000107.1, on the reverse strand, counting down.
ATCGATCTGATCATGCCGCTCACCGAAGGCGCGACATTCGACGGCCATCCGGCCGGCTGGTGCGTGTACGGCTGCGGCTCCGCGCATCGTCCGACTGTCGCGAACGGCCGGGCGCTGGTGCTGTATTTGCTGCCGCAAGGCGCAATCGAATTCACGCGCACGTGAACTCTCGGGGCACAGCGCGAGAACCGTCAACGACAACGAGCATGATCATGAACGAGCTTCTGAAAAACTACGTGGCCGGCCAATGGATCGCCGGTCAGGGCGCGGGCACGACGCTGAGCGATCCCGTCACCGGTGACGCGCTCGTGCGCGTATCGAGCGACGGCCTCGACCTCGCGCAGGCATTCGGCTTCGCGCGCGACCAGGGCGGCGCCGCGTTGCGCGCGCTCACCTATGCGCAGCGTGCCGCGCGTCTTGCCGAGGTCGTGAAGCTGCTGCAGTCCAGGCGGGACGACTACTACGCGATCGCGACCGCGAACTCCGGCACGACGCGCAACGACTCGGCGGTCGATATCGACGGCGGCATCTTCACGCTTTCGTGGTACGCGAAACTCGGTGCGTCGCTCGGCGACGTGCACGCATTGCGCGACGGCAAGTCGACCGCGCTCAGCAAGGATCAGTCGTTCAGCGCCCAGCACGTGCTGACGCCGACGCACGGCGTCGCGCTGTTGATCAACGCGTTTAACTTCCCGTCGTGGGGCTTGTGGGAAAAAGCGGCGCCCGCGTTGCTGTCCGGCGTGCCTGTCATTGTGAAGCCCGCGACCGCCAGCGCGTGGCTCACGCAGCGAATGGTCGCCGATGTCGTCGACGCGGGCATCGTGCCGGCCGGCGCGCTCTCGGTGATCTGCGGCAGCTCGGCGGGCCTGCTCGATCAGATCCAGTCATTCGATGTCGTGTCGTTCACCGGCTCAGCCGACACCGCCGCGACGTTGCGCGCACATCCGGCCTTCGTCGAGCACGGCGCGCGGCTGAACGTCGAGGCCGATAGCCTGAACAGCGCGATCCTGTGCGCGGACGCGACGCCCGATACGCCCGCGTTCGATCTGTTCATCAACGAAGTGGTGCGCGAAATGACGGTGAAGGCCGGGCAGAAATGCACGGCGATCCGCCGTGCGTTCGTGCCGCAGCAGTCGCTCGACGCGGTAGTCGATGCCCTGCGAGCGAAGCTCGCGAAAATCACCGTCGGCAATCCGCGCAACGACAGCGTGCGGATGGGCTCGCTGGTGAGCCGTGCGCAATACGACAACGTGCTGGCCGGGATTGCGATGCTGCGTGAACAGGCGGTACTGGCCTACGACGGCTCCGCCGCGCCGCTGGTCGATGCGGACCCGGCGGTGGCCGCGTGCGTCGCGCCGCATCTGTTCGTCGTGCACGATCCGGACAACGCGACGCTGCTGCACGACATCGAAGTGTTCGGCCCGGTCGCGAGCGTCGCGCCCTATCGCGTCGCATCGAATGGCGAACGCCTGCCCGAAGCGCACGCGATTGCACTCGCGCGACGCGGTCAAGGCTCGCTGGTCGCATCGATCTATTCGAACGACGACGCGCATCTCGCCCGTCTCGCGCTCGAACTGGCGGATACGCACGGCCGCGTGCATGCGGTCTCGCCGTCGGTGCAGCACAGCCAGACCGGCCACGGCAACGTGATGCCGATGTCGCTGCATGGCGGCCCCGGTCGCGCGGGCGGCGGCGAAGAACTCGGTGGTGCGCGCGCGCTCGGTTTCTATCACCGGCGCGCGGCGGTGCAGGCATCGGGCAGCGCGCTCGACGCGCTGAAGCAAATCACGCATTTACCGGCGGACTGACCCACGCAGCACAGCGTTGCGCGAGCAGCCAGCATCGAGCGGATCACGAGCACACAACAGCCGGACCGCCCCCACGGATGGAGGAGACATATGGAAACCCTGCTGGAAACGACCGTGCGTGAGCCGGTCGCGCCGCCGCCCCCGTTATTCAACTTCGCGAAGCATCTGTTCGAGCTGAACGCGGCGCGCGCGAATAAGCCCGCCTATATCGACGACTACGGCGCGACGACCTACGGCGAACTCGAACAACGCGCGCGGCGCTGTGCCAGCGCATTGCGCGCGCTCGACGTGCATCCCGAGGAACGCGTGCTGCTCGTAATGCACGACACGGTGTCACTGCCGGTCGCGTTTCTCGGCGCGCTGTACGCGGGTATCGTGCCGGTCGTCGCGAACACGCTGCTGACTGCCGCCGACTACACGTACATGCTCACGCATAGCCATGCGCGCGCGGTGATCGTCTCCGAACCCTTGCTGGCTCAGGTGACCGACGCGCTGAACGGCCTCGACGGCGACTGTCGGCTGATCGTCTCGCAACCGCAGGCAGCAGCCGGCGCGACGCTCGCCGCGCCGCGCTTCGAAACGCTGGTCGACGCCGCGATGCCGGCCGCGAAAGGCTGTTCGACGAGCGGCGACGACATCGCGTTCTGGCTGTATTCGTCGGGCTCGACCGGCAAGCCGAAAGGCACCGTCCATACCCACTCGAATCTGTACTGGACCGCCGAGCTGTACGCGAAGCCGGTGCTTCGGATCATCGAGAGCGACGTGGTGTTTTCGGCGGCCAAACTGTTCTTCGCGTATGGGCTCGGCAATGCGCTGACGTTTCCGCTGTCGGTGGGCGCGACCGCGATCCTGATGGCCGAGCGCCCGACCGCCGACGCGATCTTTACGCGCCTCGTCCGGTATCGGCCGACCGTGTTCTACGGTGTGCCCACGCTGTACGCGAGCATGCTCGTGTCGCCGAATCTGCCGGCGCGCGCCGATGTCGCGATACGTATATGCGCGTCGGCGGGCGAAGCGTTGCCGCGCGAAATCGGTGAGCGCTTCACCGCGCACTTCGGCGCCGAGATTCTCGACGGCATCGGCTCGACCGAAATGCTGCATATCTTCCTGTCGAATCGCGCGGGCGAGGTCGAATATGGGACTACCGGCCGGCCGGTGCCGGGCTACGACGTGGAGCTGCGCGACGAAGCCGGCCGGCCGGTGCCCGATGGCGAAATCGGCGATCTGTATATCAAGGGGCCGAGCGCCGCGCTGATGTATTGGAGCAATCGCGAGAAATCGCGCGCGACCTTTCTCGGCGAATGGATCCGTAGCGGCGACAAGTACCGCCGCCTCGCGAACGGCTGCTATGTGTACGCGGGCCGCAGCGACGACATGCTGAAAGTGAGCGGCCAATACGTGTCGCCGGTCGAGGTGGAAATGGTGCTCGTCGAGCATCCGGCCGTGCTGGAAGCGGCGGTGGTGGGTGTCGATCACGGCGGCCTCGTGAAGACCCGCGCGTTCGTCGTGCTCAAGCGCGAGTTCCCACCATCCGACGCACTGGCCGGCGAACTCAAAGCGTTCGTCAAGGAACGGCTCGCGCCGCACAAGTATCCGCGCGATATCGTGTTCGCCGACGATCTGCCGAAGACCGCCACCGGTAAAATTCAACGCTTCAAGCTACGCGAACAGTCATAAGGTCCCCCCATGTCGAACCCGGTCACTGCCCCTGCCGTCGAACCCGCTGCCGCCGCGAGCCGTTTTGCCGAACTGCCGGCGACCGCGTCGCATGGGCCGTTGCGCATCGAGTATCGCTGGGTCAATGAACGGGCCGCGACCGGTCACGCGCCGATCGCGGTATTCCTGCATGAAGGGCTCGGCTCGGTCGCGATGTGGCGCGACTGGCCGCAAGCGTTGTGTGAGCGGCTCGGCATGCGTGGGCTCGTCTATTCGCGGCCTGGCTACGGACTGTCGACGCCGCGCGCGCCCGGGGTTAAATGGCCGGTCGATTTCATGACCGCGCAGGCGCGCGACATTCTGCCCGCGCTGCTCGACGCACTCGGCATCGATAGGCAACAGCGCCAGCGCATGTGGGTGATCGGCCATAGCGACGGCGGCTCGATCGCGCTGCATTACGCGGCGCACCATCCCGATGCGCTCGCGGGCGCTATCGCGATTGCGCCGCATGTATTCGTCGAAGACATCTCGGTGCAAAGCATCGCGCAAACGAAGCAGCTTTACGAAACCGCCGACTTGCGCAGCAAGCTCGCGCGCTATCACGCCGACGTCGATTCCGCGTTCTACGGCTGGAACGATATCTGGTTGAATCCGGCGTTCAGGCCGTGGTCGATCGCCGACGCGCTCGCGACGATCCGCCAGCCTTTGCTCGCGATACAGGGCCACGACGACAACTACGGCACGATGGCGCAGATCGACACGATCGCCGCGCGCGTGCCGCACGCACAATGCGTGAAGCTCGACGCGTGCGGACACTCGCCGCATCGCGACGCGCCGGAGAAACTGAACGATGCGATCGCGGCGTTCGTCCGCGCCCGAGCATAAAAGCGGCGACAACGCAACAGCCACACGACGACCACACGGGCGCGAATCCCTTACAGCTACTTCATAAAAATTACACGGATCGGCGATTATGCTGCTGCATCGCTGACCTCGGCACGTCGATGCCCAGGCATCCCTTCCCCGTGCCGGAGACAGTGCCATGCCTTTCGCGTCGAAGCCGTTTCATGCGTCGCCATGCAAACGTTTTGGGAGCGCACTGGCCATCGCTGTGCTGTGCGCGCTAACGGCCGCATGCAGCGACGACGATCAGCCGGCCGGTACCAGCACGCTCGGTTCAGGCGGGCATTCAGCCGGGTCTTCAGCCGCTAGCAACGGCGCGTCGTCGTTCAACGCGCCGGCGGGCGCTTCAGCCGATCCCGCCATCGCGGCGGTCACAATCCAGACGCCCGCCGCGTCCGGCAACAGCACCGGCGCCGCGCTGTCCGCCGCCGCGCCGCCGCTCGCCAGCCCTGTGATCCATACCGTCAATTGAATTTCGCGCCGCGCGCGATGCCCGGCGCATTCGCACGCGTTCGTCCCATCGCCGCGGCGCTGCCTTGCAGTCGATCTCCGTGGTCCATCGCAGCCGTCTATTCTTCCACCTTCGAAGATCTGAGCCCCAACCATGAACCCAAAAAATCGCCGTGATTTTCTTCGCTCGGCCGCGCAAGCCGCCGGTTCGTTCGCCGCGTTGAGCATGCTGCCGGCAGGCATTCGCAACGCACTGGCGATTCCTGCCCACCACCGGACCGGCACCATCCGCGACGTCGAACATATCGTCGTGCTGATGCAGGAAAACCGCTCGTTCGACCACTACTTCGGCACGCTCAAAGGGGTGCGCGGTTTCGGCGACACGCGCGCGATCAATCTCGCGAACGGCAAGCCGGTCTGGTATCAGCCGCTCACCACCGATACCGCCGGCGCGAGCTACGTGCTGCCGTTCCGCCCCACCGCGCCCAATCTCGGCCTGCAATTCCTGCAGGATCTCGCGCACGACTGGGGCACCACGCACGCGGCCTGGAACAACGGCCGCAACGATCAATGGGTGCCCGCGAAAGGCGCGACGACGATGGCCTATCTGACGCGCGACGACATCCCGTTTCACTATCAGCTCGCCGACGCGTTCACGATCTGCGACGCGTACCACTGCTCGCTGATGGGACCGACCGATCCGAACCGCTACTACATGTGGAGCGGCTGGGTCGGCAACGACGGCAGCGGTGGCGGCCCGGTGATCGACAACTCGGAACTCGGCTACGGCTGGTCGACGTATCCCGAAGTGCTGCAAAGCGCGGGCATCTCGTGGAAGATTTATCAGGACATGGGCACCGGGCTCGATGCGAACGGTTCGTGGGGCTGGACGCAGAACCCGTACATCGGCAATTACGGCGACAACTCGCTGCTGTACTTCAACCAGTACCGCAACGCGCAGCCGGGCAATCCGCTCTATGACAACGCGCGCGTCGGCACGAATGCGGCGAAGGGCGACGGCTATTTCGACATCCTGAAGCGCGACGTGCAAAACAATGCGCTGCCGCAGGTGTCGTGGATCGTCGCGCCGGAGGCATATTCCGAGCATCCGAACTGGCCGTCGAACTACGGCGCGTGGTACATCGATCAGGTGCTGCAGATCCTCACGTCGAACCCCGAGGTGTGGAGCAAGACCGTGCTGCTGATCAACTACGACGAAAACGACGGCTTCTTCGATCACATCGCGCAGCCGTTCGCGGCGTCGTCGAGCGCGAACGGCTTGTCCACCGTCGACATCACCCACGAAATCTATGCGGGTGACGCGAAAAATCAGGCCGGTCCGTACGGACTGGGGCCGCGCGTGCCGATGCTGGTGGTGTCGCCGTGGTCGAAAGGCGGCTATGTGTGCTCGGAAGTGTTCGACCACACGTCGGTGATCCGCTTTATCGAAGCGCGCTTCGGCCTGCATCACGATCTCGGCGAATCGAACATCACGCCGTGGCGCCGCGCGGTGTGTGGCGATCTGACCTCGGCGTTCAACTTCGAGAATCCGAACGACGCGATGCCGTCGCTGCCGGGCACCAACGCGTATGTGCCGCCCGATCAGAACCGTCATCCGGATTACGTGCCGCAGCCGCCCGCGGTGCAGGCGGTGCCGCAGCAGGAAGCCGGCGTGCGCCCGGCGCGCGCGGTGCCGTACGAACTGTTCGTGCGCGTCGACGAAGGCTCGAACGGCAAGCTGACGATGCGCTTCGTCAACACCGGCAGCGCGGGCGCGGTGTTCCTCGTCTATGCGACGAACGGCGCCGACGCGCCGCGCAGCTATACGGTCGAGGCCGGCAAGC
>NZ_DASXHN010000069.1:0-9393 GCF_036488505.1 Paraburkholderia sp. | reverse complement strand
GGCGTGTGATGATCTTCCGCGTGAAGATAGAGCAGATCGATATAGTCTGTATTCAGACGCTTCAGGCTGGCCTCGACGGCCTGGATCACATGTTTGCGCGAGGCACCGCGCGCATTGACGTCACGCTCCAGCAGCGGACTGGCGAATTTGGTCGCCACCACCCAGCGATCGCGCTGGGCAGCGATGCAACGCCCGACGACACGCTCCGAATCACCGCCGGAGTAGGCGTCAGCGGTATCGATCGAGTTGACGCCCTGCTCATGTGCCTTGTCGACGATGCGCGCGGCAGTCGTCTCATCCGTCGTGCCGCCGAACAGCATCGTACCGAGGGTCAGCGTCGAAACCTTGAGGCCGCTGAGACCGAGTTGCCGAAATTCCATATGAAAATTTGCTCCACTAGTTCGAAAGGTTCTCAGCCCGTTCCAGAAATTCATGCGACACAGCCGTCTAATGTCTGGACGTCTAGATGAATCACATCGGGCAAGAACGGTTGCGGTGTTCGCGCTCACAACGTGGTATCGGATATGAATGCGCGATTTCCCACCTGTCACGGGGAAAATTGCCAGTCAGGTCATTTTCGCCACTTCAGCGCATAGCGAACCAGCACGTTAGCGACGAATTAACCGCCGTACTTCTCGGCGAACTCGACCGCTGTAAGCGTGCGAAAATCGGCCAGGGCCGCATCGATTTGCTCCGGGTTCCAGTCCCACCACGCGATCTGCTGCAGCCGCTCGGAAATGCGGGCATCGACGCGAAAGCGCAGCACGCGCGCCGGCACCCCGACAACGATAGCGAACGGCGGCACGTCTTTGGTCACGACCGCGCCTGACCCGACAGCGGCACCCGTGCCGATGGTGACCCCGGGCATCACGATGGCGTCATGCCCGAGCCACACATCGTGGCCGATCTCGACCCGATCCTGCGCGCGCCATTGGAAGATGGCGTCGTCGTCGTCGAGAGAGAGCCCGTATGAGCGTGAGCGATAGGTAAAGTGATGGTGGGTGGCCCGCCACGACGGGTGGTTGGGCGGGTTGATGCGCACGCCGGTGGCGATGTTGGCGAATTTGCCGATGTGCGCATGGGCGATCTGATTGTCGCCCATCGCATAGCCGTAATCGCCCATGACCGATTCGGCAACATGGCTGCGTGGGCCAAGATACGTGTAGCGGCCAAAGTCGCTCGCGCGCACGAGTGCCGTCGGATGGATCTCCGGATCTTCCGACAAGACGCTGCCGAGCGCCCACGGATCGGCAGCGACGCCATGATTGATTAGCATAAAAGTTTGGGATTCAACGTTGAGGTGACAGCGGCAGCGCCTGTCTGGCCCTCACATAACGAGGCCGCGCAGATAGGCGGAAGCGCGTTCGGCGCAAGCGACCAGTACGAAGGTAACGATCAGCAGGAACGACACGGTCTGGTACTGGAACAGGTTCATCGCAGTCAGCAACTGGAAGCCGATCCCGCCCGCGCCGACGAAGCCGAGCACGAGCGACGAGCGCAGGTTTTCGTCGAAGCGGAATAGTCCGATGCCAAGTAGCGACGGCAACACGCCCGGCACCACCGCATGGGTCAACACCTGCAGGCGGCCGGCACCAGTCAGTGTCAGCGCTTCGACAGGGCCCATGTCCATGTCTTCGATCACTTCCGCAAACAGTCGTCCGAGCATGCCGACCGAATGGACTGCTAGCGCAAGCGCGCCCGGAAAAGGTCCGAGCCCAACGGCGGTAACGAACAGGAGTGCCCACACCAGATCGGGGACCGCGCGGGTGACGCCGATCAGCGCACGCGACGCATAGTAGAGGGGCTTCGACGGCGTGACATTCGCGGCCGCCAGGATCGACAGTGGGAAAGCAAGCAGCACTCCGAACACGGTGCCGAAAATCGCCAGATCGATCGTCTCGAGCACCGGCCAGAGATTCGGCACGAACTGATCGAACGCCGGCGGCATGGCGCGCGAAATTATGTCGGCCATCCCGTGCGCGCCGGTCACCAGATCCTGCGGACGCGCCTGAACCACGATCCACGCCTGCACGAACAGGGCAAGTATGACGGCCACGATGCACACCGCCCAAACAGTGTGCGCCTTCGGCGAGCCGGTGAGCGCGCGCATTTCAAGAGCATTGTTCATGACGGTTCGTCCACATAGAGGCGCGCGATCTGCTGACTGGACACTTCGGAAGCCGTCCGGTCGAATTCCAGTTCGCCACGGCGCAGACCGACCAGCCTGTCGGCATAGCGCACCGCCAGTTCCGGCTGGTGCAGTACGCATACCACCGCAAGGCCATCTTCGGTAGCGAGGCGGCGCAACAGCCGCATAACCTCGTCGGCTGCTTCAGGGTCCAGACTGGCGACCGGTTCATCGGCGAGCAATACGTGCGGACGTTGCGCCAACGCGCGAGCGACCGCCACACGCTGCGCCTGGCCGCCCGAGAGCGTGCCGGCGCGCTGGCCAGCCAGATGCAGCAGACCGACTTCGTCCAGACAGGCTCGTGCCGGTTCAATTTCCTCGCGGGGCAGACGTCCCAGAGCAGTCGCGAGCGTGCGGTGCCGGCCCAGCGTCCCGCAGCAGACGTTCGTCAGCACGCTGCGTCGTTTGACGAGATTGGCGTTTTGCGAAATCAGCGCGAGCGGCAAACGCGCCTGCCAGAGGGCTTGGCCCGAGAGCATCGCCAGATCGCGTCCGGCAACCTCCACCGAGCCTGCGGTCGGCCGGTTCAGTCCCACCACGCACTTCATGAAGGTCGACTTGCCGCTGCCATTGCTGCCGAGCACGACCACCATCTCACCCGCCTGGACCGACACGTTGAAATCGCGCAGCGCAATATGACCGTTCGCGTAACGCATCGTCAGGTCATGCACGGCTAACTTCACGCCGGGCGCAAGCATGGCGCGCGGTGCTGTCGCGCGTTTTCCGGTTCCGAGGGCCGCGAACGCGGCCGCCGGGTCTCGCGGAATCTCACCAGATGCACTGAAACGGGTATTCACAGTTTTGCCAGGTCGATGTGAAGCGTAGAAACAAGATCGCGAATCTGGTTGTAGGCGGCATCTGATTGCGGCACCGTCTTTAGCTCCGGGTTCTCGTTCGACGCGAGAAACTTCTGATCGGCCTCCGGCAACTGGCGCAGGTCCAGCGAACTCAGGACGCTTGCCAGACGGGCCTTGAAATCCGCCGGCAAATCGCCGCGCACGGCGAGCGGATCGAGCGGAATCGGATCCGATTTCCACAGCGTGACATAGGCCGCAGGATCGTACTCGCCGTGCAGCTTGGCGCTCGCGATTTCTTCGCTGTTCAACTCGCCTGCGTCGACCTTGTGGTTTCGCAGCGCTTCGAACGATGCCGTATGGCTGCCCGCATAGACCCCCTTCACGCCCTTGTCCGGGTCGATACCGTTCTTGCGCAGACCGTAGGCGGGAAACAGATGGCCGGACGTGGAAGCCGGATCGGCGTACGCAAAGGAACGGCCGCTGATGTCGGTCAGCGTCTTGACGCCGGAACCGGGCCACGTGACGATCGACGCGTAATAGGTGGCCGGCTTGCCTTGTTCGCCCGCGAACGTGGCCACCGCCTCGGCGTGCGCGACCTGGTGGGCAAGCACGTAGCCGAGCGGGCCGAATTCACCGAATTCGAGCTTGTTGTTGCGCATCGCTTCGATTTCGGCGTTATAGCTGGTTGCCACGTAGAGTTGCACCGAACAGCCGAGCTTATCGCCGATCATCTTGGCGAGGTCCGTGTAGACAGGCAGCATGCGTTGCGCCGATTCGTACGGCTCGACGCCGAAGCGAACCACGCCGTCGTTCGGACAGGTACCGGCTGCGTGTGCCGCACCGGCGACGAGACACGCTGCATATATTGCGGCTGCTAGAACTTTGGAGACCTTCATATATTCCTCTATCTGTATTGAAAGCGTGCGGAGCGATTCCACGACGAATTACAGCTTCAGCACCGGCCTCCTTAAGGGGCGGCACGGCACTCCTATTCCATCTCGCTCATTCTAGAAATCGCATGTGACAGGTCTGTGTACTTGTAGAGCCGTCTAGACGAATTTGACCTCTGCCGGCTCGACTGTAACCGTGTGCCCGACCGCAGCCCGGCATGCGTCAGACGATGCGCTCCCCTGCCCGCCATGTCGCACGCGGTACGGGCAGCCCATCGTGCACCCTGACGCGCACAAAGTCGGCCCGCAAACCAGGTTCGATGGCGCCGCGGTCGGACAGCCCGACCCTGCGAGCCGGTTCGGCGGATACCGTAGCGATTGCGCGCGGTAGCGTCCAGCCAGCCTTGTCGACGAGCTCGAACGCAGCGGTCAACAGACTCGATGGCACATAATCGGACGACAGGATGTCGAGCAACCCCGCCTTCGCGAGCTCGAGCGCGGAGACGTTGCCCGAGTGCGACCCGCCCCTTACGATGTTAGGTGCGCCCATGATCGTCGAGATACCGTGTTCGCGCGCGGCTTGTGCGGCGGCGCGGGTAGTCGGGAATTCGGCGAGTACGATGCCTTCGGCCGCCGCCTGTTCCACATGCTCGACTACGGTATCGTCGTGGCTCGCCACCGCCACGCCCAGCGCCACGCAACGTGCGACGATCTCGCGGCGGTGCTGGTCGGCGTAGCGCTCCTGCCCATCCGTAAGCTCGGCTACCACGGCCGCGAAATGTTCGTCAGTCAGCTTGCCGTGCCGTTCCTGCCAGCGCCGCCACTGACTGCGGTCGTGCCATTGCCGCTGCCCGGGCGTGTGATCCATCACCGACGCGAGGCGCAGCAGCGGATGCGTGTAGAGCGAATCGAACACGTCCACCACGTCGGGCGCGGCGATTTCGCAGCGCAGATGCAGGAAATGTTCGGCACGCAGCAATTGGCTCTCTGACAAACGTGCGAGTACTTGAGTGCACTGCGTTTGCAGGTCGCGGTTGTGCATGTCCACGTCGGAACGCGCGCCGATTCGAAGCGAATCGAAGACGGTCGTGATGCCGGCCGCGGCCACCTGCGCATCGTGAATCACGAACGCCGCGTCGATATTCCAGCGCACTCCCGGACGCGGCGCGAGATGCTTCTCGAGGTTGTCAGTGTGCAGTTCGATCAAACCCGGCAACAGATAGTCGCCTTCCCAGTCAACAGCCTCGCGTGCTGACGTGGCGCCCCGTTCCACGTCGCGAATGAAACCGTCTTCGATACGCAAGGTGCCTGTAAATTCCTCGTCTCGCGTGACGACGCGAGCGTTCCTGATCAGCATCAATGTGCTCCGTGTGTGCGTCGGCCTCAGCGTCCTGTTGCTGCAGGCCGCAGCGGAGTGGTTGTAAGTCGACGGCGGCGGATCGCGACTTCTGCAAGCGCAGCGTCGCTTGACGACCGCCATCCACGCGCGACGCGAGCTTGAAGAAGTCAACGCCAGCGTGGCGCTCACCGGGGGTACTGCTCATGCAAAGGACCGTCATGGCACCTTTTGTCATCTAAACGTCTAGATGTGTAACGTCATGTCAGTACCCCCGCGACGCGAGCGATGCGCGTTATATCTTCATCACGGTTCGCCCGCCACAATGCGCGGCGGTTTGATTCATTTGAACCGGCGCCAATGACAACACGATGACATCGATCAATAAAGCAGCCGCGACGCCCCTCTCGGAACGCCGGGCTTTCTCATGCTCGGACTAGTCTACTTCCTGAGTGAGGCGGGTTAGTTGGTGCGGATTGAATCTCTGGGCGTCGCAGTGAACAATCGTGTGGACAACCGGAACTCCGGGCCGCTGAGGGGCACGTGTGGCGTCCTTGCTAAACGGGCTCAGTAGCGTGAAGGAAACATAACGCCCCGCCGTTGCCTATGCATGAGCCGAAGACAGATACTGCTGCGCATCAACCACTTGTCTCGGATTTGCCGACGTTGTCTAAAGGCTTGCGAATATTTTAGGCGGACAAGTTTTTGCGACCGTTGCGGGCATCCAGGCGTAGCCAGTCACCACGACGGCGAAGGCAAACCACGTTGATGTGCCGTAGGCCTGCAGCGGCGAAGTCGCCACCGCTTCCTGCGAGTGCGCCTGCAAAACCGCATCGCGGTTGGCTTTCAGGTTCCCACGTGCGACCGCGCCATTCACGATCATGATGAGATGCCGAAGGCGCTCGAAGCGCGCGACAAGACTTCAGCCCAATCCGGCAGCACTTTGCGTTTCTCAGACATCAGATGAACGCGGCATGTCATCGCGCCATGCTAACAACAACGCATCGCCACACGCCATGACGGGACCGTCTTAACCGCAGCCAAGCGCGTTACCTGATAACCATGACTACCTTGAACCAGACTTGCAGTCCACGCTCGTCGACTTGACAGTGCCCGTGGTGAAGATCGGTGCCTACGAAAAGCTTTGCTTTCTTTCCGGGCGCTTGTCGTCACGGAGCCGGACAGCAGCACCGTCCCCGAGGAAACAAGGAGTGGGCGGCCACATGAATTTCCACGGCGACATCCGTTGACTTCAGTGATATCGGGTAAGACTGCGTAATCGACTGTGAAACCTGTCGCGAGGAGGCTCGAACTACAATGTTCTTGCCGCTTATCTGTGAGGCCGTCTTATCGGTGGTCCACGTCTGCCGGGGTCTGCTAATGGGCCTTTTTTTGTTTGCAGCGCTCAGAGCAGAAGCGAACCAGAAAACACCAGGTAGTTATGACCCTGCGCCCGTTCGCAGCGATGTGCACGCCCGGCTATCACGCAGCGCCTGCCGCTAGTATCGGCGTCAGTATGGGCGGTCAAGTATTAAAGCTAGTCAGCACGTAACGGTACCTGACGGTCGGGTGCTACCTTTAACAGGTCAAGACAATCACAGGTTCTGCAAATGACTCGACTCCTTTTCGCGCCAGGCATTGCGTGCCTTGTATACGTTACTTCTGTTTTCGCGCAGTCAAATCCGGACCAATCGAACGCCGCGATAGCAGACAATTTTGCGTTCATGAATCACCCGCCACAGCGGCCAGTCGCGGCGAGCACGCCAGCGGCGAAGGGCCGCGTTCAGGGTCATCGGGGCCGTCAATTTTCCACGAGTCCGGACTCGACTGGCGCCGCTCCCACTCAACCATAGCGTTACCAAGCTTCGTCACACGCACCGTCCCGTCCTGGCGCCCGCGCAAGTCCTGCCCAAACCAAAGGGCCGGCGAAACCCGCGTGGCCAATTTCACGAGGGCGTGACTGGGCGCTGGCCATCATGCCTGGCAAGCAATTCACCAATACATTCCGTCAGACGTCGAGTCCGTTCGACGGCATTCGAAACGGGGATATCGCCTTATGAATGTGATGCGCGCGTGCGCGATGATTGGATTGCTGGCGGGAGCGGTGAACTGCGGCTTCGCGCAGCAGGCATCGTCGCCGGCGGCCGACCTGCGAAACCGGCTGCAACATAGACATGCCGCGCATTCGATCGACAATGAACTCGATAGGCTCACCACGACATTACAGCTGTCACAACAGCAGCGCACCGAAGTTGCAGTGCTGCTACAGCGGCACCACGACGCGATCCAGTCACTGATCAATAGCTACCCTAACGGACCAGATGACCTTCTTCAAGAGCGGATCCATTCGATCAGCGACGACACCCACCGCGAGATCAACGCGTTGCTGACCGTCCAGCAGCTCGTGCTGGTGCGGCAAATGCAGGCACAGATGAACGAAGCAGGCCGAAGCCGCTACATCGACTCTTTGCGTAACCGCTGACGCCCGAGAAAGCGGCGGGCTGTTCTTTATAACGCGTGCAGCCGACTGGGGAGCAAATAATCGGTGGGCTTGAGATCACTCACCGCGTGAGATTCCGCCATTCCGCGTGGGTCAGGTGGTTTGCGATGCAGATATCTGTTCGCAGCTAAAGCGCTCAACTGCTACACGGTGTGCTTTTCGGGATACCACCGCCGATGCCACTCAACGTTTCTCCAGCCAAAGTCGCCAAATGTGACGAGTTAATGTCCGCGCCCACTCTCGGAAACGCCAATTGTTCAGAGCATTCTCCCTCTGTTAAAAAGACCCTACGTGCGACGGACAACCGTCCGGGACGCAAACATATCGGTCTTTGGAGAGAGTCAGGCAAATGGCAACCGGTACAGTGAAGTGGTTCAACGACGCAAAGGGTTTTGGTTTCATCACGCCGGATAATGGTGGCGAAGACCTCTTCGCGCACTTTTCCGAAATCCAGAGCAGCGGCTTCAAGTCACTGCAGGAAAATCAGAAGGTGACCTTTGAAGTGAAGCAGGGCCCGAAGGGCAAACAGGCGGCTAACATTCAGCCAGTCTGACATCTCGGCGCACCCGGTATAGCGCAGAAAACGGTCCGCCGATGCGGACCATTCTTTTTTCAGCTACTTCACGTAGGTCTCGTCGACCCGCCACGACTGACCGGCTTTCGTAGCCAACCGATTCCAGCGTTTGACGATACAGATGTCGTGTTTCGCGGCGCGTAAGCTGAGCAGCGGCCGGTACCCCCGCGTCGGACGCATAGATGGCTGCAACTGAACGAATTGTCGATTGACGCGAGCGGCTTTCTCCCGTTGCGGATCACACAGTCGACCGCTCGCCAACACGCGCTCACTTCAGATCCGTGGGAAAGCTACCGGCGCATTCGCCAAGCCATACACCGCCGCGATGCGCCGCGCTGTTGCGACGCAGCGCTAACTGCCCTGCATTTCGCTGCCTTTCAGCTCGCCGTGTCGATGCGAATGCGTCGCCGCGTATTTGAGTTCGTAATGCGCGCCTTGGCCACTGCGCGTTGGCGGGAAGTGCTCACCCTCCACGCAGGTCACTTCGAAGGTGCCCTTGCCGTCATCGTGGACCACCGAATAGATACCGGACGTCTTCACGATTTCGCCGGGCTTGAATGCATTGTCGCCAGCCATTGCTGTCTCCATGGAAGTCGGTTGCGACGATCGCGCAACGCTCGTGCCTGGCGCGGTCAGCATTGTGCTGCGGCCTCGCGAGCCGGTCACACCGGCAAGCAGGCTTGTGACTAGCCAGGCGACTCCGATCTCACTGTTTCATCTTGCCGGTTGCATCGCCACCCGATGCGGCCTGGGGCGACATGCCTTTCTCGCGTTGCTGCATCAAGGTGCCGCTGGCGGGCTTGCTGCCGGTGTCCGCGGCGCGGCCTGTGTTCTCGGTCGCGGGGGCCGGCTTTGTGTTCGGGCCTGCGCCGTTTTGAGTGTTGGTTTGTGCCAATGCACTTGCGCTGGCAACGACGGAAATGACGCTGATTATTGCCACTATGGTCCGTTTCACGATTGTCTCCGGTTTGGGGAGCGCGTTTTGCGCTGCCTCCGTGCCAGCGGCCGAGCACCTGGCGTGCCCGAATACCTGGACCGTACTCAGCCTGAAACGACACTTCTGTCCGTCCCTCAAAACTTGCGATTTGCTGTCTCGAAAAATACGGTA
>NZ_DASXHN010000403.1:0-26446 GCF_036488505.1 Paraburkholderia sp. | reverse complement strand
CCGCCCGACACGGGCGCCAAAATAGCTGCCCGCGATTGCGCCCATCAGCATGAGCAGCGTCTCCGGCCAGCGCACCGCATTGGCCACGATAAACGCGAGCACCGCCGCGACATTGGCCGTGCTGACCAACAGCGTACGCGGCGCGTTGAGCTGCTTGACGTCGCAGTTCTCGAGCAATCCCCACATCGCGATCATCATGATGCCGACCGCGCCGCCAAAGTATCCGCCATAGACACCCAGCGCAAACTGGACCACCAGTACCGCGTGCGCGTGAATCTGCCAGCGCGCGCGCAACGCGTTGCCAATGCGTCGCCCGAACGCGAGTGCGATAGACGCGACCAGCAACAGCCACGGCAGCACGAACGTGAATGCCGCCGATGACGTGCGCAGCAACAGCAGTGCACCGGTGAAGCCGCCGCATAGCGTCGCCGCGACAAGCGCGCGCAGTGACACGGAGCCCACCGGCCGCAGGCCGTCGCGATATGCCCATGCGCTTGCCAATCCGCCGGGGAACAACGCAACCGTGCTGGAAGTATTCGCCAGAACCGGAGGCACGCCTGCCGCGATCAAAGCAGGCAAGCTGACGAACGAGCCGCCGCCCGCCAGCGCGTTCATCGCACCTGCCATTATTCCCGCGAAAAAAACCACAAGAAACGTGTCCATGTCAGTGATGGTAGGCGCGACGCCCGATCGGCACAATTGGGCAATTCCGGTGCTAGACTCCGGAAAATCCGAACGAAGGAACACACGAAGGAACACTGACGATGCGCTTCGATTTGACGGACATGCGCCTGTTCCTGACCGTGGTGGAATGCGGCAGCCTGACACAAGGTGCGCGCACGATGCACCTGGCTCTCGCCTCGGTCAGTGAACGCATCGCCAACATGGAAGCCGCGTTGGGCGCGTCGTTACTGGAACGCAATCGCCGTGGCGTGAGTCCGACCGCCGCGGGCGATGCATTGGCCCGTCATGCCCGTTCGATCCTGGGTCAGGTCGAAATGATGCGCGGAGAGCTGCGAACCTACGCAACCGGGCTCAAAGGCCGTATCAGGCTGCTTTCCAATACGGCCGCGATGGCCGCGTTCCTGCCGCCGCGGCTTTGCCAGTTCCTCGCCGCGCATCGCGATCTCTCGATTGATCTCGACGAGCGGACTAGCGCCGACATCGTGCAGTTGCTGGCGGACAGCCGTGCCGATCTGGGTATCGTCGCGGACACGACGAATCTGGGCGCGCTGCAAACCCATCTGCTCGCCGACGATCAGCTGGTGGTCATCGTCAGCCATGCGCATCGTCTGGCTGAACATTCGGCTGTGGCCTTTGCCGATATCCTCGGCGAGCCGGTCGTGGGTCTGGCGGACTCGGCGCTCGAAACGCATCTGGGCGAGCATGCATCCCGCCTCGGCCGGCAGCTCGACTACCGCATCCGCTTGCGCAACATCGAACACGTGGCGATGCACGTCGAAGCGGACGTCGGCATATCGATCCTCTCGCACGAGTTGGCCCGGACACTGCGCCGCGATCTCGCGATCCTGCCGCTGTCCGAAACCTGGGCGACACGGCGGCTCTACCTGTGCGCGCGCGACTTCTCCGCACTGACGCCACACGCTAGCCTGCTCGCGCAACAACTGCGGCAGTCTGCGCCCGCTGCGACGCGCTGAGCCAGCAGCACGCACCAATGCAAACGCGCAAGCCCAACGGTTGCGCACGCTGCGCCAGACGTGTGCATGCTTGCCGCGCCCGAATGGATCGTCGATAAAGACCACAACCGCGGTCGGCCAAGGACTTCCCGCCGTTGTCGCCAACATGGCATGACTCTTGAGTACGGTTTTTGAAAACTTGTACACAAGAGGAAATACGAGATGCGCGGATGGACGATTGCAGACTGGCAGAACGCGTACCGGGGTGGCGCCACGCCCGCAAAGTTACTCAACGAGCTTGTTGGCGACCTGCCGCAGTCGGATCCCGCGTGGATATCGGTAGCGACGCATACGACGCTTGCTTCCCAGCTCGCGCGACTCGAAAAAAAGCTCGCAGCTGTTGACGGCGATCTGACCAGGCTGCCGCTCTACGGCATTCCATTCGCCGCGAAGGACAACATCGACGCGGCCGGCTTCACCACTACCGCGGGATGCCCGGCATTCGCCTACGCGCCCGATCACAACGCAACGGTCATTCAGCGGCTGACCGACGCGGGTGCGATCGTCATCGGCAAGACCAACCTCGACCAGTTCGCCACGGGACTCGTGGGCGTGCGTTCGCCGTACGGCATACCGACTAACGCTTTCGATCCCGACTACATCTCCGGCGGTTCCAGCTCGGGTTCCGCATCAGTAGTCGCGCGGGGCATCGTACCGTTTTCGCTCGGCACCGATACCGCAGGCTCGGGACGCGTGCCGGCCGGCCTGAACAACATCGTCGGGTTGAAACCCACGCGCGGCGCGCTCAGCAACAGCGGGGTCGTGCCGGCGTGCCGCACGCTGGACTGCGTGTCGGTGTTCGCGACCACCGTCGACGATGCCGCGCTGGTGTACGACATTGCTGCCGCGCTCGATCTGACCGACGGCCTGTCACGCCGCGCGCCCGCCGATGCGCTCGCCTGGAACGTTCCCGCGGCCCCGCGCTTCGCCATTCCCGCGGCACCGGAATTCTTCGGCGACGCACTCGCCGAGCAGGCGTTCAGGACGGCCGTCCAACACATCGAAGCACGCGGCGCGACCTGTGTGCCGATCGACTTTTCCGTGTTCGACGATGTCACCGCGCTGCTTTACGACGGCGCATGGGTCGCCGAACGTTTCGCCGCGATCCGCGAGTTTGCCGGCACGCACGAAGCCGACATTCATCCGGTGGTCCGCAACATCATCTTCAAGGCGAAAGAATTTTCGGCGGCCGATACATTCGACTCGATCTACCGCCTGGCCGATCTGAAGCGCCGTGCCGACGCGGTGCTGTCGCAGTTCGATGCGCTGCTCGTACCGACTGCGCCGACGCACTACCGGATCGCTGAGGTGCTGGCCGACCCGGTACGGCTGAACAGCAATCTCGGCAAGTACACCAACTTCGTCAACCTGCTCGACTGGAGCGCGATCGCGGTTCCCGCGAATATTCGCGAAGACGGTTTGCCGTTCGGCATCACGTTGATCGGCGACGCGTGGCGGGAGCGCGCGCTCGCGCGCTTCGCCGCGCAATGGCATCAAGCAACTGGACTATCGCGCGGCGCGACGGGATTGCCGCTCGTGCCCGGCACCGCGCCGCTCGCCGCTGGCGGCGACGCAGCCGACATGATCCGTGTCGCCGTGGTAGGCGCGCATCTGCGTGGCATGCCGCTCAATCACGAACTGACCAGCCGCGACGCGCGTTTCGTCGAGAGCACGACGACCTCCGCCGACTATCGCCTGTTTGCGCTGGCCAATACGACGCCGCCCAAACCGGGCTTGTTGCGCTCGGACAGCGGCGCGCCCATCCAGCTTGAACTGTGGGACGTGCCCGCGACAGCCTTCGGCTCGTTCGTCGCCGGTGTTCCCGCACCGCTAGGCATCGGCACCGTCACGCTCGCCGACGGGCGACAGGTGAAGGGCTTCATTTGCGAGCCGTATGGACTGCACGGCGCGCGCGACATCACCGAACTGGGTGGCTGGGCTGCCTGGCTCGCCAGCCAGCGCGCGGCCGCCGCGCCCTCCCATTCCTGATCCCGAGGTTGTCATGTTCGATACGGTACTGATCGCCAATCGCGGCGAGATCGCTTGTCGCATCGCGCGCACGCTCAAGCACATGAATATCCGATCGGTGGCGGTGTATTCCGACGCCGATCGCAACAGCCTGCACGTTCGTGCAGCCGACGTCGCAGTCGCATTGGGCGGCAACGCCGCGGCGGAAAGTTATCTGCGCGGCGACCTGATCATCGCCGCGGCCAAGCAGACCGGCGCGCAGGCGATCATTCCAGGCTACGGCTTTCTGTCGGAAAACGCGGAGTTCGCCGCACGCTGCGAAGCCGAAGGCATTGCGTTCGTCGGCCCGACCTCGCAGCAGATGGAGCAGTTCGGTCTGAAGCATGCCGCTCGCGAACTGGCCGAGCAAGCGGGTGTTCCGCTTACGCCAGGCTCGGGATTGCTGGCCGACCTCGACGCCGCGCGCGAAGCGGCTGATGCGATCGGCTACCCGGTGATGCTGAAAAGCACCGCCGGCGGCGGCGGCATCGGTCTGACCCGCTGCGACGACGAAGCGGCGCTCGCCGCGGCCTTCGAGTCGGTGCAACGGCTCGGGCAATCGTTCTTCGCGAACGGTGGCGTGTTCGTCGAACGCTTTGTCGATCGCGCGCGCCATGTCGAGGTGCAGATCTTCGGCGACGGCCGGGGCGACGTGATCGCGCTCGGCGAGCGGGACTGCTCGCTACAGCGGCGCAACCAGAAGGTCGTCGAGGAAACCCCCGCGCCGAATCTGCCTGACGCCGTCAGGCGGCGGCTGCTGGCCGCCGCCGAAAGCCTGGGCCGCTCCGTCGCTTACCGGTCCGCGGGGACGGTCGAGTTCATCTACGACGCGGCGAAGCAAGAGTTCTATTTTCTTGAGGTCAACACCCGCCTGCAGGTCGAGCATGCGATCACCGAATGCGTGACCGGTATCGATCTCGTCGAGTGGATGATTCTCACGGCGGCCGGCGAGCCGCCTGTCTTTGATCGCGAAATCGTGCCCAAAGGGGCGTCCATCGAAGTGCGCATCTACGCGGAAAACGCGCTGCTCAATTTTGCGCCGAGCCCCGGCACGCTGACCGAGGTCGCTTTCCCTGAAGACGTGCGCGTCGACAGCTGGGTCGAGACCGGCACCGAAGTATCGCCGCACTACGATCCGATGATCGCGAAACTGATCGTGCATGCCGACGATCGCGCCGCGGCGATCGCGGCGATGACGCGCGCGCTGGAAGCGACGCGTCTGTCCGGCATCGCGACGAATCTCGACTATCTGCGCAAAGTCGTCGCCAGCGACGGCTTTGCGTCGGGCGATGTCTCGACACGCTATCTGGACGGCTTCACCTATCGGCCGAACGTCGTCGAAGTCATCGACGCGGGCACCTATACCACGGTGCAGGATTATCCCGGCCGGACCGGCTACTGGGACATCGGCGTGCCGCCGTCCGGTCCGATGGATGACTGGGCTTTCCGCCTCGCGAATCGCATCGTCGGTAATGCGAGCCACGCGGCCGGGATCGAAACGACCGTGCTCGGTCCGACCTTGCGTTTTCATCGCGACACCGTCGTCGCGCTGACCGGCGCGCCGACCGACGGCGACCTCGACGGCACGCCGCTCGTCTTCTGGGCGCCGCTCGAAGTCAAGGCCGGCCAGACACTGCGCGTCGGCAAGGCGACGAGCGGCTGCCGGACCTACGTGGCGATACGCAACGGCCTCGACGTGCCCTTGTATCTCGGCAGCCGCTCGACCTTCGCGCTCGGTCAATTCGGCGGTCATGCAGGCCGCACGCTGCGTCCTTCAGACGTGCTGCCGATCGTCGACACGCAGCTGGCGTCGATGGCCGACCTCGCTCCACAGCACGCCCCGTCACCGCTGCCCGCGTCGCTGGTCCCCGCTTATGGGAAGAGCTGGGAAATCGGCGTGCTCTACGGGCCGCACGGCGCGCCCGACTTCTTCACGGCTGAATCGATCGAAACCTTCTTTGCCAGCGATTGGCAGGTGCACTACAACTCGAATCGCCTCGGTATCCGTCTGAACGGTCCGAAGCCGCAGTGGACGCGTTCCGATGGCGGTGAAGCCGGTTTGCATCCGTCGAACGTGCACGATTGCGAGTACGCGATCGGCAGCATCAACTTCACGGGCGACATGCCGGTGATTCTGACGCGCGACGGCCCGAGTCTGGGCGGCTTCGTGTGCGCGGCCACCATCGCAAAAGCCGAATTGTGGAAAGTCGGGCAGGTCAAGCCCGGCGACACGATCCGGTTTCGCGAAATGACGTTCGACGAAGCGCTGCGGCTCGAACAAAGCCAGGATCGTTTCATTGCTGACTGGACCGTCCCGGCCGCCATGGCGCCGACGTTCTCCATGCAGCGAGGCTCGCCCATCCTGTTCGACGCGCCGGCGAGCGGAGATCGTCCGAAGACCGTGTTCCGGCAAGCGGGCGATAACTACATCCTGATCGAGTACGGCGAGAACGTGCTGGATCTGAACCTGCGATTCCGGATTCATGCGCTGATGGAAGCGTTGCGCGCCAGCGCGCTCGACGGCGTGCTCGAACTCTCGCCGGGCGTACGCTCGTTGCAGGTGCGTTACGACTCGCGCGTGATCGGCCAGCGTGCGTTGGTCGAGGCCCTCGCCGCGACCGACGCGACGCTCACCGGTATCGCAACGATGAAGGTGCCCAGCCGCGTCGTCTATCTGCCGATGGCTTACGAAGACTCCGCCACGCTCGACGCCGTCGCGCGCTACCGTCAATCGGTCAAGGACACCGCGCCGTGGTTGCCGAGCAATACCGAATTCATGCGGCGCATCAACGGTCTGCAATCGCGCGACCAGGTGCGCGACATCCTCTACGAAACCAGCTACATGGTGCTGGGCCTCGGCGACGTTTATCTCGGCGCGCCGTGCGCGGTGCCGGTCGATCCACGGCATCGGCTGCTGACGTCCAAATACAATCCCGCCCGCACCTATACCGCCGAAGGCACGGTCGGTATCGGCGGCGTCTACATGTGCATTTACGGGATGGATTCACCCGGCGGCTATCAGCTGGTCGGACGAACGTTGCCGATCTGGAACAAGTTCCTCAAGAACGAAGTGTTCGTCGACGGCAAACCCTGGCTGCTGCGCTTCTTCGATCAGGTGCGTTTCTACCCGGTCACCGAAAGCGAACTGGACGTGCTGCGAAGCGACTTCCGCGAAGGACGCAGCAGTGTGCGAATCGAGGAAGAGGTATTCGACCTGGGCGAATACAACGCATTCCTCAATCGCATCCAGCCCGAACTGGAGACTTTCCGCGCGAACCAGAAACACGCGTTTGATGCGGAAGTCGCCCACTGGGCCAACGAAGAAAGCAACGCGGGCGTAGCCGCTCATTCGCATGCGGAACCGATCGAAGTCGCGGAACTGTCGGGCTCGACCGTCTCAGCCGATATCACGGGCAACGTGTGGAAGCTGATCGCCGAGGCTGGCTCGCGAGTCAGCGCGGGAGACCCGCTGCTGATTCTCGAGGCGATGAAAATGGAGTTTCACGTGGCCGCGCCGCACGACGGCATCGTAAAAACGTTCCATTGCAAGCCGGGCATGATGATCAGTGCCGGCGATCCGCTGGTGTCGCTGGAATAGCCTTTCGCCCTTACCCAATCACGCCCCTGGAATGACCTATGGTGGACCGCAGGACGCCGGCCGGCTCGGCAAAGAACGCGAACAACCTGGCCGCACAAATCTATACGCGACTCAAAGCCGACATCTTCGATTTCCGCCTTTTGCCGGGCGATAAATTCAGCGAAGGCGATATCGCGACGAGGATGCAGGTGAGCCGCACACCCGTCAGGCAAGCGCTGTTCTGGTTGCAGCGCGAAGGTTATGTGGATGTCAACTTCAAGAGCGGCTGGCAGGTTCGCGCGTTCGACTTCAAGTACTTCGAGGATTTGTACGAGGTGCGCGTGATGATGGAAACCTCGGCGATCGCGAAGATCGTCGAGCTGGATCTCGCGTCGCGTCTCGACGTGCTACGTGAGATCTGGTGCGTTCCTGCGCAAAAGCAACTGGATGATCCCGCCACCGTCGCATCGCTTGACGAAGCGTTCCACGCGCGTCTCGTCGCCGCGGTAGGCAACAACGAGATGGCGCGGATTCACGAAGAGGTGACTGAGCGCATCCGCATCATCCGTCGGCTGGACTTCACCAAGCAGCCGCGTATCGCCGCGACGTATGGAGAGCATGCGGCCATTCTCACGGCGATTTTCTCCGGTGACGCGGTGGCTGCGCAGCAGATGATCCGCGAACACATTGCGGAAAGTCAGGCCGAGGTCAAACGCATCACGCTTTATATGATGCACACCGCGCGCGAGCGTTATGCGACTCACCAGGAAGCGTAGTGCCGGTCCCCGCGCACGTGCATCACGCACCAACCTAGCGTCACATTCGCACCGCCATTACGCGCCCCGCCGCAACGCTGGCGGGTGCGAATGACGTAAAGGCTTGCGGTTCGGGCAGATCCCTAATTGGCCTGGAAGTTGCATTAGTGAACCCGTCTTGTATCCAAGACCATATCCAACTTTAAATAGCAGAGGACGATCAATGAACAAGCGTGAGTTTCTGAAGGTCGCGTCGGCAACCGGGGTCGCAGGAGTCGTGGGCAAGATCCCTTCCGCTTTTGCGCAAAGCGGCGACAAAGGCCCGATTAAGGTAGGCGTCCTGCATTCGTTGTCCGGCACCATGGCGATCTCCGAAACGTCGCTGAAGGACACCGCGTTGATGACCATCGCGGAGATCAACAAGAGCGGTGGCGTGATGGGCCGCCAGTTGCAGCCGGTGGTGGTCGACCCGGCGTCGAACTGGCCGCTGTTCGCCGAGAAAGCGCGGCAGTTGCTCACGCAGGAAAAGTGCGCGGCGGTATTCGGCTGCTGGACGTCGGTGTCGCGCAAGTCGGTGCTGCCGGTGTTCGAGGAACTGAATGGTCTGCTGTTCTATCCGGTGCAGTACGAAGGCGAAGAGATGTCGCGCAACGTGTTCTACACGGGTGCCGCGCCGAATCAGCAAGCGATTCCGGCGACCGAATACCTGATGAGCGCGGAAGGCGGCGGCGCCAAGCGCTTCTTCCTGCTGGGCACCGACTATGTGTATCCGCGCACGACCAACAAGATCCTGCGCGCGTTCCTCAAGTCGAAAGGCGTGCAGGATACCGACATCCAGGAGGTCTACACGCCGTTCGGCCACAGCGACTATCAGACCATCGTCGCGAACATCAAGACCTTCTCGCAAGGCGGCAAGACCGCGGTGATCTCGACCGTGAACGGCGATTCGAACGTGCCGTTCTATAAGGAACTGGGCAACCAGGGGCTGAAGGCGACGGATGTGCCGGTGGTCGCGTTCTCCGTCGGCGAAGAAGAACTGCGCGGCATCGATACCAAGCCGCTGGTTGGCAACCTCGCGGCGTGGAACTACTTCATGTCGCTGCGCAACCCGGAGAACACCAAATTCAAGGCGATGTTTGCCAAGTGGGTGAAGGACAACAATCTGCCCGGCGGCGACAAGCGCGTGACGAACGACCCGATGGAGGCCACCTTCGTCGGCATCCATATGTGGGCGCAGGCCGTCGAGAAAGCAAAGAGCATCGACGTCGACAAGGTGCGTGTGGCGATGATCGGCCAGACCTTCAACGCGCCTTCCGGCTTCGAGCTGACGATGGACGGCAATCACCATCTGCATAAGCCGGTGATGATCGGCGAAGTGCGCGCGGACGGCCAGTTCAACGTCGTGTGGCGCACCAAGACCGCGGTTCGCGCGCAGCCGTGGAGTCCGTTTATCGCCGGAAACTCGAGCAAGCCGGATGTGGTGAGTTCGATTCCCGACTTCCTCCGTCGCCGCCGCGTCGCCTGAACTCCTGAGCGATGAGCGATGGCGAAGACGCCATCGCTCGCCGACAACGGGCCCACCCCGCAGTCCGCTTGAACTCGCCTATGATCTCGCGCATTCATTGCCAAACGTTATTGCTATCGCTCGTACTCGCGCTCGTGAGTCCCCTTGCCTGCGCGCTCACCCAGGCTGATGTCGCGCCGCTCGCCGGCGACGACTTCGACGCGAAATCCGCGGCGATCGACAAACTGATCGCTAATCACGACAAGCAATCGCTCGCGGTACTCAAAGCGCTCTCCGATGACAGCGCGCTCGCGACCGATTCCGGCAACCTGCTGCTGCAGGACGGCGACACCGCGAAAGACGCCGTCACCGGCAAGACCGTCGCCGCCGGCGACGCGCAACCGGTCACGCTGAACAACCTGCTGCGCTCGAAGGTGGCGGGTGCGCTGTCGGGCCAACAGCTGGACTCGCCGGATCTCGCCACGCGCGACGCCGCGGTCACCGCGTTGCTGCAAAACCCCGATCCGTCGATCAAACCACTGGTCGACGCGGCGCGCGCCAGGGAAACCGATCCGGCGTTGAAGAAGCGTCTTGACACGCTATGGGCGATGTCGGCGCTGCACGACACCGACACGGCCAAACGTCTCGAAGCGGTGCAACTGGTCGCCGCGCGCCACGACCTCGACATGAACGAACTGCTGCGTCCGCTCGTCGCAAAGAAACCGGACGGCACCTTCAACGAACCGGACGACCGGGTGCGCGCCGCCGCGCAAAGCGGCATCGACGAACTCGACTCGATCCAGCGCCGCAGCCAGATTGCCGGCACGCTGTTCGCGGGCCTGTCGCTCGGCAGCGTGCTGTTGCTCGCGGCGCTTGGCCTCGCTATCACGTATGGGCTGATCGGCGTGATCAACATGGCGCACGGCGAATTCCTGATGATCGGCGCGTATGCGACCTACGTGGTGCAGAACCTGTTTCAGCGCTTCGCGCCAGGCGCGTTCGACTGGTACCCGCTGCTCGCGGTGCCGGCCTCGTTCGCGGCGGCCGGGCTGGTCGGTATCGTGCTCGAACGGCTGGTGCTGAAACATCTTTATGGACGTCCGCTCGAAACCTTGCTGACGACCTTCGGCGTCAGCCTGATCCTGATCCAGGCGACGCGGATGCTGTTCGGCGCGCAGAACGTGCAGGTGATCAACCCGTCGTGGATGAGCGGCGGCGTCACCGTGCTGCCGAACCTGATCCTGCCGTACAACCGGCTGGCGATCCTCGCGTTTTCGCTGATCGTCGTCGGCATCGCGTGGGCGGTGCTCACGAAGACCCGGCTCGGACTGTTCGTGCGCGCCGTCACGCAGAACCGGCGGATGGCCGCGTGCGTCGGCGTGAAGACCGCGCGGGTCGACTCGTATGCGTTTGCGTTCGGCGCGGGCATCGCGGGTCTCGGCGGCTGCGCGCTGTCGCAGATCGGCAATGTCGGTCCGGACCTCGGGCAGAGCTACATCATCGATTCGTTCATGGCGGTGGTGCTGGGCGGCGTCGGTCAACTGGCCGGCACGGTGATCGGCGGCTTCGGCCTGGGTCTCGTCAGCAAGGCGATCGAACCGTTCTGGGGCGCGGTGCTCGCGAAGATCGCGGTACTCGTGCTGATCGTACTGTTCATTCAGAAGCGTCCGCAGGGCATGTTCGCCTTGAAGGGCCGCAGCGCGGAGGCATGACATGACATCTGCGACTTCACCGGCTCACGTGGGCGCCAATGCCGGCCAGGCGGCGCCGCGCGAAGCGCAATCCGGCTTCGCGCTCGGCTTGCCGCCGCGTCCGGCGCTGCTGTCGCGCCGCGCGTGGCTCGCGCTCGTCGCGCTGATCATCGCGTTCGGGCTCGGCGTGCCGTTCGCCACGCTAGTCGTGCCCGAGACGAGCGCGCTGCATCTGTCCGCGTATGCGATGACCATCGCCGGCAAATTCATGTGCTACGCGATCGCCGCGCTGGCGCTCGACCTGGTGTGGGGTTACTGCGGCATCCTGAGCCTCGGACATGCGCTGTTCTTCGCACTGGGCGGCTACGCGATCGGCATGTACCTGATGCGCGCGATCGGTCACGACGGCAAGTACGGCAGCGACCTGCCCGACTTCATGGTGTTTCTGGACTGGCACCAACTGCCGTGGTACTGGCAAGGCACCCAGCATCTGGGCTACGCGCTACTGCTGGTGGTGATGGTGCCGGCGGTGGTGGCATGGGTGTTCGGCTTCTTCACGTTCCGTTCGCGGGTGAAGGGCGTATATCTGTCGATCATCACGCAGGCGATGACCTTCGCCGCGATGCTGCTGTTCTTTCGCAATGAAACGGGCTTCGGCGGCAATAACGGCTTCACCGACTTCAAACGTATCGGCGGTTTTCCGATCACGCACCCGGGCACGCGTACCGCTCTTCTGCTGATCACGTTCGCGGTGTTGATCGTTGCGTTCCTCGGCGCGCGCGCGATCGTCACGTCGAAGCTCGGCCGCGTGGTGACCGCGGTGCGCGACGGCGAGACCCGTCTGATGTTCCTCGGCTACAGTCCGTTGGCGTACAAGCTGTTCGTGTGGACCGTTTCGGCGGTGTTGTGCGGCATTGCCGGCGCGCTGTACGTACCGCAGGTCGGCATCATCAATCCTGGGGAGATGTCGCCCGGCAACTCGATCGAGATGGCGATCTGGGTGGCGGTGGGCGGTCGCGGCACGTTGATTGGACCGATCATCGGCGCGTTCGCGGTGAATGGCGCGAAGAGCTTTTTCACCGCGAATTTCCCCGAGTACTGGCTGTTCTTTCTTGGCCTGATTTTCGTGCTGGTCCCGCTGTTGTTGCCCAACGGCATCATGGGGCTGATCGAACTCGTGACGCGCAAGAGGAACCGCCGATGAACGAAAACCCGATGGTGCCTGATCTGGCTCTACCCGAACAACCCGCTGAAACCTCGTTGAGCGGCGTCGCCAGCATGGGGCGCGCCGTCAGGCCGGGCGAGATCGATGTGTCGCACGGCACGATTCTCTACCTCGAAGACGTGACGGTGAGTTTCGATGGCTTTCGTGCATTGAACGCACTGACGCTGACCATTGATGCCGGCGAACTGCGTTGCATCATCGGCCCGAACGGCGCCGGCAAGACGACGATGATGGACGTGATCACCGGCAAGACCCGGCCGGACTCCGGCAACGTGTTTCTCGGCCAATCGATCGATCTGACACGGATGAACGAGCCTTCGATCGCACGCGCCGGAATCGGGCGCAAGTTCCAGAAGCCCACGGTGTTCGAGCAGCATCCGGTGTGGGAAAACCTGGAACTGGCGATGAAGACCGATAAGAGCTGGTGGGCTTCCTTACGCGCGCGGCTCGATCGCGACGCGCAGGCGCGGATCGAACAGACGCTGGCGTTGATCGGGCTCGAGAGTGAAGCGCGGCGTCTGGCGGGTGAGTTGTCGCATGGGCAGAAGCAGCGCCTCGAGATCGGCATGCTGCTGATGCAACAGCCCGCGCTGCTGCTGCTCGATGAACCCGCCGCCGGTATGACCGATGACGAAACCATGCAACTCGCCGAGCTGCTCAACCATCTGCGCGGAACCTGTTCGATGCTGGTCGTCGAGCACGATATGGAGTTCGTCGCGGCGTTGTCCGGCAAGACCGGCAAGGTGACGGTGATGGCCGAAGGGCACGTGCTCGCGCACGGCACGCTCGATGACGTCAAGCGCGACGAGACGGTGATCGAGTCTTATCTGGGCCGGTGAAGCGCCCGGTGAAACGAAGGGTCGAACGGATATGCTCGAAATAGAAAACCTGAACCAGTACTACGGTGGCAGTCACATCCTGCGGGATGTGAAGCTCACTGTGCCTGATGGCAAGCTCACCGTTCTGTTGGGCCGTAACGGTGTGGGCAAGACCACGTTGTTGCGCTGCCTGATGGGCGTGGTGCCCACGAAGAGCGGCTCGATTGAATGGCGGGGTACACCGATCACCAAACTGCCCACTTACTCGCGCGTGGAAAAAGGCCTCGCCTACGTGCCGCAGGGACGGGACATCTTTCCACGCCTGAGCGTCGAAGAGAATCTGCTGGTCGGTGCGGCCAGCAAAAAGGCGTCGAAGAAGATTCCAGATCGTATCTATGAGTTGTTTCCTGTTCTCAAGCAGATGCGCACGCGGCGCGGCGGCGATCTGTCGGGCGGGCAACAGCAGCAACTCGCGATTGGCCGCGCGCTGATGAGCGATCCGCAGTTGCTCATTCTCGATGAACCCACCGAAGGTATTCAACCGTCGATCATTCAGGATATCGGCCGCACGCTGCGTCAGCTGGTCGAGGAAATGGGCATGACTGTGCTGCTGGTCGAGCAGTACTACGACTTCGCCAAAGACATCGCCGACCAGTATTGGGTGATGAGCCGTGGCGAGATCGTCGCGGGCGGACAAGGCGTCGATATGGATGCGGATGGCGTGAGAAAACTGATCGCGGTCTAGGTGTCTTTCGTGATCGGCTGAAAGCTTCGGTGCTCCAACGACAGCGTGTCAGCCGCGTGTATGAGCGCATCACGCAGAGCCTCGCTCCGGCGGACGGTGAAGCCGGTGGGAATCCGGCACGCGGTTCGAACCCACGACACACGAGCAATAGCCATCAGCACTTATGCCTTAGGCGGCGTCCGTGCTGCTTCCTGCTTTTCTCCCCTTGGTTGACTCTCAAAGGTTTCCGACGGCCCGCTGCCGCGACGCCGGGAACGTGCCATGCGCCAGTCTGCTGGTTCCCTTCAAGGAGACTCGCCATGACGATGGCCATTCACAAGCGGACGATCCTCGCCGCGCTGGCGCTTGCATTCGCCGGATGTACGACGGCGGGCATGCAAGCCGGCGGGCAAACGCATCTCACCGCTACACAATGTCGCGACTTGACCGACATCCGGAACGGGGCGCCGGTCACGCGAGAGCGCAATTTAAGCGAATTAATGGCACTGGAGAAAGCCGGCTATCACCCCGAATGGACCCTTGATCCGTTCTATCCGGAGGATCTCGAGGCGGCGCAGCGACAAGTCAATACCTGGTACACGAACGAATGCCCGCAGGCGCGGGCCGGCTAAGTCGGCACCGACAGCGAACTACCGGTCGACTGCACGGAAGCTTCGCTGTCGCGTGCCCGAGCGCAACGTCGCTAGCGAGACCACGCCACGCGTTCTGCACAGTCGCGCACTCAAAAATTGCGACTCTTACATGCTGTTTTTTCAACGGCGTCTAGCCGACATCGCTGTAGTAGACATACGCGGGTTGTGGCAAACGGCCTTCTCCGTATGGCTCCTGCGTTGTCGCATCGGCGTCGGGAAGCTTGTCCCAAAGAAGTGCCCTGCCCTCCATCTGCTGCCTGTCGACCTCAGGATGAGCCGACTTGTACTGATTCAGAAACTGTTCGAACGGCGAAACGTAAAGTCCCGCACTTGTCGAAGAACCTTTGGATCGGTGATTGAATAGCTTCATTTCAGTCACTGTTCGCTATCGTCGTGCATATGCTGATCTGTCGCCCGGCCGGGAGCCGACGGCGCCCCACGGAGAAACCCCCGAGGCGCTACGGTGGCCGGGCGCTAACGTTGAAGTAACGCGCTAACGCGGGCCGTGACGCTGCTTTGCGCCACCGCCGGCACCATGGCTTTTGCCGGCCTTCGTATGATTGGCCGCGCCCTGGCCGCTGCCGGGCTTGCTACTACTGGTCGTCGCCGGCTTGCCGGAGTGAGCTTTCGCCTTGTCGTCCTGCTCGGTATGGCCGGTGGGGGGTGCAGTCTTCATGTTCGCTCTTCCTTTGTGCAATACGTTGAGACGACGTCAGGCTCTCGGGATGGGCCGCGAAACGCAAAACGTCATTACGTCATGTGCAAACTCCGTTCCATCATCGGGTGGCGTCCATCCTTCAGAGAGACCGAAGCTATCCAGCTGCTGTCGGTGGCTCCCGACGCGCACCATTTCGCCGGTGCCGCGCTGGCAGCCCCGATTGCCGACAGTGCCGCCAAACCCAGACATCGCTCGTCAGCCGCTGATGCCCTTTTGCGCGGCGAGCTGCTTCGCCATCTCGTAATGGTCCTGGATGATGGGCAGCCCTTTCTGCGCGACCGCGCGCAGCGAACTGTCCTGCCCGCCGTTCGCCTCGGCGGTGAAAGCTTGAACCGCCTTGCGATGGCCATCGACGCCTACGAGCCGGATGTATTGCTGGTCAAACTGCGGTCCGGACAATGGCGCAAGCGTATTCATTACCGCCACGTCCGAATTGTCTTTTGGCGCTTCTACCGGTGAGCCCATGGTTGCCGCCTTCAGTTGCAACGTCAGGTTCGTGTGGTCGGCAATCATCTGTCTGGCAAACGCCTGCACGTCCGGGTCGCTCGAACGCGTAAGAGCCAGCTTGCTCGCATCGATCTCGGTCGAACTCGACATCGACGCCGCCTGTACGAAGTCGCGGTCTGGCGAGGGCAGCGGATTGGACTGCGTGACCGCAGCGGCTTGGGATGGCCCGTTGCCCTGCATCTGCGGGTTGGAAGCACATCCGGCCATGGCTGCGGCTGCCGCTATCAGCCATACACCGGTTCTGACTCTGACGTAAATCATCGATCTCTCCCTGAAAAATGAATTGCGCCTTTTCATCGGACATACCGTGCGACGCGATTCCGTTCTGACTCAGCAACCGCCGTGCTCGACACGACGAGCCGAACTGGCTGTGCGTCGGGCGACGATGACGCTGCGGCGATGACCGTCAACGGCACGCAGGATGCTCGCGGCTCCTTGTGCAGACGGCCAGAATTGGGCATTTCGGCCGGCGGCGAATTCGGCACCGCGACCGCGATGCTGGCCGAATATGCGCCCAAACGCCGGCGCAGCTTCTATGGCAGCTGGCAGATGTTCGCGCAGGCGCTCGGCGCGCTGATCGCAATCGCGATGGGGGCGGTACTGAGCAATCTGTTCTCGAAAGAATCGGTGGAATCGTGGGCGTGGCGGCTGCCGTTCGTATTGGGCCTGCTGATCGGCCCGATCGGTATCTATATCCGAAACCGGATGCCGGAGACCGAAGCGTTTTCCCGACTCAGCAAGCCCGCACGCGCACCGCTTAGCAAGGTGCTGTCCCGTTATCCGCGAGAAGTGTTCATTTCGGCAACTCGAAGATGGGCTTGGCATCAAGCTGTTCGATCGGACTTCGCGAGCGCTGCGCCCCACCGCGGCCGCGCATGAAATGCTGCCTACCGCGGAGCGCATGCTGCGCGATCTCGAAGTGCTGAAAGCCGGCGCGCGGGGCATTCATGAGCGCAGCCGCGGGCGGCTCAGCTTCGCGTCGACGCCATCGGTTGCCGCCGCCGTGCTGCCCACGCTGCTTGCCGATTACCGTATCCGCTATCCGGACGTCGAGGTGGCGATGCAGGACGTCGCACCCGACCGGCTGACGGTGCCCGTGCTCAGCGAGGAAGTGGAATTCAGCATCGGCACGCTCGGCAGCAAACCGGAGGGCATCGAGCTTCAATGTCTGACGCGCGACCATATCAGCGCGATCTGTCTGGCCGATTCGCCGCTCGCGCGCCAGCATCGCGTGACCTGGGACGATGTGCTGAAGCTGCCGTGCATCACCGTCAAGCAAGGCAATGGCATTCGCGACCTGATCGATGCCGCGCTGCGCGAACGCGGCGACCGCATGAAGCCCGCGTACGAAGTGTCGTATCTGTCGACCGCGCTGTCGTTCGCGTCGGCCAATCTCGGCGTGGCGGTACTGCCCGCCGTGTTGCTCGATTCGCGCGCCTACCACAAGCTGACCGCGCGGCGTATCGAACAACCGGCGGTGCCGCGCGATATTCAACTGATTACGCCCGCTGAACACACGCTGTCACCGGCCTCTCTCGGCTTCGTCGAACTTTGGTACGAACGCATGGGCATGCCGGGCGATCTGGCGGTACGCACGGTGCCGCGCGAAACACATGCGCAGCTGGGGCACTAATCGCCCGCCGAGCTAGCCCAACACACTTGCGACTACGACTCGAAACCCCGGAACCGCGCAAAGTTTTGCACCGGCTCAGGCTCCATGTCCAGGCTGCCAACGGGTGAATCGCAATCGGACAATCCCAGACTCATCCCACACACCACCTCGAATTCCGGCGGAAGCTCGAGGTGCTCCGCGATGACATTCTGAAATCGCGCAAACGACACCTGCGCACACGTATCGAGACCGACCGCTCGTGCGGCAACCATGACCGTCTGAAGGAAGATGCCGTAATCGAGCCAGCTGAACTTCGTCAACGTCGAGTCGATCGAGAAAATCAGCCCGACAGGGGCGCCAAAGAAGTCGAAGTTTCTCGCGGTCACGCGTGCGCGCTGTAGCAGATCCTGCTTCTGCACACCGAGCGCGCCGTAATAGGTCGCGCCGAACGACTCCCGCCTGGTCCTCAGCGCATAGGGCAACAGGTCCGGCAGGTACTTGAGCGGCGCATGCAGGTCCTGCTCGTGCGCACAGCGCAGTGCGTGACTCAGAGCGCACTTGTCTCGCCCGGCAAGCACATCGACCCGCCAGGGCTGCGTGTTCGCATTACTGGGCGCGCTGCGCGCCACGTCGAGAATCTGCTCGACCACGTCGCGCGCAATAGCATGTTGCTTGAAGGCTCTGACAGCGCGGCGCGAACGGATTACCGCGTCAACGATACGCGCATCCGGATGAGTGGATCGGTCGTTTTTCATAGGTCGATTTCGATTGGTCGCGCCCTGTGAGTACGGCGCCGATACATGGCAATGAGCGATGGCAACGACATTAAGGATGAGCAATCGACCCGACAACAGGGAAACCCCGAAGCCATCAAAGCACAGTGGCCGGCGAGAAAACTGCGAGAAGTACTTGCCACTCAGATCCTCGCGAACGAGGCACTCGTTATTGCCCCTCGTCGACGCTTCGTGGAAGAAACCACTGAAATAGCGATGACATCGCTGTCGTCGATCGAGCGCGGCTGGGCAGTGAAATGTTTTCATTCAGGTATTGAACGATTTGAATCGTCGAATGACGCGGCGCGCGTTGGCTCCACCGCGCGCATGAACCGTATGCAATCCGGTAGTGCAGGAAATACGCTTCTTTGGCGACGCGCGCTATGGCATCGTGAATGCAACGTTCAGGTTCAGGGAGAAGCCGCCATGTCGTCAGCAGACACCATCAGCAGCAAAGATCAACTCGTCGCTTACTGTCTGCCGTTTCTCGAAGAGATCAAGGACATGACCACGGGCACTGAAGTCGAGCAGTGGCTCAATAGCCGGTATGGCGTCGACAGCGAGCTGTACAAGAACCTGGCCCGGTTGATCCGGCTCGGCGTGGACGAAGACTGGGCGGCGGATGTCGAAATCGCCGGCCCGCAATACCGACGCGCGCGTCTCGTCGCACCGTGCGCGAAAACCTTCTTCTTCAGCATCACCGCGGTCCTGATGGACAGCACCGCCAACACGCAAAACAACCCGGAAAACAGCTTCCGTGGCGACTATCACTCGCATCCCTATGGCGAATTCAATATGGTCGTGCCGCTCGACGAAGGCGCCGCGCTCGCGGGTCCGAATGGCTGGTGCTACGGAGGATGGACCGCGCCGGCGCCGGGGAGCCACCATTTTCCGGAAACCAAAGGCGGTGCGGTGATCGCACTGTTCTTTCTGCCGGCGGGACGCATCTCTTACGACGTCAGGCCGACGACCCATTGATCAGCGGCCGGCTCAGCAGGTTCGAACCTGTCGCGCGACATCGGCAAGTTGCTGCCTGAGCCACTGCAGCGCCGGGTCGGCGTCGTTGCGTTCGTGCCAGACCGCAAGCACCGCCACGTTCGGACAGTCATACGGCGTCGCGTGCATTTTCAGCTCGCCGTAGCGCTCGAGTTCGCGGCCCAGCGACGACGGAACCAGCGCCAGCATATCGCTATGACGCAGCAGCGCCGGGATCACGAGCGAATGCGCGACGGCCATGCGCATGCGCGGCACCTCGGCCGCGTCGGCGAACGCGCGATCAAGCGCGGCACGATCGAACATCTCGGATTGCCGCGCAAGGCCACGTTCGACGATAAAGCCGCTCACCGCGCCCTCTTCCTCACCACCCTGTGAGATTGCCACCAGCGGATACGTGAGCAGATCGTCGCGCGTAACAGCGCGATCGGCGAGCGGATGCTCGCGGTTCAGAAGCAGCACGTCCGACTGTTCCCATAGCCGGGTCGAACGGAAGCGCGGCGGCACGTCGGCGAAGATGCCGATCGCGAGATCGATCCTGCCGACATCGATTTGCCCCGCGAGATCGAGCCGCGTCGATGGCCGCACGACCAGATCCACCAGCGGCGCTTCGGCCCGCAGGCGCTGACTGAGCCGCCCCAGGACGAGCGCGGTGACGTAGTCGTTGGCGGCCACCACGAACTTGCGCTGCGCGACACCCGGCTCGAACCGGTCGACGCCCAACGCTGCCCTGATCTGCTGAAGCGCGGCGCGCACCGGCGCGGCCATCTCGATCGCGCGCACGGTCGGCTCCATCCCTTTTCCGGTGCGCACGAAAAGATCGTCGTCGACTGTGTCGCGCAGACGCGCGAGCGCGTGACTGATCGCGGACTGACTGAGGTTCAGACGCTTGCCTGCGAGCGCGAGATTGCCGTCCTCGAAAATCGCATCGAATACGCGCAGCAGATTGAGATCGATACGATCGGCTGACATGGTCTTACCTCCTTTGATCGCTATCGTTCGCGCAGGCCAAACACGGCCGTCGGCGAATCACGGGTCGCATACCGGAACGGCGTGCGTCATGCAGTTCGCGGCGCAACCGCTTCGCTTCGATTCGCGAGTACCTTGAGATCGAACGCCGGATCGCCGGCCTGCTGCGCCGAGATCCGCACGCGGTTGGCGAGCAGCTTGCGGGCGAGCATATGGTCTTGCGGCCGGTTGATACTGTCGACGGCAATCAGCATGTCATCGCGGAAGTAGAACAGCGAGAACTTCCTTTCCTCGACACGGCCGCGCACCGCAAAGCCGGTGAAACCCGCGTTCACGCCCGCCATTTGCAGCTTCAGGTCGTACTGATCCGACCAGAACCACGGCAACGCGCGATACGGTTCGGCGCGTCCGACCAGCGTCGAAGCGGCTTTCCTGGCCATGTCGTTCGCGTTCTGCACTGATTCGATCCGGCATGCGGGCGCACCTTCGGGCGCCCAATGCGGGACGAACGACGCGCAATCGCCGGCCGCGACGATCGACGGATCGCTGGTGCGCGCGCACGTATCGACGGCGATACCGCCCGCGACCTTCAATCCACAGTCGGCCGCGAGTTCGGTGTTAGGAATCACACCAATGCCGACGACCACCAGATCGCAAAGCAGACACGTGCCGTCTTCGAGTTCGACTGAAACCATGTCGTGCATGTCGTGCGTGTCGCGCAGGCGCACTACTTTGCGCCCGAATTCGAAGCGCACGCCGTGTTCCCTGTGCGCCTGCAATATGAAGTCGGAAACCCATGGCGACGCGACCCGCGCGAGCAGCCGCTGCTCGGTCTCGACGACGCTCACGTCGACGCCCTTCTGACGCAGCGACGCCGCCGCTTCGAGTCCGATATAGCCACCGCCGATCACCACCGCGCGCCGCGCACTGCGCGCGGTGTCGGCGAGCCGCCTGGCATCGCGCAAGTCGCGAAGGTAGTGAACCGCGGCGAGCGTCGCGCCCGGACAATCGAGCTTGCGCACTCGCGCGCCGGTGGTCAGCGCGAGGTGGTCATAGTCGACGCGCGTGCCGTCGTGGAGCTCGACTTGCCGCCGTTCGCGATCGATCGCGACGGCGCGCGTCGAAGGCATCCATTGAATTCGTTCCTCGTCGAAGAATGCCTGCGCGCGCAGCGGCAGACGCTCCGCCGCGACACTGCCGGTCAGAAATCCCTTCGACAGCGGCGGCCGTTGGTACGGTGCGTCCGGCTCGTCGCCGAGCAACAGGATCGAACCGTCGAATCCGAGTTCGCGCGCGGATGCCGCCAGTTGCACACCCGCGTACGACGCGCCGATAGTCACAAGCGTGCGTTTCATGATGTCAGCCCTGCCTTGCCGGAATCTGGACGACGAGGCCGTCCATCGCGGCAACCACCACCAGCTGGCAACTGAGCCGGCTTTCAGGCCGCCGTTCGGTGGCTACGCCATCGAGCAGTTCGAGCTCCGAGTCGTCGGGCGGCGCAAGCTCCGCAGTCGACGTCGCGTCGACATACACATGGCAGGTCGCGCACGACAGGCACCCGCCGCATTCCGCGTCGATACCGCGCACGTTGTGTTGAATCGCCGCTTCCATCACGCTGGTGCCGACGGGCACGTCGATTTCGCGGCGCTCGCCGTCGCGCAGAATGTAGGTGACGATAGGCATGACTTCTCTCCTTGACGATGGGAACACCATCAGAACGTTTCGAAATACTCCCGGTGTTCCCACTCGGTGACTTCCAGATTGAAGCGGTTGATTTCCGCTTCCTTCAGCTCGCAAAAGTAATCGACGAAAGCACTGCCGAAACCTTCGCGCAGACATTCGTCGGCACGCAGCGCGTCGATCGCATCGGCGAGCGAGCGCGGCAACGCTTCGGCGCGGGTTTCGTAGGGCGTGTCGGCCGAAGGCGGCAGCGCCAGCTTGCGACGCAAACCGTCCAGACCCGACAGCACCTGCGAGCCGAAATACAGATACGGATTGGCGGTCGGCTCGCCGACGCGGTTCTCGACGCGCGTGGCCGGATCGTTCGCACCGCCCAGCACGCGCAGCATCACGCCGCGGTTGTCGCATCCCCAGATCGCGCGGTCGGGCGCGTTCGAATACGGGCGATAGCGTCGATAGCCGTTGATGGTCGGCGTCGACAGCGCCGTCGCGCCCTTCGCATGCGCCAGCAGGCCCGCCAGATAGTGCTGACCCGTTGCGGAAAGCGACGCGGTGTGGTCGGCCGGCATGAACGCGTTGCCGCCATCGCTGACGTTGATCAGCGACTGATGCAGATGCCATCCGCTCGATACGACATTCGGAATGCGCGGGCGGCACATAAAGGTCGCGTGGTAGCCGTTGCGCTGACAGATCTGCTTGACTGCGCTGCGAAACAGGATCATGTCGTCGGCGCTGCGAATGCCTTTGGCCGGCGCGAACGTGAATTCGAACTGGCTCGGCCCGTACTCGACTTCGAGCGAGCGCACCTGCAGATCGAGTCCATCGATGCCCCGCCGCAACATCTCCATCACGTGATCGACGGCGTCGTAACGCAGCTCGGTCAGGTACTGGTAGCCGTGCGACAGCAGTTCGACCTCGGGCGGCAAGCCGGGCTGTCCGGAGTGCTCGGGCTTCATGTGCGGGTCGGTCACCTTGAACACATGAAACTCCACTTCCAGCCCCGACATGAATTCGAAGCCGTGATTGGCGAGCTGATCGAGCGCGCGGCGAAACAGGTGACGGGTGCCGAACGGCACCTGCCGCCCGTTCGCGAAGTAGACGTCGCACAGCACCCAGCCGCTATGCGGCGCCCACGGCAGGATGCGGAAGGTTTCGGGGTCCGCGACCATCAGCGTGTCGCAGGCGCCCTGCATCTCGGGCATATGGAAGCCGCCGCCCGTCGTGAACACCGGAAACACCGTGCGATGCGACGTGTCCTTGGCGAACAGCGTGCTGGTCAGCGTCACCCCGGACTTGAACGCGTTGATCGCCTCAGCGACGACGAGCGTCTTGCCGCGCAGCAGGCCGTGTTGATCCGGGAATGAAAACCGCACGACCTGGATGTCGTGCTGTTTCAGCCGCTCGAGCAGATCCGCGTACGCGGTGTGCTGCGCATCCGTCCACAAACCGTGGTTTTCTACGAAAGACATGTCGATTCGCGCGGCTCGACGCGCCGCGCGCTCCATTCAGGTTGCGGGATGCGTGCTCAAACCTTCGGCGCGGGCCACGGCGCGGCCGCGCGGCGCTTCTCGTCGGAAGCCTTCCAGTAGTCGTCCCAGCCGTGCGCCGGGCCGATGCCGTCGATCGACGCGGGGCCCGTCAGATGCGCGGCCTGCTGCGCGTCGATCATCATCAGCGTCTTCTCGCCCGCCCGGGTCTTGTCGATCGCATCCAGCAACAGCCGCCGGAACGCGATGATGCCCTTGTCCGTCGTGCCGAGATGTTCGCGCGTGCGGTCCTGGATCGGCCCCTGCGATTCGACGGCCCACTGATCGTGCACGTTGATGTCGAAACCCATCCCCGTGTACGTCTCGTTCAGCTGTTCGCGTGCGTCGAAGCCGTAGTTGTTGCGCCGGTTCTTGCGCGAGGTGTAGTCGGGGAGTTCGTACAGTTCCAGCCGTTGCGCGCGCATCTGCGCCTTGTTGGTCGGCGCGCCGAAGCTCGTGAAAATCGCGAACCAGTAGCAGTTTTCGTCGTCGACGGGCACATGCCATTGGGTGATCGTCATCTCCGCGCTCATCGGAATCACGAACGCCTGCGGAAACACCACGTTGGTAACGCGCACGTGCGTTTGCGTGTCGTCCAGCGGGCGTTTCGCGATCAGACGCAAACCGTAGTCGGCCGGACTGACGAGAATTTCCGGCGATTCGAACTCGCGCAGCACCTTCGTGATCGGCATGTCCGAGTCCGCCGATGCGCCGCGAAACTGCTTGCCGTAGCTATCGCTGACGTCTTCGTCTTCGAAGAAGCGATGCAGGAACGACGCGTGAGCGGGATCGATGCCGACTTCGAGCGCCTGCAGCCAGTTGCACTCGAACAGCCCCTTGAACGCGAACGTGTATTCGTTCGGTGCCGCAAAGCAGTCGAAGTTGGGGAACGCGGGCGGTTCGCCTTTGCCGATATACGCGAACAGGATGCCGCTGCGCTCGACGACCGGATAGGCGCTTTGCCTGACCTTGTTGCACAGCGTGCTGCCGACCGGTTCGCCCGGTGTAGACAGACACTGCCCATTGACATCGAACAGCCAGCCATGAAACGCGCAGCGCAGCCCGCCCGCTTCGAGACGGCCCGCCGCGAGGTCGGCGCCGCGGTGCGGACAGTCGCGATCGAGCATGCCGTAACGGCCCTGTTCGTCCTTGAACACGACGAAATCCTGGCCCATCAGCCGCACCGCCCGCACTGGCCGCTCAGCGGGCAGTTCGTCGAGCAACGCCACCGGCTGCCAGTAGTTGCGTAGCAGTTCGCCGGCCGGCGTGCCCTTGCCGACGCGGGTAATCGTCTCGTTGTGCTGGGAATTCATCATGGCCTGTCTCCGGTTGGCGTGGATGCATTCGCCGCTTCGCTGTATGCAAGTTGGCGGCCGTTGAGTACGGATAATAGGCTAAAGAATTCAGAGCCTCAAGTGCTGTATGCAGCGCGCTGCACACCCGCGTTATGTCGCAGACGCCAAGAACCGTGACGTAATCGATATAACGCCTTGATTATTTGGATTTACCCGCCTCGACACAGGAGTTTACCTGGTATCGACATTTCGTCTCATCGCGCGCGGTTGTCCGTCGCTGCATACAAGGCAGTACACCGAGTCGAGGGTTCGAATGCAATGACCGCCGCTTCCTCGCGCGTGATCTACAATCGTGAACAGCCAGACCCAAGGTGCTGGCCCCACCCCGTCCCCGGAGAAAGAAATGGAATCGCAGCAAGAACGCGTACTCGTCTATCTGCGCGACCTGATACTGAAGGGCGAATTCGCGCCGGGCGAGCGTCTTGGCGAAGTCGCTCTGGCCGAACGGCTACAGGCTTCCCGAACGCCGGTGCGGCTCGCGCTCGCGACGCTCGAACAGGAAGGGCTGGTCGAACCGTTACCCGCCGGCGGCTATGTGATGCGGCGCATCACGTCAGCGGAGATCGCCGACGCGATCGCCGTGCGTGGACATCTGGAAGGGATGGCCGCGCGCCTCGTCGCCGAGCATGGCGTGCCGCGCCAGCTTTCCAACGCATTCGGCGAATGTCTGCGCGCCGGCGACCGGCTGCTGGCGAAATCCGAACTGGATCTCGACGACTATGCCGCGTACACCGACATGAACAACCGCTTCCATAAGCTGATCGTCGAAGGCTCGGGCAATGCGGCGCTGATCCGCGCGATCGACATGAACAACCGGCTGCCGTTCGCCGCCGCGAGCGCGATGCTGCCGATGCAATCGGCGATCGAGGAAGGACGTCAGTGGCTCTTCATCGCGCATCAGCAGCACCACAGCCTCGTTCACGCGATGGAGCACGGCGAAGGCGCGCGCGCTCAGTCGCTGGCCACCGAACACGTACAGATTGCGCAACGCAACCTCAGCTACGCGCTCGAACGGCCGGAGATGTATCTAAAGCTCGCGCCCGCGTTGCAGCTGGTCGCGGAAGCGGTTTTGTAGCGGTGAGGCCATTATCAAAAGCCCTTTTTTCACGATCGGTCATTCGACCCGGCCGTTGCAGGAATTCATCGAATTGCTGAAGGGCTCGGAGATTGCGTTGCTCGTCGACGTGCGCAGCATTCCGCGCTCGCGGACCAATCCGCAGTTCAATCGCGACACGCTGCCCGCGGCGCTCGCGCCGCATCAGATCGACTACGTGCATCTCGCGACCCTGGGCGGACGCCGCGGCAAGCGCCGCGACGACGCACCGTCGCCGAACGCGTACTGGACGCACCCGGCGTTTCGCAATTACGCGGACTATGCGATGAGCGACGCATTCGACGAAGGGCTGCAGCAGCTTCTGGCGCGCGGCCATCGGCAGCGCTGCGCGATCATGTGCTCGGAAGCGGTCTGGTGGCGCTGCCACCGGCGTATCATCACGGACTATCTGCTGATGCACCACGAAACCGTGCTGCACATCATGGACGCGCACCATACGCCCGCCGCGACGATGACGCCCGGAGCACAACCCCAAGCCGACGGCACGCTGATCTATCCGGTTCAAGCGGACAGCTGAGCCGGCCCCCGCCGCGACCGCCCGTCTACCC
>NZ_DASXHN010000402.1:0-30086 GCF_036488505.1 Paraburkholderia sp. | reverse complement strand
CATACGCAACGCAGATGGCGCGAAGCTGACGCGCCGATGGCCTTTCTGTTCAGGTTGATGCGATGGCGGGTCTACGCCGCGACAGGAACCGTCTAGCGCGGCCTCGGCAAGGGCAAGAGAACAGGCGGCGGTGTACGGATGAAGCGCAACATACACCGATGTTCTCGCGACGCGACGAGCGGTTTAGTGAGAGACGCAGCCTCGAAGACGGTCGCCGCGTCTGCAGCGGCGCGGTC
The DNA here is from genome assembly GCF_036488505.1 of Paraburkholderia sp. Taxonomy (GTDB): domain Bacteria; phylum Pseudomonadota; class Gammaproteobacteria; order Burkholderiales; family Burkholderiaceae; genus Paraburkholderia. The sequence continues at coordinate 29,850 of NZ_DASXHN010000402.1, read as the reverse complement.
GTGCGCACCGCGAACGCCGAAGTAATGTTCGGCGCTTCTCGTGCCCGCGCGAAGAGCGGCAAGCGATACGCCAGGAATCTTGCCGCTGGCAGTCGCTTCCGCCAGAAATCGGTTGAGGTCGGTCATCGGTTCGCGTGTCTGCAGGATTTTTGCCGAATTGTACCGGCTGCGACGCAGCAAAATTTCCGGCGTGATTCGTCTCGGCTCGGCCCGGAAACAGCCGTTCGACAGCCCTGCTCAAATCCTTCGCGATCTCACTCCGGCGCCACGCTGACGAAAAAGGATCCAAAGTTGGAGACCTCGCGCCCGGCGAAAAACCAGCTGATAAGCTGAGGCCCTATCGTATGAACCGTCTGGAAATCGAGCAAGAGCGGCTAGGCGCGATGTTTCGACGATGAGCGACCATAACGCCAGTCGCACGATCCAGATAATCAGACCATGCAAGCATCAAGTTGATGCCAATAGCACCTACGGCAAACGCTTCAATGCCGTACTCGCGTACATCGAGATGAACCTCGAGGGCGACCTGTCCGTGGACGCGCTAAGTCGCATTGCGAACTTCTCGAAATTCCATTTTCATCGCCAGTTTGCCGCCTATGTGGGGATGCCGGTTGCACGCTACGTGCAACTGACGCGCTTGCGCCGGGCTGCCCACCGCCTGGCATCGCGCGAATTCTGTTCGGTGCTCGATGCCGCGTTCGAAGCGGGATTCGACAGCCCCGAAGCTTTCAGCCGCGCATTCAGGCGCGCGTTCGGCACGGCGCCGAGTTCGTTCCGGCAGCGTCCGAATTGGCAGGTCTGGAGTGCGACTTTTGTCGTCCCCTATCTCTCAAGGAAACTCACCATGCAAGTATGAATTGTCGACTTTTCTGAAACCCGCGTCGCCGCGCTTGAACACGTTGGAGCGACTGGGCTCGTCAACGAGAGCGTGCGCAAGTTCGTCGACTGGCGGAAGCAAAGTGGGCAATCCCCGCTTTCGTCGAGCAGGACCTTTGGCATTCCGCGCAACAATCCGGACACGGCACCGGCGGATGCATTTCGCTTCGACATTTGCGGAGAAATCGACGAACCTGTCGCGTCGAATACCTATGGCGTCCGCGAACTTGTCATTCCAGGTGGTCGATGTGCAGTGGTTCGGCATATTGGATCGACCGACCACGTCGGTGAGACGATCTATCCGATTTATCGCGACTGGCTCCCCGCAAGCGGAGAGGAACTGCGAGACCACCCGTTGTTCTTTCACTACCTGAGCGTCTTTCCGGAAACGCCGCAGGGTCAGTGGGAAACCGACATCTACATTCCTCTCTTGTGACAGGAACGATCCGCCGCGTTGAGCTGATGAGCTGTCAACCGGACGTTCATCCGAATCCGGCCATCGTTCGTGCCACTAGTCGAAGAATTCGCGCCGGAGAGTATGAGCGCGTTGCAGCGCAATTCGCCGAGCATCCAATCGCTGCGCAGGATGACCCATCCGAATCACTGGCCGACGCTTGCGCTGAGCAAAGTCCCGACACGGCTCATATGGAGCGCTGCCGATGGTTAGGTTCCCGTCGATGGCGGTCGTCGCATCGCCGCCCCGAACCACACGCCCGCTTTGAAGAGATCAAAGTATGCGGTCATTTCCCGACCATCGAACGCCCTTCGCGGTGCACGAAATTCGCTCGCGACGGGTGATTGAACCGGTGCTCAGCGCCGGCCGCAGTCTCGGTGTATGTGGACAGTTTTCGTGTCGACTCCGCCTGGCGTAGATGAGCAACAGCCGGATGGCAGCGAGGCGAATTTGTAGCATCTCCGCAGGTCGCCGGCGATGGGCGGGCGTAGCAAGTCAGCCAATCAGTTCCCGGGGTAGTGTCCGGCAGCAATGTCTTCCAGAAGCGTTGCGTGCGTCGGCTCCCAGCCCAGCAGTGAGCGCGTGCGTGCGCTGGACGCGGGGGCGTCGGCACCGAAGAACATGCCGAGCCAGTCGAAATGAGCCTGCGCGCGCTCTACCGGAATCGATTCCACCGGTACATCGAGGAACTGTCCCAGCGCCGTCGCGATATCACGCGTGGCGATGCCTTCTTCAGCGACGGCATGCAGCACACTGCCCGGTGTCGCGTTGTCGATCGCGAGTTGCACGAGCTTGCCGGCATCGAGCCGGTTCACCGCAGGCCAGCGGTTCAGGCCGTCGCCGATGTAGCCCGAAATGCGTTTTTCCCGAGCGATGCGCGCCAGCACCGCGACGAATCCATGGTCACCGCCCGCACCGTGCACCGTCGGCGCGAAACGCACGACGATCGACCGGATACCACGATCGGCCAGGCCCAACGTGTAGGCCGCGTTGGCAATGCGCGGGTGGACTCCGGCGCTCGGCATATCCCTCTCGGTGCCCACGCGGCCCGGGACTAGCCCAAGTGTGCCCGAGGCGATCAGCAGCGGGCCGCCAGTGCCTTGCAGTACATCGGCGAACGCCTCGATGGCAGCGCGGTCGGTCTGCGCGGCGGCCGCCATTTGCGAGAAATCGTGGTTGTAGCCAAGATGTATAACGCCCTCGGCCAGCTTCGCTGCATCGCGCAGGCTGGCAAGGTCGTCCAGGCTGCCGCGCACCACCTCTGCACCAAGCTGCGCGATCCTTGCTGCCGACTCGTCGTTGCGGGCGAGGCCGAGGACGTGGTGTCCTGCAGAGATGAGTTCTTTGACGCTGGCTGAGCCGATCCAGCCCGAGGCGCCGGTAACGAGAATTCGCATGGGACCATCCGCTGATGTCATTAAGTGACATCAGTATAGGCCTATGATGTCACTCCGTGTCAACACAAGAGAGAAAATGGGACGCTGGGAGCCCGATGCCGAGAGCCGTTTCCGTGCTGCCGCCATCGAACTATTCGGAGAGGTCGGCTACGATCAGACGACCGTGGCAGCCATCGCGGAACGCGCGGGGCTGACTGCGCGCACGTTCTTCCGCTACTTCGCCGACAAGCGCGAAGTGCTGTTCAATGGCTCCGAACGTCTTCAACAGACGATGGTCGACGCGCTGGCGCGGGCGTCGGCCGAAGCTTCAGCGGTCGATGCGATCGCCGCCGCCTTGGCCAGTGCCGGCGATTTCTTCGATGACGACCGCCGCGCGTTCGCGCGACTGCGCAGCAGCGTGATCGCGGCCAACGCGGACCTGCGCGAGCGCGAGCTGATCAAGATGGCGACGCTGTCAGCGGCGCTGGCGCAGGCGCTCCAGGACCGCGGTGTCAGTCAGCCGGACGCGAGCCTCGCAGCCGAGGCAGGAGTCGCTGTCTTTCGGGTCGCGTTTGTGCAGTGGGTCAGCGAGTCCGAGCGACGCGACTACGTCGAGATCGTGAATGAATCGCTTGCGCGACTAAGAACGCTTGTTACCGGTTGACCGGCTTATCCGTGAGGCGGTCTTGCGCGTGGTCGCATATGCCGAACGGCCACTATTAGACGACTTCGGGTGGCATAGCCGCTTGCCTTCCTTGGCAGACAGCATGAGTCGGAACTACTCACATTTCTGGCGGAGGCCCTTAATCCGGTTCCCGATAGCGCTTTCCGCAGCAGTGAACGATGTTAAGCGTGCACGTACGACCGAATGGGATGATTCATCGCTGATGGGATCCGGACGTCGTCAGCGCGGCAACCTGCCCGCGGTCGCATTGACGGCAAGCACTGTTTGACCATCACTGGCAAGGTCGCATTGGTAAATGATCGGCGTATAGGTGCCGACGTCGTTCTGGAATTCGGCCTTATCGCCAACGTATGTGATCGCGCCGCCCGGCTGATCGGTCCAGCGAAAGTAACTGAATTTCAACTCGTTGGGTGCCTCAGTCCATCTCACAGCGTGCGTCGCAAGTCGCTCGATCGGATCCTTGCAATAGGTGTCGGCCGCAACGATCGCTTTCTCTGCGAGACATTGGAGGTCGTCCTTGCAGCACGACTGGGCTTGATTCATCGGGTCGTGGCCATCTTTGGCGCCATAGGTCGAAACGCAACACCCGCTGATCAACGATCCGACTATAAGAATCCCGAAGCCGCCCCTAATCTTTCCCGCCCCGGTCTGCCGCTTTACCCCGGGCGCGCCATACTTGACGCACTTCATCGGCTTGCTGCGAGCCTCGCTCCCGAATTCCTTGCATTCGACCAACCGCATGAATTCCTCCGATCCACTTCTCATCGAGCAGTTGCTTCATCAACGGATGAGATTTATCCCGACTCTGCGAGGCGCCATCAATACTTGATGTCGCGCTTCGCCTGGCGGCCGTTCTGCTTCGTGTCGCGCTTGTCCTGCCGGCACTGGGAGTTGCTCTTTTCGTTGGCGGCGCGGCAATCTACCTTGTGCGAGCGTGCCTCATGTTTGGCCTGCTGGTTGACGTTCCTGCCGGCTTGGCGCTGTTGTGACTGATTGGTGCTGAAGGCTGGGCCCGACAAAGCTAGTAATACGGTCGCAGTCAGCATTGTCCCCACCCACTTCCAAACTCCAACTGTCGTTTTGACCATTTTCGCGCTCCTCGGGGAGTGGTTTGAGAGGGCCCGTCAAACTATCGGGCGGTCAGCGTTCGTATGCCGTATCTGACCGAATGCGTGACTTCATGGTCCAGGTTCGTCAAGCCCGCAGTCTGGCGCCATTGAACCAGGTCCGTCGCGGCTCGTGCTTGATAGTACAAGCATAGACTTTACGCCGAATCCACTGATCGCAGGCGTGACGGGTCCAATGCTTCGAAATCGGAAGTTCGTTGTAGTGGGTCGAACGGCACCTCAGGGGAGGCGAAACGGATGCGATCCTCAGTGTCCCGCAGGTCCATCTCGATTGGACCTAAGGGCGGACGAGCGACCCTGTTTTTTTACTTCCCGATCCGACATTCATATCGGCGATATCACCCTTGTGAAATTCGACGCGAGGAAGCGCAGCGCAGATGAAACCCCAAGCCCCATTCTTTTCAGGTTCGCTCAGCGTCGTGAATTGGCGGCTCGGCGAGCACGACTTGTTGCAGGGCCTTCGGCGCATGCGTCAGGCATGTTGTTTGCGTTGCAAAAAGCCACCCTGTTGCAGGAGCCATCCATGACTACAAGCGCGGCGCGCATGCCGAACGGGCGATTTCACAGGCATGCGCTCTGGAACACGCCGCGCAGCATATTGCGGGTCGTCGGCGCGGCGTTGTTCGCGGTACCGTGCCTGTCGCTGGCGGGGTCGCTCACGCAAGCGCCGTACGGTGTCACAGCCGACGGGCACGCAGTCACCCGCTACACCATGACCAACGCGCATGGCCTGACGGTCAGCTTCCTGAACTATGGCGCCCTCATCAACGAGCTTCGCACGCCGGACCGACATGGCCGCATGGCGAACATCGTGCTCGGCTTCGGCAGCCTCGCGGACTATGAGAAGTTCAACGGCAACATCCACTTCGGCGCACTAATTGGCCGGTACGCCAATCGCATCGCGGCCGGTCGCTTTACGCTCGACGGGCAAACGTGGTCGCTGCCGATCAACGACCCACCGAATACGCTGCACGGCGGCCCGTCGAGCTTCGACACGAAGATCTGGAACGTAAAGCCAGTCGATTCGCGTGACGGCGTCAGTGCCGAATTGAGCTACGTGAGCCCCGACGGCGAAAACGGGTTCCCAGGCACCCTTTCCGCCCAGGTGACGTACACGCTCACCGATGACGACGTGTTCCGCATCGACTATCGCGCGACCACCGACAAACCAACGGTCGTGAACCTGACCAATCATTCGTATTTCAATCTGGCCGGCGAAGGCAGCGGCAGCATCGAGCGACAGACCATTCAAATCTGGGCCTCCCGCTACACGCCGACCGATGCGACGTCGATCCCAACCGGCGAACTGGCGAGCGTCCAGGGCACGCCGATGGACTTGCGCAAGCCAACCGTTATTGGCGAGCGGCTGCGCTCGTCGTTTATCCAACTTGTCTACGCACACGGCTTCGATCAGAACTGGGTGCTCGACAAGCCGGCGAACCCCGAGCCGGCGTCAGACAAGCGAACCCCGCGTCTCGCCGCGCGCGCGACCGATCCGGCGAGCGGCCGCGTGCTCGATCTTTATACGACGCAGCCGGGTTTGCAGTTCTATACGGCTAACGGGTTGGACGGCAGCGTGGTGGGCACATCGGGCAAGACCTACCGGCAGGGGGACGCGTTCGCGCTGGAGGCCGAGCACTTTCCCGATTCGCCGAATCAGCCGACGTTTCCGTCGACCGTGCTGAGGCCCGGCGAGACGTTCCACGAGATCACCGAATGGCGCTTCCGGACCCAGGCGGCCGGCGGAAAGTAAATACGGTCCACCGATCGACAGCCGGCCGGAATGCGAACGCGGCCGCGCTGATCGCTCTTTCCTCGTTCTTCCCGTCCGCTTATTCGCAGACGCTTGCCACGCAGACCTCAGGAGCCCGTTGCCTGACGTCGACTGGCGGTTTCTGGAATCCGCGAACGAGGCATCGGCGACGGAAATCGAACCTTCGAAGCTCGCGACCCGTCAAACTGAAGACCGCGACGTCGAGAGCTTCGATCGCGCTCAGTGCTGGTCGACGAACTCGTCGACTGCACTGCCCACGGTAGGATGAAGTCGCTCATCGCCGACGATGTCCAAGATTTCCAAACGTCTGAACTTGTCGCGCACCGGGTCATTCACTTCGGCAAAGCCGCGTCGTAGTTCCAGACCGGCAAGCGCTTGTTGGCGACGATGTCGGTCCAGCCATCGTTCACTCCCACGAAGCCGCAACTCGTCGTGCCGAAGCCGCAGTCGGCGCCCAGCGCCAGCCAGTAATGGTCGCGCGTCGCGACAAGGCGATCGCCATTTGCGGTGCTGACGCGATGCGCGGTGTTGCCGGCGCCGTATCCGCCCATGTGAGGCGTCAACAACGCATAGACATGCAGTTTGTTAAGGAAATTCTGATCTCCCTGCAGTCTCGTGCGAACCAGCACGCACGCCGAACCCTTCTCGGCGATCACGTCCTGCACGACGGTGTAGGGCTGCGTTTTGGCCTGGGATGTGAGCCGGAAGGACAGGGCCGGCGGCTCCGGCCATTCGCATCGATGGTCGAAGTCCTTCTGCGCGTCGTGATAGAAGGTTGACCCGTCGGTAATGATCAGTTGGAAGTCGCGTACCTGAGGCGTGTCGACATCCGGGAAGTAGATTTCCGTGAGGATGCCGCCTGCTGTCGTGTACCAGACCTGGCTCGACAACGAGTACGCCGTTCCGATGGCGTCTTTGTCCGCGCGGCTCCAGTTCAGCGGATTGCCAGGTGCGCCCGGAGCCGGATTCGATTCAAGCAGATTTGCCATCGCGTCTCACTCCATATCTTTGCTTAGCTCAATCAGAAATCCACGTGATGAGCAGAAGATCGGGCATACCAAGCATCGTAGCTATCGAGGATAGCGCTTCTGACGTGCATAGAGACGGACATTCGGGCCGCCCGATCGCCGACGGTTCCGAGGGATGCCTGCCGGGCGCGCCCTTCCTCACGAGCATGTAGAAGTCGTTTTTAGGGCTCGACGCACAAGTGCTTCGCGATCTGCGACGCGGCTATCGGCGAGATTGCCCATGTTCAGATGGATGGCTGCGGCTGGCGGGGCGAATCTCTCCTGCGTGAACATGCGGTGTCGGATCCGGCGTAAGCTCTGCGGTGATACGCCGGTTGTCAATATCAAGGGCACGTCATGCATCAGGCGCTTAAGCTCGTCGCGGACTGGTTCGAAAGAGTCGATCCACGCACGCATCGACGCATCAAAGGACTGCGCCTTGTCACTGCTTACGGCATCGCGATGGCGCTGGGCACGCTGCACGACTTTACTTCGATCGCACCCGCCACCGTCTCGCTGGGCGGCCTGGCGGGAAGCTTCGCACTCTGGGCGAGCGTGTCTGAAGCGCGCACGACCCGCTACGAATCGAGCCGCGATCTGGCGCTGCTGTGCGCGGCCGTCGCGGCCGGCGCGGCGTTGTTTGCGGTGCTTTCGTCGATTCCACCGACCGCGCATTTCGCGCGGGTCACGGGTCACGCTGGCGGCGAGTGGATTCTCATCAGCGGTGCGTTCGCGGTCGGGGCCCTGAAGCGCTACGGTGTGCTCGGCGCGGGCTTGGGTTCGCAGATCTATATCGGTGAATTGACCGCCTACACGATGAACCTGAGTTCGGTGGACTGGCACGCGATTGTTGTGGCGGCGCTCATAGCGATGGTCTCGGCCGTGGTGCCGCGCCTGCTCAGCGGACCGGCGGAAAAGCCCGCGTTGATGGCCGCGCTGGCAACGGTGCCGGCGCGAGGGCCGCTGGGGTATCCCGCTGAGTTCGTCATGGGCGTGCAGGCGGCCAGCGCCGCGTTGGCGATCGTGCTGCTGAACAGCCTGTTCGGACTGACGGAGTCGGCGTGGGCGATTACCGCCTGCGTCTATGTGATTAGCGGCACCGCCGCGGGCACGCTCGAACGGGGGCGCCGCCGTGTTGTCGGCACGCTGATCGGCGTCCCGCTCGCCTTGTGCTTCCTGCCGGTCGTCGCTCATGCGCCGTTGCTGATCTGGTGCGCCGCATCGGTCGCGATGGTCGTCTATGCGATGGCACTGCCCGAACGTTACGACGTCGCCTGCGGCGCGTTCGCTTTTACGCTTCTCGTGACGCTCGCGGCCGGTGGTGAGCATTCGCTGCCGGTGCTGTTGGCGCGGTTGTGGGAAACGGTGCTGGGTGTGGGCATCGGCATCGTGACGGCGCTGCTGGTGATGCCGCTGCGTGAGGAGGCCGTCGACCGCGCCGCGGATTCGTCGTCGGCGGAGAAGTAAGCGGCTGCCGGCAACCCGCTATCGTGCGTTCAGGCACCGCGTTTCCGATCGCGGCAGATAACCGTAGCGGATTTGCTTCGTTGGCTGCGCGCGCTAACAACGGTAAATTGGGCGGGTCGCGCGCCGCGCCAGAAAATTCCCGGTTGCCGCCAGCGCGGCCGTGAACTACAAATTTAAGGCTATGCGGCGCTTGGCGGTGCGCCGCGCCACGCCGGGTAGCGCATCGCGCAGAGCGCGGATTGCCGCCACGCGCAGCGCCCGTTCGGCGCGCCGGAGCACGCGGACGTTCTGGACCGGCGGTCAGTCGACAAGGAGAGTTCAGCCATGGGAATGCGTCCAGATCCTACTTTTCACGCATCGCCGAAACTCGCGATGGATGCGCCAGCGGAAGAGTACGCGTACACGGTGCTGCTGAGCCCGGATGCGTCGCAGCCGGACGCACTCGCGGTAATCGACGTGAAGCCGGGGTCGCCGACCTATAGCCAGGTCGTTCACACGGTGCCGGTGCCGTACAAGGGCGATGAATTTCATCATTTCGGCTGGAATGCGTGTTCGTCCGCGCTTTCGCCGCTGACGGGCCACGCTTTTCTGGAACGCCGCTATCTGATCATTCCGGGCATGCGCTCTTCACGCATCTATATCGTCGATACGAAACCCCATCCGACTCAGGCGAAGATTCACAAGATCATCGAGCCGGAAGAGATCTTCCGCAAGACGGGCTACTCGCGACCGCACACCGTGCATTGCGGACCGGAAGGCATTTACGTGAGCACGCTCGGCGGCGCAGGAGAAGACGGTACCGAAGGGCCGCCCGGTATTTTCATCATGGATTGCCAGACGTTCGAAGTACTCGGCCGCTGGGAGATCGAGCGCGGCTTGCAGCAGAAGCACTACGACTTCTGGTGGAATCTGCCGCGCGACTATATGGTGTCGAGCGAATGGGCACTGCCGCCGCAGTTCGAAAACGGCATCGTGCCCGAAGATCTGCTCGCGAACCGGTACGGGCATCACATCCACTTCTGGGATCTGCGCGCGCGCCGCAACGTGCAGACGATCGATCTCGGCGCGAATCACCAGATGGCGCTCGAAGTACGGCCCGCGCACGATCCGAGCCGCGAGTACGGTTTCATCGGCGTGGTCGTCGATACCAGCAACCTCGAGGGCTCGATCTGGACATGGTGGCGCGAGGATGGGCGGTTCCATATTGAAAAGACCGTGACGATCGCGCCCGAACCCGCGCCGGCCGATGAGCTTCCGCCGCTGCTGCAAGGCTTCGGCGCGGTGCCGCCGCTGGTTACCGACATCGATCTGTCCATCGACGATAAATTTCTCTATGTCGCCTGCTGGGGAACCGGCGAGATGCGCCAGTACGACGTGACCGAGCCGCGCAAGCCGAGGCTTACCGGGTCGGTGCGTATCGGCGGGATCGTGCGGCGCACCCCGCACCCGAATGGCAACGCGTTCGCGGGCGGCCCGCAAATGGTCGAAATCAGCCGCGACGGCAAGCGCGTCTATTGGACGAATTCGCTTTATTCGACGTGGGACAACCAGTTCTACCCGGACGGCGTGCCCGCTGCGCAAGTGATGGCGCACGCCGACCCGGATGGCGGCCTGACGCTCGCCGACGATTACTGGGTTGCGTTTTCCGACGGATATCGCGCGCACCAGATTCGGCTCGAAGGCGGAGACTGTTCGACCGATTCATTCTGCTACCCGTCGGTGGGCGTTTGAGCGGCGGCGTGTCGGCACAAACCGGTCTGTGGCTGGCGGTGCTCGCGAGCGGTCTGTATCACGGGCTCAATCCGGCGATGGGCTGGCCGCTGGCGGTGTCGAACGCGTTGCTGCAGCGCCGCGCGCACGCGCTGCACTATGCGCTCGCGTGTCTCGCGGGCGGGCATGCGCTTGCGATCCTGCTGATGATGCTGCCGTTCGCGATGCTGGCGAGCGTGATCATGTGGCAGCGCGAAATACAGATCGGCGCGAGCATGCTCGTGATCGGCTTCGGTGTCGTTTTGCTGATACGGCGACGTCATCCGCGGGTGCTGGCGAGAATTCCGCCTTCGCGTCTTGCGTTGTGGTCGTTTGCGGTGGCGATCGCGCATGGGGCGGGTTTGATGCTCGTGCCGATTTATCTGGGACTGTGCAGCGTGAGCGATCGGGATGCCGGGCATCGGGCGGCGCGCACGCTGATCGAAGCCAGTCTGCGCATGGCGCTGTCGGTTTCCGCTGTGCATGCAGCCGCGATGTTGATCGCCGGTGGATCGATGGCGTGGCTGGTGTATCGCTATCTCGGACTCAGGCTGGTATCGCGAAGCTGGTTCAATCTGGACGCGGTTTGGGCGGCGAGTCTGATTCTGGTGGGTGGACTGGCATTGGGAGCGGGCGTTGCGGGCTGATTTCGGGACCGCCAGCACGGCGAGCCTGGCACGCGGAATGCTGGACGTTTCGCGCACGGCAATCACGGTGTGTCGTGGCTCGTCATGCCGGTTCAACGCGAAACAGGAGAACATCATGCCGCTCAAGAAAGGTACGTCGAAACAGACCGTCTCGCACAACATCAAAACCGAAACGAAGCATGGCAAGCCGCACAAGCAGGCCGTGGCGATCGCATTGAATCAGGCGCGCAAGTCCGGCGCGAAGATTCCGAAGAAGAGCGACAAGTAAGCGATCGTTCCAGCCGATAGAGCCGATACTCATGACTGAGCGGCCATCGAAAAAGCGCGCGCGCGGTGGTGCGTCGGCGGAACAGCCGGATGTCGAGCCCGATCAGCAGCCGGCGTCGCTGAACGACTGTCGCCGCTGCGCGCTGTGGCGCAATGCGACCCAGGCGGTGGGCGGTGAAGGGCAGCGCCATGCATCGATCGTTCTGGTGGGCGAACAGCCCGGCGATAGCGAAGATCTGCAAGGCAAACCCTTCGTCGGGCCGGCTGGCGCGCTGCTCGACAAGGCGCTCGAAGAAGCGGGCGTGAGGCGTCACGACGTTTACGTGACCAATGCGGTCAAACATTTCAAGTGGATCGCGCGCGGCAAACGCCGCATGCACAAGACGCCTGCGCAGCGGGAGATCGATGCTTGCAGCTATTGGCTGGAGCAGGAACTCAGCATGCCCGATGTACGGGTTATCGTCACGCTGGGCGCGACCGCTTTGAAAGCTGTGCTCGACGACTCACATGCCCGCTTGCAGGATGCACTCGGTAGAACCATCGAGCGTGGCGCGCAGCGCATCGTCGCGACCTATCATCCTTCGTTTGCGCTGCGCGCGCCGGATCCCGAGACCCGTCGCGACGTGTACGACAGTATCGTCGCCGCACTTCGGAACGCGCAGAAGCTCGCGCATGGTGGTAAGCGGTCGGGCTGAGCGGCAGTGCGGTTAGCGGCGCCATGCGGGTATGTCACTGCGCTGGTTCCGGTTGCGAGGCACGCAAACCTAGCCGTGCCATCAGCCGCTGCGCGTCGAACGGCGCTTGCGCTTTGACGTCGTTGTCGAAGTAGCAGTAGACGTCGCGGCTCAGCCGGCGACGCGGCGCCAACTCCGGCGCAATCAGCCGCGCGTCGGCGGGCTGGGTGCCGCTGCGCCACGCATCGATGCGTGCGGCCCAACGGTCCAGCGAGTCGTCCGTATAGGCGCCGGTGTACTTCGCTTGTGTGCCGTGGAGCCGGATATAAACGAAATCGGCGGTGAGATCTTCGGCCACGGGCCAGGGCTCGGTGGAATCCGACACCACCAGTGCGACGCCGTAGCGCCGTAGCAGCTTCACGAATGCGGGATCGATAAAGCTTGCATGGCGTATTTCGACCGCGTGGCGCAGCCGGCGTTTGCGCGTGACCTGCAGATAAGGCGTTTTGACGCGCGCATCATGACGCGTCGCCAACGCGAGCGCGCTGGCCGTATCGGCCGGCAGTATCTGCAGAAAGCGCTCCATTGCGTCGGGATCGAAGCGGAACGAAGGCGGAAATTGCCACAAAATCGGGCCAAGCTTCTCGTTTAGCGCGAGCATTCCCTGCGCAAAGAAGTTCGCGATGCCAGCGCGCGCACTGTCGTCGCGAAACCGCAGCATGTGGGTCAGATACCGCGCGCCTTTAATGCCGAATACGAAGTCGGAAGGCGTTTGCGCATACCAGCGTTCCCAGCTATCCAGCGATTGCAGGCTGTAATGCGTGCCGTTGATTTCGATTGTGCTAAACGATGCCGCCGCATATCGCAGTTCCGCTGCCTGAACCAGATCTTCAGGGTAAAAGTTGTCGCGCCAGCCCTTGTAGCGCCAGCCGGAAATGCCGATGCGTACGTCGCCGGTTTTATCCATTGCAATCCTGTACGCGCATCCAGGTACTCGATCCCCCAGCGCGATGCACGCTGAAGATCGCGGCCAGTTCACTCACGGGTGGACTCAGGAGGTATTGGATTTTTGTCTTGCGACGATTCGAGCGCGTTCTCCGATTCTGGGTGCTTGCTCTTTTCCAGCCGGTCCTTTCTGCTTTGCAATGTATCCGGCGGGATGTCTCGCGATTCTTCGGACTTCGGGTCGTCGGGCTTTATGCCGGTAGTGCGCGGGTGCGCTGAAGTACTTTGCATGACGCTCTCCTTGCGCGGCCGTTCCAACTCTGTGGATGGCGACGTCATTGAATGCGCGCGATCGCTTTTTCGACCGCGGCAGGGCTATCGAAATTGGAATCCGGCAGACGGGCGACGATATCGACGATATCGGTATTCGCGTGATTGCGGCGCGCCTGCTCGACGAGCTTTTCGCGCGTAGTCGGGTAAGCCGCACCGTTGAGCGCTTTCTGAATGTCAGCGGGATTCGGTTGGCCGGGATGTCGGTGGTCCTGTGAATGAGGGGGGTGCTGTGACACGGTGTTCTCCTTGGGTTCGCGATACACATGCGGACATGAGTGCGCCGCATATCCCGTGCCTCGGGCGGCGAAGCACGGCACTCGTACGCTGGGCGTCGAGGTTGTGGCGAAGTGCGTTTCGGCCTCCAGGGTGTTAGCAGTGGCCATGCCCGCCAAGCGATGCATCGCGGAGGTAAGAGTCGATAGCGAGGAACACCGTTTGCGCGCTTTCCGTGACGTACCCTTTCAAGGAGGTAACCATGACTACGATGATCGCCTATCGCATTCACGGTTTCGGTGGCCCGGAGGTGTTCAAAGCAGAGAAAATCGAGGTGCCCGAGCCGGGTGCGAACGAAGTGCTTGTGCGTGTGCGGGCCGCGAGCGCGAATCCGGTCGATTTGAAAACGCGCGCGGGACAGTACCCGTTGGTGCGCGAAGACAAGCTGCCTTATACGCTCGGCCGGGACTTTTCCGGCACCGTCGAACGCGTCGGCGACGGCGTCGCGCAGTGGCACGCGGGCGATGACGTGTACGGTTTCGTCGGCCAGGGGCAGGGCGCTTACGCGGAATTCGTCGTGGTCGACGCGAGCGCGCTTGCGCGGCCGCCGAAAACCGTCGATGCGACGACGGCAGGCGCGGTGCCGCTTGCCGCATTGACCGCGTGGCAGGGGCTCTTCGATCACGGCAAGCTCGAAGCGGGCGGCCGCGTGCTGATTCATGCAGGCTCGGGTGGCGTCGGACATTTCGCGGTGCAATTCGCGAAGCACAAGGGCGCCGAAGTGTTCGCCACCGCTTCCGGTGACGGTGTCGAATTCGTGCGCGCGCTCGGCGCGGATTGCGTGATCGATTACCACACGCAGCGCTTCGAAGACGTTGCGCGCGGCATGGATCTCGTTTTCGATCTGGTCGGCGGCGATACGCAGCAGCGTTCGTGGGACGTCGTCGCAACCGGCGGCGCGCTGATTTCGACCCTCAACGAGCCGTCGCAGACCGAGGCGTCGAGCCGTGGTGCGCGCGCCGCGCGCTACACCGCACAGCCCGACGGCCGGCAATTGACTGAGATCCAGCGGTTGATGGACGCAGGCAGCGTGAGGGTCGCGATCGCGGAACGTTTTGCATTCGATGCGACCGCCGACGCACTGGAGCGGCTCGCGAAGGGACACGTGCGCGGCAAGATCGTCGTGGCGATGACGTAATCCGACCACGACGCCGGCTCGCACGGGAAATTTCCTCCACTGCTCGTGCTCGATCGGTAGCTAAACGACGGTCATATCGCTCGCTCATTGCGCGTCTGCATCCGCCGAACTCAGCGTGCGTACGCTCAACGCCGGATCGCGTGCGATCGCTTCTTCTGAAAACGGCATCGTCATCCACCGTTGCGCGGCGTAGTCGCGCGTGGCGTCGGCATAGTGGGGCGACGCGGGGTCGTCGGATTCGGACGATGCGAGCAACGTGCGCGCGCTCACCTGAGCGCCGTCGAATGACACGACCTGCAGATAGGTATCGCCAGAAGGATTGACGTTCATCGAATAGCCGCTCGAATCGAACGGATGCGCGGGGCAAGCGGCGGTGAAGTAGCCGGCTGCGTCGCACCCGCCGAACAGCGCAATGCGATCGGCGTTGCGCTGCACGTACAGCGCCGCGCCGCGGGATGCATCGATCGCGATGCCGGCGCGCCGCAGTGCCGCGATCGCGTCGTGCAGCGCGGCGGCGAGCCGGGCGGGATCGGCGGCGATGCCGGCCGGCGTGCTCAGTGGCTTGGCGGGGTCGAACGGCACCGCGTAAAGTTGCGCAGGCGCAATGGTCAGCACGCGCCGCCAGGTTTCGTCCCACAACGTTGCGCCAACGGCACCGGTGGCGGCCGTGTCGTCCCACGCGGCAAGTACTTTGCATGCCGCGCGCCGCTCGCCGGTTTCCGCTTCGGCCGGCAACGCCGCGATCGCTTCGGTGCTGCAAAGGCGATCGAGTATCGGCTGCTTGAATAGCAACGCCGACATCGAGCGGCTATCGAGCGCCGCGCGCTCGAGTGCATCGGCGGATACGCCGGTGGGTTCGCTCTGCAATTGCCCGGCGATCGCGTGGCCGAGCCGCGTGCGCAGTGATTGCGGCGTGTTGGTTGGGCCGACGATCTTCGCGAAGCCGGTCAACGGGGCGGCCGGATTGGTGAGCCAGTAGCTGTCGTTGAAATTGCCGACGTAGTCGCGCCGCAGTAGCGCCGGCATTTGCGCGACCGGCAACGCGTAGCGTTGCACCGCGCCACGCTCGTTGCGCCAATCGCAGTCGCTGCGCGAGCCGTCGAGGAACGGCACACCCGGCAGCACTGGCGCCAGCGCTTTGCCGACCGGCGGCGTGCAGCGCTGCGCGTGTTCGTCGGGCACATTCGGCACCGCGCCGATGTCCGCGTACCACACGCGAGGGTCCCCACGGCCGATCGCGATCGTGTTGACCCATGGCATCGCCGCATTATCCTTCTGGATGGCAATGAAATCGTCGAGCGAAGCCGCCTGATTCCATTCCAGCAAGTTCTCCATCACGCGGAAGTTGTCGGCATTGATATCGCGTAACGCGAACGCCTGCTGCGCATTCCACGCGAGGGCTGGCGACATCGTCGCCAGATTGACGAGCACGCCGAAACGCGAGCGATACAGCGTGCGCGATACCGTATGCAGTGAACCATCGGCATCGCGTACGTCGACGTTCACCTGCGTCGCCGTCATCGCTTCGGACTCGCCGTCCACCCGATAATGCGTCGGCGCGCCCGGCACGAGTGTCAGCTTGAAGAGGCCGAAGCGCTTTGCGGTGGACACCGTATGCGCCCACGCAACGTTGTCGTTGAAACCCATCACGATCAGCGGCACGCCGAGAAATGACACGCCGCTTACATTCAGTTTGCCGGGAATCGTCAGTTGCGCCTGATAGAAGCGATCGGGGCCGCTCCATAGCCAGTGCGGATTGGCGAGCAGCAGTGCGCTGCCGTTGTGCGTCGCGTCCGCGCCGAAAGCGAGCGCGTTGCTGCCGATTCCCGCATGGCCGCCGATGTAAGCAAGCGCTGCATCGGATGCAGGCTGTACGTCGTGAAGTACTTGTGCGGGCAACCGGTCGGATAAGGGCGGCACTTGGGCCGGCGGTTGCGCGTTCGCAATCGCGCTGACGAAGCGCGCCGCGCCGCCCGCCAGATTCGCCGCATACTCGCGTCGGTAAATGTCGGCGTCCGTGATCTTGCCGAGCCACGGCGCGGTGCGACAGGCGGCGTGCGCGCCTGGAAACTCGCCGCGCGCGAGATCGGCGAGATAGCGGTTATAGCCGGCAGCGAAGCCGTCGATCAACGCGCGCATGTCGGCGCTCTGGCTTTTACCGTAGCGCGCGACAGCCGCGTCGTCGGCGACGAAACGGAAAAAGAAGTCCGCGTCGAGATTATTGGGCTGGCCGAAGCTTGCCTCGAAAGCCGGTCGCGTAGTCGCGCCGAAGTAGCGCGAACGTTCGCCGCGGTACGTGACGAAGCCCTCGGCCATCGTGCACAGATTGTCCTGCGCCTGCGCATAGCCGTATCCGTAGCCGAGGCTGCCCCAGTCGTCCGCTTTCACGTGCGGGATGCCGAGCGCGGTACGGCGGATCTCGGCCCGATACGGGGCGGTACGCGTGACGGCATCGGCGGGCCGGGTCGCGCAGCTCTGCAAAGCCGCGGCGACGGGCAGCGCAATCAGCAGTGCAGCGAGGCGGCGGCAAACGAGGATCTTCAAGCGCATGGCTTTCCTCTGAGCTGACGTTAAGCGGTGGCGACGGGCATCGCGCGGCCACGAGCTGCATTGTTCGCAGCAATCGCGTCACGGCAACGACTGGACTGGTCGAAAGATAATAGAACAGTGCTGACTAGCCGTTCGCGCAACCAGAAGAGTGTGCTAGCGTCGCTTTTACCGGCGAGCTTGCCGTGCCCCTTCATTTCGCCTGTTTGGTGCGGGGGCGGTGCTAGCGGGTGCGCTGCTCGCTATCGCTCGCCAGCAACGACCTACGTTCAAATGGATTCGATGATCGCCACCGCTGCCCCGGATTTCGATGTGCGTTCGCTGGAGGTACCGCGCGCGCGCGCCGCCGGTATTGAAATCTTCCGCATTACGTTCGACTTCGGCGTAACGCTCGACCGTCCCGCGTTCGCGGTGCTGTCCGATGACGAGCGTGCGAAAGCCGCACGCTTTCTGCGCCACGAAGACGCGCTGCGTCACGCGGGCACACGTGTGGTATTGCGTCAATTGCTTGCGGAGCGAACCGGCGTGAAGCGCGACGCATTGCGGTTCGAGCCAGACGCCACGGGCAGGCCCCGTGTCGCGTCGACCCCCAGCTCGTCGTCAGGTGAGCCCGATGCGTGGCCCGATTTCAACGTATCGCATTCGGGGCAGCACGCACTGATCGCTATCGCCGCGCGAGGGCGCGTCGGCGTCGATATCGAGGCCGCCCGCAACGACATCGACTGGCAGGCGCTCACGCCGACGGTGTTTGCGCCGCGCGACGACGCGTATGTATCGGCGTTACCGGTGCATCTGCGTGCGCACGCGTTCTATGACGTCTGGACCGCGAAGGAAGCGATGTTGAAAGCGCTCGGTGTCGGCATCGGCGATGGCATGACGTGGTTTTCGGTGCTGGGCGACGGCTGGCGCGAGCCGCGGATCGCGCTGAGCGAAGAACATGCGCGCGATGGAAGGCCGATCCTGCAACTGGAAGCGCAGTGGCTTCCGATATCGGCCGGCTATTCCGCTTGCGTCGCATGGTCGCGCGATGCGGTTTTGCCAAAGCTGTAAGCGTGCGGTGTGAGCCTTCCCATGACGGTATGCGCTCAGTGTGATCGCGTACAGCACCGTCAGACCCTCGCCGACGAGCGCATAGGCGTCGTTACAGACGACCCAGCTCCCGCGTTCGAGCCCCGGCTGACGGCAGCGTAAACATGAGGCTTAGGCGCCGGGAAACAGTCCGGGCACCGAGACGGGATAGCTGCGCCGACCAAAGCAGCATCTCCATATAAACGGCCTGCGCCGTATTACGTTCCCGCAGGCAAACAGTCGCGCCGCACCACGGTGCGGCGCCGTTTCCGCTAGCCCATATGGAGACCACCGTTCAACGAGAAATCCGCTCCCGTTGCGAAGCCGGCCTCTTCCGACGAGAGCCACGCGACGATCGACGCGATTTCTTCCGGCTTACCGAGGCGGCGCACCGGAATCGTCGCGACGATTTTTTCCAGCACTTCAGGACGGATCGCCTGGACCATGTCGGTGCCGATATAGCCGGGCGACACGGTATTGACGGTCACGTTCTTGGTGGCCACTTCCTGCGCCAGCGCCATCGTAAAGCCGTGAATGCCGGCCTTCGCGGTGGAGTAGTTGGTTTGTCCGAACTGGCCTTTCTGACCGTTGACCGACGAGATGTTGACGATGCGGCCCCAGCCTCGCTCGACCATCCCGTCGATGATCTGTTTGGTCACGTTGAACAGGCTCGTCAGGTTGGTGTCGATCACCGCGACCCAGTCTTCGTGCGTCATCTTGCGGAACGTGCCGTCGCGCGTGATGCCCGCGTTGTTGACCAGCACGTCGACTTCGCCGACTTCCGCCTTGACCTTCTCGAACGCCTTCACCGTGGATTCCCAATCCGCGACGTTACCTTCCGAGGCGATGAAGTTATAGCCCAGCGCTTTCTGTTCTTCCAGCCATCGCGTCTTGCGTGTGGAGTTCGGGCCGCACCCGGCGATGACCGTGTAGTTCTCTTTGTGCAAGCGCTGGCAGATCGCGGTTCCGATACCGCCCATGCCGCCGGTTACGTAGGCAATGCGATTTGCCATAAGTCCTCCTTCCTTAGGTGAATGACAGCGGGTTTATCTGGAGGATAGAGGTATTATTGGCACCCGCCAGCGGGCGCTACGATGGGCATTTGTACCTACGGGTTAACTGCCTGCAATCGTTGGTTGACGATGCAAGGGTTCGGCTGGATTACCGATACGAAGCCCGCCGACGAATTTCCATTCAACACCGCGTGCCACCCGTACGTTAAGTACCTGCCGGGAACATGACCCGGCAGGCGGTCGTTGCGTCAGCGTTACGCCTGCACCGGCCCGCGCATTGAGCCGTCCGTAGTTCTTTCCGTGCACTTTGACGTCACTAAAAGGACACACCGGGATGACATCGTATCTGGCAGAACTGGACCCGGTCAGGCTGAACCTGATCGAGATCGTCGGCTTGCTGATCGGCGGCCTCGCGCTTTTTCTTCTCGGCCTCGAGTTCATGACCGGCGGCCTGAAAGCGATCGCCGGCGCGAGACTGCAGTCGCTGCTCGGCGTGCTGACCGCAAACCGGTTTCGCGGCATGGCGGCGGGCGCCGCCGTGACCGCGCTGCTCAACTCGTCGACCGTCACGACCGTGCTGATGGTTGGCTTCGTGTCCGCCGGCTTGATGGCGCTGAGCCAGGCGGTGCCGATGATCATGGGCGCAAACATCGGGTCGACCATCACCGCGCAGATCGTCGCGTTCGACGTATCGCGGCTGACGCCGTTCGTGCTCGCAATCGGCTTCGCACTGCATGCGTTCGGCCGCCGCGAGCTGGTGGTTCAGATCGGGCGCGTGGTGATGGGCCTTGGGCTGCTGTTTCTCGGTATCCAACTGATGGGGGAGGCGACGCATCCGTTGCGCACATACCAGCCGTTTATCGACGCGATGCAGGACATGCGCAATCCATTGATGGGCATCATCGTCGGTGCGGTATTTACCGCGGTCGTGCAAAGCTCCGCGGCGACGCTCGGGATTGTGATTGCGTTGAGCGGCCAAGGTCTGATGCCGCTCGAAGCGGCCATCACGTTGATTTTCGGTGCGAAGGTGGGCACCTGCGGCACTGCGCTGCTCGCATCGATCGGCAAGACGCCCGAAGCGGTGCAGGTGGGCGTCGTGCATCTGATCTTCAATCTGTTTGGCGTGGTGGCCGGCATTTTCGTGATTCCGCAAATGGCGGAACTGGTGCGCTTTATCTCGCCGTCCTATCCGCAACTGCAAGGCGTCGCGCGGCTCGCGGCCGAGGCGCCGCGTCAGGTCGCCAACGCCCACACGGTTTTCAGCGTGGCCAGCACGCTGGTTCTGATCTGGTTTACCGGCCCGATTGCGCGGCTCGCGCAAATCATCGTGCCTGGGCGGGCGCGGGCGGCAAAACCCGCGGGCGATCCGCTGTACCTCGACGACTCCTCGCTGAGCGTGCCGTCGCTGGGACTGCAGCGCGTGCGCATCGAACTGACCCGGCTCGGCGCACAGGTCCTCGATATCGTGCAGAGCGGCTCTCAGATGGTGTCGAATGGGACGATGGAGGAGATCAATCTTCTGCTGGACCAGGACAAGGAAGCCGGCCGGCTCGCGGGCGAGATTCTTCACTACATCGGCCGGTTGTCGCAGCAGCAGCATTCGGAGGACGAAGCTCAGCAGATGGTTGGACTCACGCAGGTCGCGAGCAACCTCGAGAGTATTAGCGGGATTGTCCGCACCACGCTGATGACGGTCGGCCAGCAAAGACTGACGCAACAGATCGACCTGGTTCGCCTGCGCGACGCGGCAACGCTGCAGTTCACAGACGCGGTGATGCGCAATCTCGCACAGGCGATCCGCACGGTCGAGCAGCCGGATCCGGCCGAAGTCGCAAAGGTTATCGACGAGAAGCCGGCGATCGACAAGCTCGCGATGACCGCGCGTCAGGTCGTGCTCGCAAAACTTCAGCTGGCGGACAAGGCGGATGTCGTGACGTTCCGGCTCGCAATGGATGTGATCGAGCAAGGCCGGCAGATCACGCAAATCGCGAGAGCGATCGCGAAAAATATCGAGGCGCTTCACCGAGACGAGGGCTCAGGCTCACGATGATCGAATCGTGTGGGATTGATCCGAATTGATCGAAATTGATCGGCAGCGCACTGAGGTCCGCATCGGGCGATAGCTAAACTTTCGGCGTGTCATCGTAGTGACATGCATGAGTGGGCAGTTGCTTTTTGCACGCCTTCCACTGTGCCGGCTTTTTTTTCTTCTCTGTCATGCCGTTGAATCAGTAGAGAAGCGCCGAGCCGCAAATGCGAATATCAGGTGATTGAGCGCGGATGGTGCGCTGGAATACAGTAGCTGGACGATAGGCAACGCCCGGGAGAAATTAACATACGTCCCGCGTCGAATTTGATAGCCTCTGCCGTAGCAGAGCGTTGAACCAAGGAGGGCTTCACCATGATGAGGTGGCTTGCTAACTGGGCTTCACAACATGCTCCTACTCCCGAAAAACAGGCCGAGCGCGCGCTGAATAACTTGCGCATGGAACTGTTTCAGGCCGAACAGCTTGTGCTCGATGCCCAACTGCGTGCCGATTACTACCGGGCTCGCCTGACCTTTCTCGAACAGGTCACCCGAAAGGGTATTGAACAGGTATCGGACGAACGCAAGGGTTCGCATGAGGCCGCACTGCCATTGAAGCCGGGACTCAAGCTCACCGCGGCGCAATAGCCGCGTTTCTTGAATTGCAATACGGGAGGGCGCATTCGTGCCCTCCCGTCGTTCTTCTGCGTGGTGCAACCGCCAGCAATCCACTTCTGCCATCGATGTTCGCGATGTCCTGCGCGGGCAACGATGGGCGGACGGCCGCGTTGCAGGTTGTCCGGCCTGACACGTCGACCGGACACCGCGCCTGAATGACGAACGCTTAATGCGCCAGGTCTGGCGGTAACTTGCCGCCATTCGCCGCGAGCGCCTGCATGACCTGCTTGTGAAGCCAGATATTCATGCTCGCCGAATCGTTCATATCTCCGCTGTACTTCAATTCCTGTGCGAGCTGCTTGCGGTGCTCGAGACTGCTGTCGACACCGAGTGCCTTCATCGTATCGACAATCGACGTGCGCCAGTTCAACGTCTGTCCGCTTTCGCTGACGAGCTGATCCATCACGGCGGCCACGTCGACGTCGGTCAGCGGCGCGGCCGGAGCCGGCGCGCCAGGTGTCGCGGCTGGCGCGGCGGCCGGCTGAGGCGTCGGTTCAACGGCGGGGGGAGGTTGGTCCGGTTTGGCTTTGCCGAACAGTTTATGGACGATGTCGCCGAAAATACTCATGTTCCGATCTCCGCAGATGAATGACGAATGCGAGCGCATCGCGCTCGCAGTACATGCGTTCGCTATGCTACGCGATGACCTTGAAGACAAACGTAAGATTTTGTCAGCGCGACAAGCCGCCTGCCCGCGCGATCCGCTTGCGCACAGCGAAGCACGAAGCGACGGCCGGCGCCGCGCGCTCGTGCATCCATTGCATTCACGCAAGCAGTTTGCCCCACTCGTAGTCGACGCTATCCGGTGTGAAGGGCAGCACGCCCGCACCGGGCGTAAAGGTCAATTCACCGAAGTACACCTGATTGTCCGGCGCGTACAGATCGACCCGGACATAGTCGAAGTCTTCCGATAGCCGGACTGCGACGTCCAGTACGTGCTGCAGATGCGGTGGTCGAGGAGCGGGCATGGGGCTGCGCTTGTACGGGCCGATTGCAATGTCGAGACGATTCCAGTCGACGTCGTACACATCGCCATGCGTGGCGTTGCCGAACCGGTCCGAGATCACAAGCATATAGATCAGCGGCCGCCCAGGTCTGCCGCCGAAGCAGTGCATCTTGAAGTCCGCGGGTATCTGGCCGTGCTGGTCCAGCAAGAGATGCTCGAAGAAGATACGCGGCTTGATCGCCCGATAGTGCCGCTCCCGCGCAATGTTGTAGAAAGCGGTGCGCAGCCACCGCTCGGCGAGTATCTGTAACTTCTCGAACGACGTGTCCGACTTGTTCCTGACAATCTCGACGAAGCTACTGCCATGATTGGCCTTCATCACGAAAGCGTTCGGCAGCGCGTCGAAGACTTCCGGCGTGAACTCGTCGGGCGCGGCGATGAGCGGTATCAAATACTGCTCGCCGATCTTGCTGGCAATATATTCCCGCACCAGAAGCTTGTCGGTCAGATGGATATAGCGAGGGTCGGGCCGCAAGTTGCGTTGCAGAATCTTTTCGTTGAAGGTCACCGGACGAATCAGATTCGGATAACGGCCGATACATTTGTGATGTAGCAGGCTTACAAACAGCGTGTCCGGCAGCAGCGTTTTTGCGGCCTCCTTGATCTTTCTCGCGGCGGAGGGCGGCTGCGTGGCTGACGGATGCGCACTACCATCGGCGGGCGCCTCGCCGTGCAGCCCCGCTGGTGTGCGCTCTCGCGCCGCGCTACGGGTGGACGCTTCGCGCTGTGCACAGGCTTGCGCGGATACCGTGTCCTCGTCGTCGAGGCCAGCGGATTTAGCGATTGTCATGTCTTATCCCTGAGCGGTCGAGGCGTGATGTCGTCCTCGGAGAATCGAAGGAATCGAAAGGCGGGATGTGCAAACGTAGAATGAAGTTAGAGGGTTAAAGAGTGGCGGGTGCCTGCCTCAGCATCTCGGTCGCGGCATGCCAGCTTTCACCAGGGGTGAGCCAGCGCTCTTCGGCGTCCACATGCTGTTGCGCGCGAAACTGCGTCGGCGACATCCCATAGCGCTCCTTGAACAGTCGCCCGAGACGATTGCCATCGCCCATTCCGCAGCGGCGCGCGATCTTGTCGACCGGCAAGTCGGTGTTCTTCAGCATCGAGCGAACGATTTCGAAGCGGGTGCGCAGCAGGTATTCGAGCGGCGTCATGCCGAACTCGCATTTGAAGCGGCGCTGAAAGTTTCGTTTGCTCATCGCAACCGATTCGGCGGCTTGTGCAACCGAGATCGCCTTGCTGTAGTTCTCCTTGATCCACCGAGCCGATTCGCGAATCTTTTCGGCCGTCGTCGTGATGTTGACGTCATCGAGGTCGGATTTGCTCCTTTCGACGTAGCCTACCTGCAGAATCCGGCCAACTTTGCGCGCGGTGTCCGAGTTGACGTCCCGCTCGATCTGCGCAATCGCGAGATCGGCGGGCGTGACATTGCTCTGGGTCCGCGCTGCATCGCCGCTGTCATCGAACAGAAAGATCGGTACCGTCGATTGCAACGGATCGTTGCAGACGACGGCGAGATTCGCTCCCTGTTGCATGCCGAACGATGCAATCGACCCTTGCAGCGAGATCCACGATAGAAAGCGATCGTTAGACTCCGCTACTTCGGTGACGTCCCGGCATGCGACAAAGAACGCGTGGAAATCGGACAGGCAATATCGTTCGAGGCGCTGCGTCCAGATCGAAATGCCGGACGAGCTCGTCACGAGACCGCCGCCGTCCGACAGTACGGAGAACCGGTAAGGCGGCTCCTCACCGGCGGACTTTTTGAACTCGTTGGCAAGTCGGAACGCGTCGCCAATCGCGCCGGTACTTGCCATCGAGCAGTCATGGAAGACAAACAGACCAATGTGCTTCATCACGCGAGCATCTCCAGACGGGAAAATCTGCATTGAGATTAGCGCATCGAAATGAGTGAGACGAGCTTGGCTGGCATGCGCGGGTGTTTTGGCGTAATCGTCATGATTCAGAAAATGTTACCTTGCATTTCGCTGAATTGAGTTCTAACACCTATAGAAAGGAAGAAGTTTTTTCTCATTTTCGTGAATGTAAATCGCCCATTGTGCAGTGCAAAAAAGCGGTCAATGCGCCGTATCATAAGGAAAGCGGGGCAGCACCCCGATAAATGCCCGGGTTTGGGCTCGTGGTGCGTGCGTTGAGCGTTCTGGCGCGATGAATCGCGCGCCCCGTATAACTCTGTTACACCAATTGCAGATCGCAACAACGCTTTCCGCACCTGCTGGCTTCTGTAAAACGCTCCGCAGAATCGGCCAATAACACCCGAATTTATGCCGCCCGTGATTGAGCACTTGTTTAGCAGTCTATGCTTCACTGCACCATCCATACGTAAATTGTCATCGCGATTCGGGGAATTGGGGCCTCGCATTTCGAATTCGCGTGAAGACAATTGGCATTACCGACGTGGATAAACAATAGGCGTATGCAGCCATCCGTCGTTCAAGAAGTCCCGAACGCGGTTCCCCGACCAAACCCGACCCACACGTCGCTTCGCCGTGCGGCCTTTTTTTTAAGGGCCGACCCGGCCGGTAGCGGCGTAACAGGCGACTAGCGACGCATTGCGTGCCCGCTTTGCGCTTTGCGTAACAACCTGCAAGGATGAGACCGGTGGACTACTATCCGCAGAATTCGCTCTATCCCGCCGTCGAGACCGACCGGCGCCAACTCAGTGCACGCGGGATGCTCACGCTGATGCGCGACCACGTGTGGGAGATCGTCGTGACGACGGTCGTGGTCCTGACACTGGCGGTTGCCTATCTGCTCATCGCCACCCCGATCTATTCGGCGGACGTGACCGTGCGCGTGGATCCCCCCGAGCCCAATGCGCTCGGGCTCGCGTTGCAGAGCCAGGAAGCGCTGCCTCCCCCCGCGCCGTCGCCGGTGACCGAGATGGCGGTCATGGAGAGCCGCTCGGTATTGCAGCCGGTCATCGATCAGTTCCGGTTCGACATATCGGTCACGCCGCACAAGATTCCGATCCTCGGTGACATCGCTGAAAAATTTGCCACACCGGGGCACCCGTCGGCGCCATGGCTTGGCCTCAGTTCTTTTGCATGGGGCGGAGAGCGCGTGCGGATCGGCTCGCTCGACGTGCCGCGCGACCTCGAGGAAGAGAAGCTGACCTTGGTCACGGGCGACAACGGTGCGTACGAGCTACGCGGACCATCCGGTGAGGCTCTGGTGACCGGTGTAGTGGGCGAAGCCGCGAAGGGCAATGGCGTGTCGATGCTCGTAAAAGAACTGTCCGCCCGGCCCGGCACGAAATTCCAGGTGATCCGCTGGAACGAGCTTGACGCGGTCAAGCGCTTCACGAACGAACTGAAAGTAGGCGACAAGGTCAAGGACTCGGGTTTGATGGAGGTCGAGTATCGCGACAAGGACCCGGAGAAGGCCGCCCAGGTCGCTAATGCACTGGGGCAGCAGTATCTCGCGTCCGCGATTGCAAGCCGTCAATTGAACGACACGAAAACGCTTGCATTCATCAACGGCGAGTTGCCGCATCTGCTAGCGGATCTGAAGAAAACCGAAGCTGCGTTGAAGGACTTCCGCTCGAACTC
Source organism: Paraburkholderia sp. (assembly GCF_036488505.1). GTDB lineage: Bacteria > Pseudomonadota > Gammaproteobacteria > Burkholderiales > Burkholderiaceae > Paraburkholderia. The sequence goes on along the minus strand of NZ_DASXHN010000402.1, from coordinate 3,148 downwards.
GCAGTCGATGCAACCGACCAACGAGGCGCAAGCGTATCTGCAAGGGGGTCTCGATCTGGACAAGCAGATCGCGACGCTGCAATTGCAGCGCACACAATTGCTCGAGCGTTACACCCCGCAAAGCCGCTGGGTCCAGAACGTCGATGAGCAACTCGCTCAACTGAAACAGGCCAAGGGACAATTCGACACCCATTTCAACGGCATGCCGGCTTCCGAGCGCCAGAGCGTCGATCTGATCCGCGCGCAGAAGGTGGCTGAAACGATCTATCTCGGCATGGTGCAGAAAGCCGAGCAATTGCAGGTTCGCCGCGCCAGCACGACGGGCGGTGCGCACATTCTCGACCCGGCGATCAGGCCGCATCGTCCGGTGATGCCGCAGCCGTTGCTCGTGCTGGGCGGTGGACTGGTGTTGGGTGTCGTGTCCGGCGTGGTGCTGGTGTTCATGCGCCGCCACGTGTTGACCGGGGTCACCGATCCGCGCTTTATCGAGCGTCAGATGAGCGTGCCGGTGTTCGGCGAAATCCTGTTCAGCCAACAGCAGCAACTGATCGACCGCACGACGACCAGCCTCGGGCATAAATCGCTGCCAGCCGCGGCGGCCCGGGCCAATCCGCCATTGCAGAAAGGCATGCACGATCTGCAATTCAATGCGGGCGACAACAACCGGATTCTTGCCGCGCGGTTCCCGCACGATACGTCGGTCGAAGCACTGCGCGGCGTTCGCACCGCGGTCACGCGCGATCTGGCGCATGCGCGCAACAACATCGTGATGGTGATCGGCCCGACACCTTCCGCAGGCAAGAGCTTCGTCGCCGCCAACCTGGCGAGTCTGCATGCGGAAACCGGCGCGCGTGTCGTGCTGATCGACGCCGATATGCGACGCGGTCATCTGGCATCGCTCTTCAACGAAAGCAATCGTGGCGGCCTCTCCGAAGTCCTGTCGGAGCGCATGCCGCTGCGCAACGCATTGCGGGCGACCGGTATCGACGGCTTGACCTTCCTGTCGTGCGGAATGCGTCCGGAAAATCCCGCGGCGCTGCTGATGAAGCCGCGTTTCAAGGAAGTCCTGGAGCGCTTGTCGAGCCAGTTCGATCTGGTGATTGTCGATACCCCGCCGTTTCTTGCCGTCACCGACGCGTCGATCATCGCGAGCGACGCCGGTTCGTCATTGCTCGTGTTGCGCTCGGGCATGCAAAGCGAAGAGGAAATCGCCGATACCGTCAAAAAGATGGAGCGCGCCGAAGGGCGCATCGCGGGGGCCGTGTTCAACGGTATTCCGCTGCGTCGAAGCACGAAGAATTACGGCTATGAGACGAACTACGCCAGCGACTTCGGCGAGCCCGGCGCCGGGCCCCACGCACCGCATGGAGCGTGATGCTATCGACCGCGAAAAGTAACGTGACTGCACCCGACGGCATAAAACGGAGAACCTGATGGCTTTTGCAATCAACGGAAAGTTCACTTCGCAGCCCGTCACGGGGGTTCAGCGCGTCGCGTATGAACTGACGAGAGCGATGCAGATGCGCGCCGCGCCTGGTGACAAGCCGGAAGTATTCATGCCGGCGAACGCGGTGGCGCCCGGGGCGCTGCTCGAGCCACGACGGCGTTTTCCGTGGCTGCGTGGCACGCTGTGGGAACAGATCACGTTGCCGATCGCCGCGCGCGGTGTCACGCTGCTCAATCTGTGCAATACGAATCCGCTGTTCAAACGCGGGCAGATCGTCATGGTTCATGACATGGCGGTGTGCGACGTGCCCCAAGGCTTTTCCAGAAAATTCCGCATGTGGTACCGCGTGTGCTTTGCGATGCTGCCACGCACGCATGCGACGATTCTGACGGTGTCGACCTTCTCCAAGACGCGTATCTGTCACCATCTGAAAATCGACGAATCGCGCGTAAAAGTCGTGAGCCCTGGTGCGGACCACCTCGACCGGATCGTCCCGGATCCTTCGGTGCTGAAGCGTCTGGAACTGACCAAAGACGCCTATTGCGTCGTGGTGGGCAGTCTCGATCCGCGCAAGAACCTGCGCGGAGTGCTGGATGCAATCGAGCGCCTCGGCCATCTGGGGGCGGTCAAATTCGTCATTGTCGGCGGAAAGAATCCGCGCATCTTCAATAACGATGGCGCGGATGATCATGCGCTGCATTCACAGCAGGTCGTGTGGGCGGGCTTCGTGTCGGACGAGGAGCTGAAATCGCTGTACGAGAACGCGGGTTGCCTGGTTTTTCCGTCCCTATACGAAGGATTTGGTTTGCCGCCTCTGGAAGCAATGTACTGCGGCTGCCCGGTGATCGCGTCGGCGCGTACCTCGATACCGGAAGCGTGCGGCGATGCAGCGATGTACTGCGACGCGACGTCCGCCGACGATATTGCCGCGAAGATCGCGCAGATGATGAGCGACGCCGATCTTCGGCGACGCTATCGGGCGATGGGGCTGCAGCACGCGCGCGAGTTTCGCTGGGAGCGTGCGGCCCAGCAAGTTCTCGAAATCCTTTACGGGCAGACCGGAGACCGGCTGACCGAATTGGCGCCGAGCGCGTCGGCCAGCTAGCGGTCGACGGACACGAATATGGATCGCGTCAAGACCCGTGCCGGCAGAAGGCGTGCGTTGCGCTTGCTTGCCGCGCTGGCCGCCGAGGCGGCCGTACCGTTGTCCTACGTCGCGCCCGCGCGCGCGTTGACGCAGGATGCTCCGCCGCCCCGTGCGCGCGCGCGGATGATAACGGACCTGATCGGCACCAATGGCTGGGCCGGTTCGGCCGCCGACATCGAAATGTGGCGCGCAATGGGGATCAGCTGGGGACGCGACTCGGTGGGTCCAGGTCAACCTGATCGGCGCGGCGAGGCCATGCGCATCGACAGGACCGGCTCTGCATTCGATAGCGATCTGCCGTCGGTGTTGATTCGAAACGAACGCAATGGGATCGGCTCGCTGCTATTGCTGGGCTATACGCCCAAATGGAACGCGAGCGTGCCGGGTGATTCGAATTCGGCACCGGTGGATGTGGACGTGTGGACGAAATACGTCGAAGCCGTGGTTCGAAAGTACTCGGCGCCACCGTATAACCTGCGCTTCTTCCAGATATGGAACGAGGCCGCGGGCAAATTGTCCGGCGGCTCGCCGCAGGCCACGTTCTGGCACGGGCC
>NZ_DASXHN010000026.1:0-2995 GCF_036488505.1 Paraburkholderia sp. | reverse complement strand
CTTCTTCTGATTCGCCACGGCCAATCGTTCGCCAACGTGGCCGGCCTGCTGAACTCGACCGAACAGGACGAGCTGACGGAACACGGGATGCAGCAGGCCGCGCAGCTACGCGCGTTGATGGAAGAACGCGGCCTCGTGCCGGACCGGGTTTTTTCGAGCCCCTGGCGGCGGGCGTTGCAAACCGCCGAGGTGTTGTTCAATGGCAAGTGCGACTGGACGGTCGATAGCCGTCTCGGCGAAACCAATGCGGGACGCTTCGCGACATGGAAAGCGGAAGACTTCCGGCTGGCGTTTCCCGATTGGGGCAAGCATCTGTCGGACCGTTATGAGGGCGGCGAATCGCATCTTGAACTGGCCGCGCGTTCGGTGAACTGGGTCGAGGAAGAAGTGCTGCGGCATGCGGACGAGCCGGGCTTGATCGCCGCCGTGTGTCATGCGGGGCCGATCTCGGTGATCTCACAGTATCTGCTGAATATTCCACTGTCGAAGTTTCCCAACGTGCTGGTGCCGAACGCATCGATCACGCTGTTTCGGCAGAACGTGCACACCGGAAACTTCTATTTGCAGATCGCGGGGCTGTCATGAGTGCATCGATCAAGATCTTCGAGCCGCTTTACGCGCCGGGGCAGGTCCTTTCGGAACAGGCCTTTCATCCGCTGATGCTGCGCGACAACGCTCACGCCGCGTGGCGCGAGTTCTACATCCTCGTCGACATGTACCGCAAGGGCATGCATCTGGAGCAGGATTTCACCGCGCTGTTTTCGCCGAAATTCGCGTTGAAGGCGCGCATAGACGGCAGTCGGTTCATCGAGTTCGTGCAGGCCAATACCGATGCCGACGTCTGCATGATCAATCCGTTTCCGCAGCTCGCGTATTTCTCGCATACCGCGTGGATGCAGGGTGAGCATGCGCATCCGGGGCTCGTCGAGCGCAGTCAGCAACTGCTCGACGCGGTTGGCATTGATTGGAACCTGCGCGAAGCGCCGCGGCAGTCCCCGCATACGCTGTGCTATTGCAATTTCTGGGTCGGCTCGCAGTCGTTCTGGGAAAACTATGTCGGCAAGGTGCTGGAGCCGATTGCCACTTTCCTCGAAACGCAAAGCGATAGCGAAGCCGCGCGCGGCGTGCTGGAGCCCACGATCCATTCCGACGACGCGCCGTTTCTGCCGTTCGTCGCCGAGCGTCTGTTCAGCACGTATTTGTCGCTGCATCCGCCAGTGAAGGTGGCCGCGTATCCGATCGAGGGCGACCAGGTGCTGGACTATTGCGTCAGCGATTTCGAAAAGGACATCGTGCGGTATATGCAAAAGCCGATCGATGCCGCCGATCGCGCGCCGGTCTTTCCGCCCGAGCAGATTGCGTTGATGGATCTGCTGTGCACGCTGTCGCAGAAGTACGTGCGCGCGCACTTTGCGTTGAACCCGCATCCGCATACCGGGCAGCCGATCGACTTCGACCGCGGCGGCAAGTAGAGCTTTGATGCGACGCGCTTTGATTCAACGCGCTTTAATGCAACGCGTTTAGCGGCGCGATCCGGTGATACGCGCCGTCACTCGCTATCTTCTTTTCTGCACGGAAGCGGCGGCCCCACTTGCGCGCGCACGGGCAAACCCGCTCGCCACACCGACGCCGCTGAATAGCGCGCGCCACACGTCGTCGCTGGCACGTTGCAGAACGCCATCGGCATGCCGCACATAAGCGAGGTCGATCGGGCAGCGGCCAGCGCATTGCCCTAGCCGCTGCATCACCACCGGTACCCATGCCGCCAGTTCCGCATGCGCGTCGAATACGCTGTCTCGCGGACAGATTTCCTCAGCGGCCGTGCCGCCGCGCACGAACACCGGCTTGCCGTAGTGCATCGCCTCGAGCACCGGCACGCAGAAGCCTTCATGCCGGCTCATCGCGAGCAAGCCGTTGGCGGACTCGAAACACTCGAACAGATCGGCGTCGTCGAGCATGCCCTTGAAGTCGACCCGTTCCAGTACGCCAAGGCGCCGCGCATGGTTGATCAGAAACTTCAGGCAATCGTAGTTCGGCGTGCTGCCGACGATGCTGAGCGTCGCGTTGAAGTCGCGATGTTTGAGCAGCGCCAGAAGTTCGATACCGTCCTCGACGCGTTTATGCGGGACCACGCGGCCCACCATCAGCAAATTCGGCTCTTGCCGCTTGCGGCCCCTACGCGGCATCTCGCGCCGGAATACGTACATGTCGGGAAACACCGGCGGGACGACCGCGATCGCATCGGTGTCGACGATGCCGGCCAGACTTTTCGCGGTGCCGTGCGAGTTTGCGACGAGCGCGTCGAAGCCCGCGAGCAGCGGCAGTTGCGCTAGCGCCTTGTCGCACAACTGCGCGGTGCGCGGTTCGAGTGCGCGCAGCAACTGCGGGTCGGTCACACCATGGAAATAGCAGATCTTCTTGCAGTCGAGCGCGAGAATGCGCCCGAGACAGGGATCGAAGATCGAGTAGCTCAGCAGCACGAGGTCGTCGCGGCGGACCTCGTCGAATAACGCTTCAAGCGGGCGGACTCCGTGGGTTCCCTCATCGAATCCGCTTGCATACAGCTCGGCCGTCATGCCGAGACGTTCAGCCATTCGAACAAGACCGATGCAGTGATTTCCGACCGCATCGCCCGAAAAAATGTCCGGACCACATACTCGCAGCGTCATTTTATGTTCGCCTCCGCAATGTCCGTCAACCGTTGAGCATACGCGCGCGCGACTGCCTGAACCGAGTAGTCGCGCTCGATACGTGCCTTGCCCGCCTGCGCGATGCGCTCGCGCAGCGGCGCATCGTCGATCATGCGTTTGAGCTGTTCGGCCGCAATCGATACTTCCGGATCGCACCAGTACTGGCCTTCGACGAACAGATAGTCGCCGGGGCGCAGCGGCACCAGTTCGCCGTCCACGAGGAACGCGGTGTCGGGTTCGCAGAAGTCGACGTTACCGGAGAAGTTCGTGACCACGACGGGTTGCCCCAGCGCCATCGCCTCGGC
>NZ_DASXHN010000516.1:0-17411 GCF_036488505.1 Paraburkholderia sp. | reverse complement strand
GGCGTGTGGTTAAACACGAAGAAATAAACCATGCCGATCGCTACGGCGACTGTAGCGGCATGTCTGAGCGTGAATCTCATAAGGATTTTGATACTCGGAACGACGCGAACAAAGCGGATGGTAAACGTTACGTCTGGTGGCGGGATTGCCGGTGGTGACCGGAGACACCCGGCGTGAGAAATACAGCGGGAAGTGGCCGCCACGAAGTCGAGCGTAAGCCGGGTATATCGTCCATTCGCGCGAACGCCGCCACTCACAGCGAAAAGACGCTGTCATGCGGCGGTGCAAGGTCAGCGCCGCGAACTGACGGGCGAGGGCGGCGCGACGTTTGCACGCCGCGCCGCCCCACGCGCGCCGACGTCCGTCATTGTCCGTTCTGCGTCGCGCCGTTATTCATACCGGTGCCGCTGCGCGTCGTGTTGTTCATGCGCCCGCCCGTCGGGTTATGGGTCGACGGGCTGTTGGGCGTCGCGCCCGTGCCGGTACCCATGCCGCCGCCGGTGGCCGTTGTGCCCGGCGAGCCGTAGCCGGAACTCCCTGGTGTCTTGACCGACCCAGGACCCACGCCCGGCGTCGCGGTACCACCGGCGCCGCCCATCGTTCCGCCGCCAGCGCCGACCCCGTTGCCGCCGCCACCACCCGCACCCGCACCCGCGGCCCCGCCGCCGGCACCGCCACCGCCCGCGCCACCACCGCCACCCGCGCCGCCGCCGGCCTGCGCATAGACGCCGCCCGACAATGCCATCACGAGCGCGGAAGCAAAAATAGTCTTCGTCATGCGTTTCATGATTCGTCTCCACAAAAAAGGGGTTGAGCCACGTAAGCGCTGTGCCGCTCACGCCCTTTACGGCCGCAAGCACCGTGCCTCGGGCGGCGGCGTTGCGAGCGCCGCGGCGAGGCTCGCCCGTTCCAGCGGGCGGTCGGCAGCGCTCCAACGATGACGGGCACGCCGCTTCCCGCCCCCTGCACGCTTTTGCACTTTCCATTACATTGCGGATGCGGCGCGCGCGGGTGCGCCGTTTCCTTTCATTCAACAGCGGTGTCTGCCATCGTCGAGTCCATGCAGCCAATCGTCTCGGTCACGAATCTGTCGAAAACCTATGCCAGCGGTTTTCAAGCACTGAAGAACATCAATCTGGCGATCCACCCTGGAGAAATTTTCGCGTTGCTCGGCCCCAACGGCGCGGGCAAGACCACGCTCATCAGCATCATCTGCGGGATCGTCAACGCAAGCGAAGGCAGCGTGACGGTGGATGGCTGCGACATCGCGACCGGCTACCGCTCCGCCCGCTCCCTGATCGGCCTCGTGCCCCAGGAGCTGACCACCGATGCGTTCGAAACCGTCTGGGCCACCGTCTCGTTCAGCCGCGGCCTGTTCGGCAAGCCGAAGAACCCGGCCTACATCGAGAAGGTGTTGCGCGACCTGTCGCTATGGGAAAAGCGCAACAACAAGATCATGACGTTGTCGGGCGGCATGAAGCGGCGCGTGCTGATCGCGAAGGCGCTGTCGCACGAACCGCGCGTGCTGTTTCTCGACGAACCGACCGCGGGTGTCGACGTCGAATTGCGGCGCGATATGTGGAAGCTCGTGCGCTCGCTCACCGGCAGCGGCGTGACGGTCATCCTCACCACGCACTACATCGACGAAGCCGAGGAGATGGCCGATCGCATCGGCGTGATCAATGCCGGCGAGATCATGCTGATCGAGGAGAAGGCCGAGCTGATGCGCAAGCTCGGCAAGAAACAGTTGACGCTGCAACTGGAAAGCCCGCTCGACACGCTGCCGGCTTCGCTCGCCGGCTACGCGCTCGCGCTCGCGAAGGGCGGTAACGAGCTGATCTACACGTACGAAGGCGAGGGCGGACGCATCGACATCATCGCGCTGCTGGAAGCGCTCGATGCCGCCGGCATCCGCTTCAAGGACCTGCACACGACGCAGAGTTCGCTCGAGGATATATTCGTCAGTCTGCTGCGGGGGGACCAATGAACGTTTACGCAATGCGCGCGATCTACAAGTTCGAAATGGCGCGCACGTGGCGCACGCTGATGCAAAGCATCATCGCGCCGGTGATTTCCACGTCGCTTTACTTCGTCGTATTCGGCTCGGCGATCGGCTCGCGCATCAAGGAGGTGGACGGCATCAGCTACGGCGCGTTCATCGTGCCGGGGCTCATCATGTTGTCGCTGCTGTCGCAAAGTATCGCGAACGCGTCGTTCGGGATTTACTTTCCGCGCTTTACCGGCACGATCTACGAGCTGTTGTCGGCGCCGGTGTCGTATCTGGAGATCGTCGTCAGCTATGTAGGCGCGGCGGCCACGAAGTCGATCCTGCTCGGGCTCATCATCCTCGCGACCGCGGGGCTGTTCGTGCCGTTGCAGATCATGCATCCGTTCTGGATGGTGCTGTTTCTCGTGCTGACAGCGCTCACGTTCAGCCTGCTCGGCTTCATCATCGGGATCTGGGCCGATAGCTTCGAGAAGCTGCAACTGGTACCGCTTCTGATCGTCACGCCGCTGACCTTTCTCGGCGGCAGCTTCTATTCGGTCAACATGCTGCCGCCGTTCTGGCGCGGCGTCACGCTGTTCAACCCAATCGTCTACCTCGTCAGCGGTTTTCGCTGGAGCTTCTTCGAGCTCGGTGACGTGGACGTCGGTCTGAGCCTCGGCATGACGCTGCTTTTTCTCGCGGTGTTTCTGGTGATCGTCGGCTGGATCTTCAGGACCGGCTACCGGTTGAAGAGTTGATGGTGCGGTGCGAAAGAAGGGCGTGACGGCCTGCGCCGTCACGCCCTTCTTATGCTGGTTCACGCCGCGCGAACCGGGCTACGACACGTACGCCTGCGCGATATTGATCAGCTGCACGCGATTGCGCACGTTGAACAGTTGCCGCAGCCGCCGCAGATGATAGTCGACGTTATGCGGCGACAGTCCGAGGAAATACGCGATTTCCTTATCCCGCTGCCCCTGCACGACCGCTTTCAGCACCGCATGCTGTAGCTTGCTCAGTGCCACGCGCTGCTGCTGCGCGGGCGCGATGCCGATCACGCCCTTTGCGTGCGTCCAGATGAATTCGTGGATCGCATGCGCGAACATCAGCGTTTCCGCAACGATCGATTCGGTCATCCAGCGCGGATTGCCGATCTCCGAGTTGAAGCACAGGCTTGCGCTCAGCTCCGGCTCGGGCAGCGGCATCTGCGTGAGAATCCCGCTCTTGCGGCCGGTGGCCTCCAGCATGTCGATCAGGCCGCCGAGCCGCTCGCCGCGTAGCTGCGCGCGCGAAAGGTCGGCGCGCATATCGATGGTGTTCCACAGAAACGGCAGGCCGGTCGGCGACGCGAGCGCCACGCGCGGATCGAGCTCGAAATAACGCTCGCGGAAATAGCGCGTGAGCCAGCTCTGCGACTCGTAGCTGGTCAGCACGAACATCGTCTTGTGATGCGACGACGTACGCGTGGCCGTGTAGCTGAACGAATCGAAGCCCAGTTGCCCGATGCGCTGGCGCACGAATTCGATGCGGTCCTGCGCGCTGCCGAACCGTCCGAGCGGGCTGATCAGCGGCGCGGCCCGGCGCGCGGCGGCCGACGGCGTGCCGATCTCCTCCTCGGTGAAGAGAGTGAGAAAACCCGTGCGTGCCGCGCTGCTCGCGGCGCGGGAAGACGATTTCGATGCTTCAGCCGCGTGGGCTGACTTCACGGCCTGCCGCATGCTGGCCGGGTAGGCCGGCTGCGCGGATGCCGCTGGTGGGTATGCTGCCGACGCGTGCCCGGCTTCGCCTTGCGGCGAGCCGGTCAGCCACTGCGGCAGCGTATCGCATTCATGTTCCATGAAACGGTAGCTCCGGCGTTCTAAACGCGTGAAAGACGACAACCTCAATGATCAGCGATTTGCTGAAGTGACGGTAGCCGGTTGCTTGCTATCTTTTTCGCGACTTTGCGCTGACAGCAGGCCGGCAATTTCGGTATGGCGGCGTTTCTTCTTTCATCAGGCACCTCCTTCGAAGCGACGTGGTGGCGCGAGTTGCAAAGCTCGCAGCGGCGCTCGCATACGACCGTCACGTGACTGGCCAGTGACTGATGCCGAGCGTGGATCACGCGGGGGCACGTCTCCTGCCGCACTCGCATCTCGAGCCGGTGAGGCAGCAACTGCTCGCAGCGCCCAGTTCGCGGGGCCTCACACTGACGACGCTCGCGAGCGGCGCGGGAGCATCTCGAACGCGACGTGAACGGCCGTTGCGAAAGCGCCGATGTCCGCGTGAACGATCTGTGGTTCGTGCCGCCCGCGCCGGTTTCACGGCGCCGGCAGTCGATCGGCGATGAGCCGCTGCCGACTGTTCACGCGCACATCGGGCGTAGGTTGCTCGACAGCGGCGCGCAACAGACGGGGCGGGATGCGTCGCGCGAACGGTCGCCCGGCGACGCGCCGCGCTTTCACGATCCGCTGATCGCCGCGATGCCTGCCGCGCTGCATCGCGCGGCTCGGACGGCGGATGCCGCGCCGGATTCGCCGGGTGAGCGGCTACCTCCAGGCCAATCTCGCCGACCATCTGGCGATGACACAACTCGCGACGCAGGCGGGGTTCAGCCGCTTTCATATGCGTGGGTGGTTCGCCGCGAGACGGGCGAGACACCGCAGCAGTTCGTTGCGTGTCTGCGGCTCGACCAAGCAGCGAGACTGTCGCGGGCGACGGCTCGCGCCCGCCGAAGGTGGCCGCGCAGCGCCGTGCAAGCCGCTATGGAGCCAGCGCCACGCACTTGCGCAGTGTGCTGTGCATTGCGCGGCTTGCAAACTACGAACTTTCGTGGCGCCGCGCCCGCGCGAGCTGGCACACGCGGCCGCGCACGGGCTGGCAGCCGAACGCCGCGATCACGTCTAACTGGCCCGACTGGAGCACGGGCAACTGTATCTGTCGAAGCCTTGCACCGGACGACAGAATGGCACTCGCGACAATTCATCCCGCCACGTCCGACCGACCATCCTCCAATTCGACACACCGGATATCCCGCGATGACCCGACTCAAAATGACCGCCTGCGGCCATACCTTTATCGCCGAAACTCATCCCGATGCACCGCTGACGGTGGCCGCGTTCCTGAAATTGCTGCCGTATCGGCAGAAGCTGATTCACGTGCGCTGGAGCGGCGAGGGCTGCTGGGTCCCGCTCGGCGATTTCAAGCTCGAGAACGATGGCGTCGCGGTCGGCTTCGAGAATCACACGAGTCATCCGTCGGTCGGCGACATCCTGTTCTATCCGGGCGGCTATAGCGAGACCGAAATCATCCTCGCGTACGGCTCTTGCTGTTTCGCGAGCAAGCTGGGGCAGCTCGCGGGCAATCATTTCCTGACGATCGTCGAAGGCAACGAGAAACTGCGCGAGCTAGGCGTGAAGGTGCTGTGGGAAGGCGCGCAGGACGTGGTGTTCGAGAAAATCTGAGCGGCAGTGGCGGCCCGGCGCGCTGAGCGGCGCCGCCCGGCCAGGCCAATTGAAAAGAGGCCGCGCATGGCGGCCTCGTCGCAAAGTACTTTGCGTTGCGCACCCTGCGCTCGCGCGCGGGTGCGCTATTTCATTTGAACAGTTTCGTCGCCTGCGACAGCGTATTGAACACGCCCCACGCAAGCGGAATCATCACATACAGCCAGAACACGGCGAGTTTCAGCTTGTTGGTCGGATGCTCTGTTTGAACGGTCGACATGTTGATCTCCTCAAGCGCCCTTGGCGACTTGTGCGTCGGTCATGTGGTGTTTTTCATCCACGCGCTTGACCAGCAGGTTGCAGATAAAGCCGATAACGAGCAGCACGGCCATGATGTGCACGGTCATCGTGTACGCATCCGCTTTCGCGACGCCATTCGCAACTTCATATGCGCGGATGTAATTGACCAGCACCGGACCGGCGACGCCGGCCGCGGCCCATGCGGTCAGTAGCCGTCCGTGAATGCCGCCGACGAAGGCGGTGCCGAACATGTCGGCGAGGTAGGCCGGCACCGTCGCGAAACCGCCGCCGTACATCGACAGGATGATGCAGTAGGTGAGCACGAACAGCGCGATCTGGCCGTTCGCCGCGAAGCTAGGCACCAGGTAATAGAGCACCGCGCCGAGCGCGAAGAAGATGTAGTACGTGTTCTTGCGGCCCACCCAGTCCGACGCCGACGCCCACACGAAGCGGCCGCCCATGTTGAAGAGCGACAGCAAGCCGACGAAGCCGGCTGCCGCGCCCGCGGTCACCGTGTTCTTGAAGCTCTCCTGGATCATCACCGACGCCTGGCCGAGAATGCCGATGCCGGCCGTCACGTTCAGGAACAGCACGAGCCAGATCAGATAGAACTGCGGCGTCTTCAACGCCTGATCGATGTGCACGTGGTTGCGCGTGATCATGCGTTTCTGCGCCGCTTCGGGTGGGGTCCAGCCGGCCGGCTTCCAGTCTGCCGGGGGCACGCGGATCGCGAGTGCGCCGATCGTCATCGAGATGAAATAGACGATGCCGAGCACGATGAAAGTCTCGGCGACGCCGACGCTCGTCGCGCTGCGGAAGTGATTCATCAACGCGACCGACAATGGCGCCGCGATCATCGCGCCGCCGCCGAAGCCCATGATCGCCATGCCGGTTGCCATGCCGCGGCGGTCCGGGAACCAGCGGATCAGCGTCGACACCGGCGACACGTAGCCGAGCCCCAGTCCGATGCCGCCGATTACCCCATAGCCGAGATAGAGCAGCACGATCTGATGCAGGTACACGCCGAGCGCGGACACGAGGAAGCCACCGCCGAAACAGCACGCGGCGGTAAACATCGTGCGGCGCGGGCCGACGTGTTCGAGCCATTTGCCGGCGAATGCCGCCGACAAACCAAGGCACACGATCGCGAGCGAGAAGATCCAGCCGAGCGTGGTCAGCGACCAGTCATCGGGCGCGGACTGCGTAATGCCGATCACTTTCGTCAGCGGTGCGTTGAACACCGAGAATGCGTACGCCTGGCCGATGCACAGATGCACGGCGAGCGCAGCGGGGGGAACCATCCAGCGTGAAAAACCGGGTTGCGCGACAGTGGCCTGTTTGGAAAAGAACGGGGCGGAGTGTCGCTGGCCGCCCGGCTCGCTGATGCTGCTCATGGTCGTCTCCTTGAAGGAACCATTCTGTTATCGGCGCTTAAGTACGCTTTTTGTAGGCGGTGTCGTGTAATAAATATAGGTGAGCGCGCCGTTTCTATATGTCGTTATGTTTCATATGATCTGTGCTCATTCACCGGCTACCCGCCTGGCACGACAATAGGACGTGTCGGATCGCTTCGCAATATGAGCTGCGAAGACATAAGGTGCTTTCCTAATGAAAGCAGTTGTCAGCTCGGTGATTGTACAAATCCTGGGAAAGCGCAGCTTCAGTGAGTGGCGGACAGGGTCGCCAAGAGGTTGGCGTTGCGCGTGATGGAGCCGACGCGTTGAGCACGGACAGCAATGCGCGGGCCTGATCGAGCAGGCGAAACGATGGGTCCGACAAGCGTGCGGCCAACGGCAATCGCCAAAAAAGGCCGGCAGCGGATCTCGCCGCGCCGGCCGTCGCGTCGCGAACGGGAGTTGCCAGTAGGCTCAGTCGATCTTGCGTCCGGTCTTCATGCGAGCCGCGACGAGCACCGAGATCAGGCAGCCGATAGCCAGATACGCGGCCACCGGATGCCATGAGCCGCCGGCCAGACCGACCAGCGCGACCGCGATAAACGGCGTGAAGCCGCCGCCGACCACGCTCGCCACCTGATAGCCGACACCCGCGCCGCTATAGCGGTACTCCGTGCCGAACAGTTCGGTAAACATCGGCTGCTGCACGCTGACCACCATGTCGTGTGCGATGTTCGCGAGCATCACCGCGAACACCACGATCCACACCGTCGAACGGGCTTCGAGCGCGACGAAGAACGGCACCGCGCTGAACATGCCGACCAGCGCGCCGGCGATGTACACCCGGCGGCGGCCGAAGCGATCCGCCAGCCATGCGAAGCAGGGAATCGTCACGCAACTGATCGCGCCGACAGCGAAACCGATCGTCAGGAAGAATTCGCGCGGCATGTGCAGGTTGGTCGTCGAATAACTGAGCGCGAACGCGGTGACGATGTACATCGTGAACAGCTCGGCAAGACGCAGCGCGATGATCAGCAGAAATGCCTTCGGATGACGCAGCAGTGCCTCGACAATCGGCAGGCGCACGCGGTGCTCACCATGCTTGCCGACTTTCTCGACGAACTCCTGCGATTCGTCCATGCTCGAGCGGATCCACAGCGCGATCAGCACCAGCACGACGCTGAACAGGAACGGCAGACGCCAGCCCCAGCTCAGGAACGCCGCGTTGTCCATCGAGCGGCTGATCAGCGCGACGAGACCGGTTGACAGCACGAGCCCGACGCCATAGCCGACCTGCACGCCGCTGCTATAGAACGCCTTCTTCTTTTCCGGCGCACTTTCGACCGCCATCAGCGCGGCGCCGCCCCATTCGCCGCCGACTGCGAAGCCCTGGACCGCACGTAGCGTGACGAGCAGTACCGGCGCCCACCAGCCGATCGACGAGAACCCCGGCAACAGACCGATTGCGGCCGTCGACAGGCCCATCATCAGCACGGTCAACACGAGCATGCGCTTGCGCCCGAGCCGGTCGCCATAGTGACCAAACACGAAGCCGCCGAGCGGGCGGAACAGGAAGCCGACGCCGAAAGTGGCGAACGCGGCGAGCGTGCCCATCGCCGGACCGACGTTCGGAAAGAACTCGGCGTTGAACACCAGCGCTGCGACGATGCCGTACAGCAGGAAGTCGTACCAGTCGACCACGGCGCCGATAAAGCTGCCGAGCGCGGCCTTGCGCGCCTGATTGCGCGCATCGAGGGGGGTGGCCACCGAGGCCTCTGGGTGGGTCGTGCTCATCATGTCTCCTGGTTGATCGAAGCGGTGCTTCGGCGCTTGCTGCAGCCCATGCACGAGTGCGCGGTTCTCGCTGGATTGGATTTTTTCGCGACGCCAGCAGGGCGTTGGACGCGTTCGGTCCGCGGCAGGATGTGCCGAAAGCCAATGACGCGACACGAATCTCGCAATCCGCGGAACGCGGAAAACGCGCGATCATCGCACGCCCGGGGGCCTGAGCGCGCACTTTGCGTGTTTACACCGAGGGCGGTGAATAGGCGCTTCCGGCGTCGCTGCCGCGTGCTAGCTTTAGGGGCGAACTCCCGACACAATAGGTGCTGATATACTACATACCGAATATTGAAAAATGCGGCGGCGCAGCATATGATGGCGGAAGTCATCCTCAATCGTTGGAGTTACACGTGGAATTGGTGCCGCTCGCGCTGTTTGCCGTCGCTGTGATCGTTTTGGGCTCTGCCGCAACTGTTCTGCTGACTGACTCGATCCCTGAGCCGCTCGCGGAATGTGCATCGCAACATGGCCGCTTCGCCGGCCTTGGCGAGTGCGGCAAAGCGGCGTCGGCGCCGAATCGTGCGCATGTTCAAGCAGAGGCGATGAATGTCGTCAGAACTTCAAACTGAAACAGTGGCCACTCCCCTGACCCTGTCCCTCCAGCCGATCGGCGCGAGCGGCAGCTTGCGCGATCAGGCGTATGCGATGCTGCGTCAGGCCATCGCCGACGCGGATATCTACGAGAATCGCGAAGCGATCCGTCTGGACGAGCGGGTGCTCAGCGAATCGCTGGGCGTGAGCCGCACGCCGGTGCGCGAAGCGATGACGCTGCTCGAGCAGGAAGGTTTCCTGCGCATGGTGCCGCGGCGCGGCATCTACATCGTACGCAAGAGCAAGCGTGAAATCGTCGAGATGATTCAGATGTGGGCCGCGCTCGAAAGCATGGCCGCGCGGCTTGCCACACTGCATGCGACAGACGAGGAAATCGGCCGTCTGCGGCACATGTTCGATAACTTCCGCGACACAACGCCGGCCGAACATATCGCCGAGTATTCCGATGCGAACATCGCATTCCATCAGGCGATCGTCGAGCTGTCGAAGTCACAGATCATCCTCGACACCATCAAGAACATCTTCATCCACGTGCGCGCGATCCGGCGCATGACCATTTCGCAGAGTGACCGGGCGGCGCGTTCGATCGCCGATCATCTGCGCATCATCGAGGCGCTCGAACAGCGCGATACCGAACTCGCGGAGCGGCTCACGCGCCAGCATTCACTCGATCTGGCGGCCTTCGTCGAAGCCAATTGCGACTTTCTCGATTGAGGACGCCGTAGGCCGGGTAGCCGGCCCAGACGATACGATGGATTGTTGAAAGCCCGCAGTGTGTAAAGCACTGCGGGTTTTTTTTCGCCGGAAGTGTGAGCGCCGCCGCGCCGCGAGGCCGTTCCGACCAGCGAGTGAGCTGGTGCACGCCCCGCGCTAGGGGGTAAACCGCGCTTGACGGTCGGTGAAATGTGGTATGTGATATATCAAGAGCGACGCGGTGAGGGATGAGTTGGTGTTTTCCCTCGGAACGACTATCGAAATAACCGTGATTTCCAGCGCAGACCGGCGCCGGGCAAGCCTCAGCAGCATAGACCGTTAAGCCGGCGTCCGTGGAAGCCCGCCTTGATCACGACTGATATATCACATACCGTATGTGGCAAAGGCGAACGGGATGTCGGGACAACCGGACGCACAGCGAAGCAGGCGCGTCCGTCTAGAACCGTTGCGCAGTGATCGACCAGTATCCCGACACAGGAGACGACGATGTCAGCAGTTGTTTCATCCGTGAGCCCCGCCACGGGCAGCACGACCGCCGATGACACGCTCAAGCAGAAGACCCGCGACGCCAACGTTGTGTCGGGTGGTCACCTGGTCGCGAAGGCGCTGAAAAACGAGGGGGTCGACACGATCTTCACGCTGTGTGGCGGCCACATCATCGATATCTACGACGGCTGCGTCGACGAGGGGATCCGCATCATCGACGTGCGCCACGAGCAGGTCGCCGCGCATGCGGCCGACGGCTACGCGCGTCAGACCGGCAAGCTCGGCTGCGTGGTCACGACCGCCGGCCCCGGCTGCATGAATGCGGTCACCGGCATCGCCACCGCATTCCGCTCGGAGAGTCCGGTCCTGCATATCGGGGGCCAGGGGGCGCTGTCGCAGCACAAGATGGGTTCGCTGCAAGATCTGCCGCACGTAGACGTCATGGCGCCGATTACCAAATTCTCAGCCAGCGTGTCGAGCACCGAGCGCGTCGCGGACATGATCTCGATGGCCGCGCGTGAGTGCTTTAACGGCGCGCCCGGTCCGTCCTACCTCGAAATCCCGCGCGACGTGCTCGATCGCGAAGTCGACGCGACGCGCGCGATCGTGCCGCAAGCGGGCCACTATCGCGCGTCGACGAAATCGATCGGCGATCCGCGCGACATCGAGAAACTCGCGGACATTCTCGTCGACGCCGAACGTCCGGCGATTCTTTACGGGCAGCAGGTGTGGACCGCGCGCGGCCATGAAGAAGCGATCGCGCTGCTGCGCGGCATCGAGATTCCCGGCTATTTCAACGGTGCGAGCCGCGGGCTATTGCCGCCGGGGGACCCGAATCACTTCGACCGTACGCGTTCGCAGGCCTTTGCGAATGCCGACGTGCTGATCGTCGTCGGCACGCCGTTCGATTTCCGCATGGGCTACGGCAAACGCATCAGCAAGCAACTGACGCTGGTGCAGATCGATATGGACTACCGCACGGTGGGCAAGAATCGCGATATCGATCTGGGCCTCGTCGGCGATCCGGGTGCGATTCTCGCCGCGGTGCTGCAGGCCGCGAGCGGCCGGCTCAAGGACGACAAGCGTCAGGCGCGCCGCAAGTGGATCGCGCAGTTGCGCGATGCCGAAGCGAGCGCGACCGAAAAACTGATGCCGCTGTTCCGCTCCGATAGCACGCCGATTCACCCGTATCGCGTTGCCTACGAACTCAACGAATTCCTCTCCGACGACACTGTGTATATCGGCGACGGCGGCGACGTCGTGACGATTTCCGCGCAGGCGGTGCGTCCGCGCCGCCCCGGGCAATGGATGGACCCTGGCGCGCTCGGCTCGCTCGGCGTCGGTACCGGCTTCGCGCTTGCGGCGAAGCTCGCGCATCCGCACAAGGAAGTGCTGTGCTATTACGGCGACGGCTCGTTCGGCATGACCGCATTCGACATGGAAACCGCGAACCGCTTCGGCGCGCCGTACCTCGCGGTGATCGGCAACAACTCGGCGATGAACCAGATCCGCTACGGCCAGCTTGCCAAATACGGCGAAGAGCGCGGCAACGTCGGCAATCTGCTCAGTGACGTGCCGTTCAGCAAATTCGCCGAGATGCTCGGCGGCCACGGCGAGGAAGTGCGCGACCCCGCGCAGATCGCCGGCGCATTGCAGCGGGCGCGCGAAGCGATTCATCGCACCGGCCGCTCGGCGGTGGTCAATATCTGGGTCGACCCGCGCGAATACGCGCCGGGCACGAAGAACCAGACCATGTACAAGTAACGCATCCTTCAGGAGAAACGACATGGCGAAGGCACTCGATGGTGTACGCATCCTCGATTTCACGCACGTGCAATCGGGACCGACCTGCACGCAGCTGCTTGCGTGGTTCGGCGCGGACGTGATCAAGGTGGAGCGGGCAGGCGCGGGCGACATCACGCGCGAGCAGCTACGCGATATTCCCGACGTGGACAGCCTCTACTTCACGATGCTCAATCACAACAAGCGTTCGATCACGATCGATACGAAGAATCCCGAAGGCAAACAGGTACTCGAAGCGCTGATTCGCAAGTGCGACGTGCTGGTGGAGAACTTTGCGCCCGGTGCGCTCGATCGCATGGGTTTTACGTGGGAACGGATTCAGGAGCTCAATCCGCGCATGATCGTCGCGTCGGTCAAGGGCTTCGGCCCCGGTCCGTACGAGGACTGCAAAGTGTATGAAAACGTTGCGCAATGCGCGGGCGGCGCGGCGTCGACGACCGGTTTCGACGACGGGCCGCCGGTCGTGACCGGCGCGCAAATCGGCGACAGCGGCACGGGCCTGCATCTCGCGCTCGGCATCGTCACCGCGCTCTATCAGCGCACCCATAGCGGGCGCGGCCAGCGCGTGCTCGCCGCGATGCAGGACGGCGTGCTCAATCTGTGCCGCGTGAAGCTGCGCGATCAGCAGCGGCTCGATCGCACTGGCGTGATGAAGGAGTATCCGCAATATCCGAACGGCGAGTTCGGCGAGGCGGTGCCGCGCGCGGGCAATGCGTCGGGCGGCGGGCAGCCGGGCTGGATCCTGAAGTGCAAAGGCTGGGAGACCGACCCGAACGCGTACATCTACTTCATCACGCAGGCGCCCGTGTGGACGAAGATCTGCAATGTGATCGGCAAGGAGGAATGGGCCACGCACCCCGACTATGCGACCGCGCCCGCGCGGCTGCCGCGTCTGAAGGAGATCTTCGCCGAAATCGAGCGCTGGACGATGACCAAGACCAAGTTCGAGGCGATGGAGATTCTCAACAAGCACGACATTCCGTGCGGCCCGATCCTGTCGATGAAGGAAATCGCCGCCGAGCCGTCGCTGCGTAAAACCGGCACGATCGTCGAAGTCGATCATCCGACGCGCGGCAAGTACCTGACGGTGGGCAATCCGATCAAACTGTCCGACAGCCCGACCGACGTCAAGCGCTCGCCGTTGCTCGGCGAACACACCGATGAAGTGATGGCCGAACTCGGGTATTCGCCCGAGCAGATCAGCGCATTGCGCTCGGCCGGTGCGATCTAGCAGCGCGGCGCGCAAGGAGCGACGTATGGATACGTGGATGCGGTTCAGGTCGAGCGACGGCGGTATCGTGTTCGGCCGTGTCGAAGGCGCTTATCTGCACGAGTACCAGAGTCTCGAGCAGCCGGTGCCGACCGGCGCGGTGCTGTCGATGCGGGCATTGACGCCGCTGGCGCCGTGCGCGCCCGGCAAGGTCGTCGCGCTGTGGAACAACTATCACGCGCTCGCGGCGAAGCTCGAAAAACCCGTGCCCACGCATCCGCTCTTTCTGCTGAAGCCGGCGGCCTCGGTGATCGGCGCGGGCGAGCCGATCCGCAGGCCGCGCCATTACGCGGGCAAGATCGTCTACGAGGGCGAACTCGGCATCGTGATCGGCAAGCGTTGCCGCGACATCGACATAGGAGAGGCCGAGGCGGCGATTTTCGGTTACACGCTGATCAACGACGTGACTGCCGCCGATCTGTTGAATGAGAATCCGCATTTTCCTCAGTGGTGCCGCGCCAAAGGTTTCGATACTTTCTGCTGTATCGGGCCGGCCATCGTGTCCGGTTTCGAGTGGCGCCACGCGCATCTCGTCACGACGCTGGACGGCGTCGAGCGGCAGAACTATCCGCTCGCCGATATGGTTTTTTCGCCCGCCGAGCAGGTGAGCCTGATCTCGCAGGACCTGACACTCGAACCGGGCGATGTGATTGCGTGCGGAACGTCGCTCGGTGTCGGCTCGATCAAGGACGGCGCAACGGTGTCGATCACGATCGACGGCATCGGCACGCTGACCAATGCGTTGACGAATACGTTGAACGCCGCAGCGCCGGATCAAGCGTCGAAAGCTGTCGTGCAGCAACGGTTGAGCGATACCACGAACGCCGTCTGAGCGCGCGGCCAGACCGCGCGCCCGGTTCGGCCCCGTGCCGATGCATCGCATTCACGGAGGATCACGCATGCCGCAAGCCTGTGGGAGTGCCGGGTGGATGAGCGTCTGCTTGCCGGTCGCGGTGGCCATTGCCGCCGCGTGGCTGGCGGTGCTGATGGTGGCGTTGGTCGCAATCGGGCAGCGGCAGTTCAAATGGCGCTCGATACATCGGTGCTACTGGTGTGCGAGTGCGTTGTCCGCGGTATTCGTGGCGATGCTCGCGGCGGGTCTCGGTGCGAGCATTCATGTGATCGAAGCGGCCGTCGCCGGTAGCATGCTTGGCGCATGGCGCGCGCGCGGCTGCAACCTGCCGCGCCGGCCGTGGCTCGCCGCGTTGCTCGGCAGCGCCATGGGTTTCGCTGTCGTGTCGATTGGTGTGGCGCACTACCTGTCGGCGGCGTTGCGCGCGAACACCGAGCGCATCGAGCTCTATGCGGCAGTGTTCATCGGCGCGCTGATCTTCGCGACTTCGTCCGTTGCGTTCTGCAAGCTGCGCGGAACACTGCGACTCGCTACGGTTGCGCGGCCCGGCCATCACATCGTCAATCTGTTCGCGATGCTGCTATGCGGCTGGCTCGGCTACAGTTTCGTCACCGAGCAGGCCCCGCCTGCCGGACTCGCCGCATTGCTCGCCATGAGCGCGCTGGCCGCCGCGATGGGCGCGCATCTGACATTGAGCCGCGGTTATGCGGGCGGTCATTCGGGCGGTCATGCTGATACCGCGGAAGGCGACGCTTGCGCGTTGCACATTCATGCGTTCGCCGCGCGCAGCGATGGCCTGATCGCCGTCACACTCGCGGGCGAGCGTGGTTGGCTATCTGACATCGAGTGGCACGGCGGAGATGAGCCAGCGTGGGTTTTGCGGGATGCCGGCCCTCGCGCGATGCGCACGAGTGCTTATGCGCATCGTCGCGGGCTGCGCGACGGCAGACGCGGCAATGGCCGTCAGCGCGAATGCACGCTCAGGCAGCCGGCTCCTGTGACGACACGGCGCTCATCATGAATGCACAGCTAAGTCACCTAAACAGCGCGTACGGCGGGGCAATCGTCCCGCCGCTCGACTCTTCGCGGATGCGTTCAATCGCCCGTAGCCGCGAATTCGCTGTAGTACTGGGCTTTTCTTTGCAGGATCAGTTGCGACAGAAAGTCGGCGTCGTACGCGCTGTGCAAATGACTGTGATAGCGCTCGATGTACGCGGTAATGCGCGCCAATTCGCCAGTGAATTCTTTCAGCATATCGAGCGTGGCGCGATCCCAGCGAAAGCGCAGACCCAGGTCGCTGAATGCCGCGTTGTAGGCGCTCAGATGCGCGTCGTCGGGGTGATCTGCGCGATCCGCGCTTGTGCGCATGTTGCGCGTGCCGAGCCGGGACTCGACCGGAGCGTGGTTCATGATGGGCCTCCTGGGCTGACAAGTGAGAGAACTCGCTTGCAGCATAGAAGCGCCGATGGATTTGCAATAGTTAAAGTTTTATTGGGTTTTCATAGCCTATGGCTTATGCACGCTCAGTTCCCTCACGCGGGTGATCTTCTCTATCAGGTCCGCGCCTTCCTCCATCAGGAAGCGTTTGAACGCAACCGCGACCGGCGGCAGTCGCTTGTTCTTCCGATGCACGACATACCAGTTCAGCATGACCGGAAAGCTCTCGACATCGAGTACGGTCAGGTGACCCAACTGCAATTCGAGGCTGATCGTATGCGCGGACAGGAATGCAATGCCCATTCCGGCAATCACTGCCTGCTTGATCGTCTCGGTACTTTTGATCTCCATTGCAATTTTCAGGTTGGACAGACGTCCGGCAAAGCCTTCTTCCATCGAATTCCACGTGTCCGAGCCGCGCTCGCGCACGATAAACGCTTCGTTCGCCAACTGGCTGAATCTGATGTTGCGCTTGTGTGCAAGCGGATGCTTGGGCGCCGCGACGATCACGTACGGATGCGGCGCAAACGGCTCGTTGGTCGCGTCGGTTTCATGTGGCGGACGCACCATGACCGCGAGGTCGGTCTGGTTGGTCGCGAGTTGATGCAGCAGTTCCTCGCGGTTGTGGACCGCGAGATTGAGATCGACACCCGAGTAACGGCGCGTGAATTCGGCCAGCAGCCGCGGAAAGAAGTAGTCTCCCGCGCTAATGACCGCAACATTGAGCTTGCCGCCGGAGACGCCCTTCAACTGACTCATGGCTTCGTCGACTTCATGGAACTGCTGCATGATCGAGCGGCTGTAGTGCAGCATTTCGGTGCCGGCCGGCGTCAGATAGATTTTTTTGCCGAGCTGCTCGAACAGAGGCAGCCCGGCATGGTCTTCCAGTTGTCGGACCTGAGTGGATACGGCGGGCTGCGTGAGATGCAATTCCTCGGCGGCGCGCGAAAAACTCAGGTGTCGCGCGACCGTTTCAAAGACCTTCAGTTGCCGCAGAGTCGCATTGCGCATCGTCATGGCCGATGTATAAGCAAATGTGAATCGACATAATAACAAACTTTAATTATTAGTAATTCAGCAATGACCCTAGCATGGTTCTGTATAAGAAAGCGGAATTGGCGCTGCAATAGTCCGCAAAGCACCTGGGTTTACGCCTGGGTGCCAGATCTGATGGTGGATTCAAATAATAGGTTCAGAGGCAAATCGGCCATTCAGACTGCCCGCATGCCCGGTTAATTGATCGGAATAAAGAAATTTCCGGAAAATTGATGATTTAAGCAATCGGAATTTAAAGAAGTAGCCTGCAGACGCAACTATTAAATTTTCCCGAATCGCCAGGCTTTTCGGGTCA
>NZ_DASXHN010000494.1:0-6533 GCF_036488505.1 Paraburkholderia sp. | reverse complement strand
GGATTGCGCGGGCACGGCGGCTGCCACAACGCGCGTCAATGGCAGCACTGGCAACAGATGACGCACCAGGAGCGCGAGCGGCTGCGCAACGATTCGGCGCGCGCTCAATAGCAGTCTCACATCGACGTGGAGAACCCTGCCATGCTCAGTCCACATGAACTGGCGACGCTGATGCTCGTCCATAGCGCGCCCGACCAGATCGATACGACGCGTATCGAACTCGCGACGCTGCTGCATTGCCGGCTGATCTGCGTCGAGCCTCGCAGCGGCGGTTCGCGTCGCCCGATGCTGACGGCCGCCGGTAAGCATCTGCTGGACGCCGCCGCACGCGTCGAACCAAAGCGTTACGATGACGCGTCGACGCGGGAAGACGACAATCCGGTCTGGTGACGGATCGACGACAAGCGGTGCCACCGGCTGCCAGCCGGCCGTGCGATACAACTCAGCTATTTTCCGCTTGATACAGGAATCTCCATGCCCACTGCCGCGCCGCGCACCAAAGCCGTCGCTCCGCTTGTCGCGCTGCTGCCGTTCCTTCGCCCGTATGCGACGCGCTGGGCGCTCGCGTTCGTCGCGCTGCTGACCTCGGCGGGCGCGACGCTCGCGCTGCCAGTTGCGTTCAGATACCTGATCGATCGTGGCTTCGCGAGCGGTGAGCGCACGCATATCGATCGCTATTTCATTGCGCTGTTCGTCGTGTCGCTGATCCTCGCCGCCGCGACGGCACTGCGCTTCTACTGGGTGTCATGGCTCGGCGAACGGGTCACCGCCGATTTGCGGCGCGCCGTGTATGACCACGTGATCCGGCTCAGCCCGCAGTTCTTCGAAACCACGCAGACGGGCGAGGTGCTATCGCGGCTCACCACCGATACGACGCTGATCCAGACGGTGGTCGGCACGAGCCTGTCGCTGGGGCTGCGCAATCTGCTGTTGACGGTCGGCGGCGTCGCGATGCTGATCACGACGAGCCCGGTGCTGTCGGGTTACATCATCGCGACGCTGGTCGCGGTGGTCGCGCCGATCGTGATTTTCGGCCGGCGCGTGCGGCGGCTGTCGCGCGCCAGCCAGGACAAGGTCGCCAACGCCAGCGCGCTGGCCGGGGAAGTGCTCAATGCGATGCCGACCGTGCAGTCGTACACGCAGGAGCGCCATGAGGCCGATCGCTTCGGCCATGCAGTCGAGATGGCGTTCGATACCGCACTGACACGCATCCGCGCGCGCGCGTCGCTGACCGCGGTGGTGATCGTGTTTGTGTTCGCTGCAATCGTCTTCGTATTGTGGCTCGGTGCGCAGGCGGTACTGGCCGGGCAGATGACAGCGGGCCAACTGTCGCAGTTCATCCTCTACGCGGTGTTCACCGCAGGCGCCGTGGGCGCTGTCGCGGAAGTGTGGGGCGATCTGCAGCGGGCCGCCGGCGCAACCGAACGGCTACTGCAACTGCTGGCCGCGCGCTCGCCGGTGCAGGACGCTGCGACAACCGTGCCATTGCCGGCCCGTGGCGAAGGGATCCGTTTCGACAACGTCGGCTTCTGCTATCCATCGCGTCCAGGCAGCGCCGCGCTTTTCGGGTTCTCGCTCGACGTGCGTCCGGGCGAACGCGTCGCGCTGGTGGGGCCATCCGGCGCGGGCAAGACGACGCTGTTCCAATTGCTGTTGCGCTTTTACGATCCGCAGTCCGGCACCATCCTGATCAACGGCGTCGCGACCAACCAGATCTCGCTCGCGTCGTTGCGCAACGCGATCGGCGTCGTGTTGCAGGAATCGGTGATCTTTTCGGGCAGCGTGCTCGACAACATCCGCTACGGGATGCCCGACGCGACGCTCGCCGACGTGCAACGCGCGGCTGCGATGGCAGCCGCGGCCGGTTTTATCGAGGAGTTGCCGCAAGGCTATGACACCTTCCTCGGCGAGCGCGGCGTGCGGCTATCGGGCGGACAGCGTCAGCGTCTGGCGATCGCGCGCGCGATTCTGAAGAATCCGCCGATCCTGCTGCTCGACGAAGCGACCAGCGCGCTCGATGCCGCGAGCGAGCGGCTCGTGCAAACGGCGTTGGACAATGCCGCGCTGAACCGCACGACGCTCGTGATTGCCCATCGTCTTGCCACCGTGCAGCAGGCTGACCGCATCGTTGTACTGGACCAGGGACGCATCGTCGCGCAAGGCCGCCACGCGGAGCTCTTGCACAGCTCTCCGCTTTACCGGCAACTGGCGGCATTGCAGTTCGGCGAACCGCAGGGCAAAACCGTCGAGCCCGACGTGCCGCGCGCTCACGTCGATTTGCAATGAGCATGTCACGCGTGCGCTCGTCACCGACGAAGCGCGGGCAAGCATCGCAAGCTCTGAACGAAGCGGCGTCACGATGCCAGCTGAGGCGGCGCGGCCTTCAACACATCGAGGCGCGCCGGAATCAGACCCAACCGCGCGTTGTTCGCAGCTTACTGGTGCTGGGGCGCGCCGTCCCACGCCGGCAGCGTTGCGCCGTGATAAACGGTCAGGATCGACGACGCGACGTTGGCCTGCTGATAGCTGTCCACAAGAGTCTTCACCCAAGCCGCGTTCGCATCCTTCGCGTTGACCGCGATGAAGTTGCGATACGGATTGCCCGGCACTTTCTCCTGCGCAATGCGCTCTTGCGGAATCCTGATGCCCGCTTTGATCGCCCAATCGGTATTGACGACAGCGG
This sequence comes from Paraburkholderia sp., assembly GCF_036488505.1. Lineage (GTDB taxonomy): Bacteria > Pseudomonadota > Gammaproteobacteria > Burkholderiales > Burkholderiaceae > Paraburkholderia. The sequence goes on along the minus strand of NZ_DASXHN010000494.1, from coordinate 3,850 downwards.
CGTCGACGTCGTCGATCGCACGGCCGACGATGCCGGCGTCGAGTTCCTTGATCTGGACGTGCTTCGGGTTATCCGAAATGTCGCGTGCGGTCGGCAGCAGACCGACGTCGGGGCGCAGCTTGATCAGCCCATTGGCTTGCAGCAAAAGCAGCGCGCGGCCTTCGTTGCTCGGGTCGTTCGGTACGCCAATGGTTGCGTTTCGCGGCAACGCCGCGACTGATTTCAGCTTGCGCGAGTAGAGGCCGATCGGCTGCACGTAGGTGAAGCCGACAGGCACGATGTCATAGTGGCGTGCCGCGATCTGCGCATCGAGATACGGCTTGTGCTGGAAAGAATTTGCGTCGAGATCGTGCTGCGCGAGCGCTTCGTTTGGCTGCGTGTAGTCGGAGAACGTCGTGAGCTTGACCGTGATGCCGTGTTTGGCGGCATTCGCCGCGACCACGCGCCATATGTCTTCGTCCTCGCCGGACATGATGCCGACATGCACTGTCTGTCCGGCGGCGCGAGCCGGTTGCGCGCTCACGACGCCGCATGTGACGAGAATGGAGAAGAGGGCGGCTCTGAGCGCTTGGGTCGTACTCATGTTTTCGGAACTCATCGAAGTGAAGATCAGCAGATCGTAGAGAGCCGAGTGCCGCCGCGCAAATAATATGGAACACTATTCTTATCGCAATCGGGAACAAGCAGTGCCGCGGGGGTGCGAGGCGACGAATTCGCGATCGACGGTGTGGGGCACGCCCAAGCGATGTCAGTGCGAGCGATCGTGGGAAATCACCGCGAGTAAATAGCGCGCGGTGGTCGCGGAGAAAAGCGGCGTAGAAAAGGCACAGATAACACCGATGCTGGCGTGAGCCGTCAAGCCGGTTTCCGCGTGACGATCAGCGGGCGGTGGATAGCGCAGCCGTCGGGAAAACGGGGCGAAAGGCCGGAGCAAAAGGCCGGGGCAACTCGCCGCTCACGCGGACGTCGCGGTACCTCCGAGCATCGACCGCCGGCAAGCGGGGCCGCCGCAATGGCACGCGTAGGTTTTGCCGATGTCGTCGGTGACATCGCCATCTACGACGAGGCCGTAATCGATGAATAGCTCTTCGCCAGGCTCGATGGCGGTGACTGCGTGAATGAAAATGCGATCGCCGATTTCGATCGCCTCGCAGTTCGGTGTGCACGCATGGTTCAGGAAGCGGGCGCTATTGCCGCCGCGGCTGCCATCGATCACGCGACCGTTGGACAGACCGAACACAAAGGTATGTCCGTCGCCCGACTGCTGACGGGCCGCCGCGCGGCGCCAGCTAGTCACTTCGCCCTTGTATTCGAGCAGCCGGTCGCCGGCCGCGATGGGCTGCAGCGCAAACAGCCCTTTGCCGTGAACGCGGGAACGTCGTGCCGTGAAGCGTCGAAGTGTCATTGTGCAGTTTGCCGTTCGTGACGCATGACGGATTTCTTTCATCCTCGAAGCCGCCAAGCATACCGGGGCGGCCGCCGACATTCAACTTGCATCGTGCGCTCGATAGGGCGTTCAACATCAGGACCGCTTGCCAAAAAAGTCAGCAGGTGACGGATCGGATGTCGCATCGCGGCGCAGGAGTAAGTTACGCCGCGGGCCCCTTTGCAAAACCGATCTCCAGCGGAAATTCGGTAATTATCCGTTGGCTCGATTAAAAATCAAACGTTTGGCTCATCGTATTTAACGTTTCTGATTACCTGACTTTCAAAGGCAAACGTTTGGCTTGCGATATTTAACATTTGTCCGCTTAACAGTTGCACGCCAGTGGCTGATAATGGCGGGGATTTATTTAGGGCCGCGCATTAAATTCGTTGCTACAACGTGCACCGCTCATCCTAAGTGCGCGGTTATCCGATGAATTGCCCGCCTGGACCGCAGTGGCGGGCTCTCGTGGCCTGAGTGAAAATCAAACGGACACGGCCTTCGGAAACACGTTTCCAAACCGCCAAAGTGTCCAATTTAGTGCCGCCTTTTATTTTCAATGCTGCGGCAGACATATTCGCGTAATAAAACGAACGATTTCTTTATTCGGTAACTGACAATCAACGCGGATCGTCCGGCGGCGCTGGATGTAATCCGCAAACAAATACGATGGCCAGTACCACGGGGATGGCGCGTGAGCGGTGCATCAGATATTTCGAATCTCTTTCAGACGTTGGGCGTAAGCCCGTCGCATTATCACGAAGTAGAAAGAACGGAGTAGATGCAAGGTTCGCGTGGGCGTTGGTCCATGCAGACCGGGCCATCGCCAGCGGATGCCGCCCAGCCCGACGCCCCTCGCGAGGCGCAAGCCGTCGCTGGTACCGACGCATCCGAAATGACACCCACCGCGCCGTCGCAACGATCGCAACCAATTACGCCGGCGGTCCCCGCTGCCGAATCCGGACCGGTTCCCGCATCGCAAGCCGCACCCGAGCAGCCGGTCCTCGAGTCCAATCCCGAGCCTGTCGCCGCGCCTGAACAGCCAGACGTTCGGAGCGCCGCGTCTGCGCGGCGGCGCGAACGCAGTGATCCCGAAGACGTTCCGCAACGCCAGAGCTGATGAACTGCGTCACAGGCGCTTGCGTCGATGACGGCCTGCGTAACACCACGATAGCCGCGAACCTGCGCGTCGTGCCCAACCGGCGCACGCGCCACAAGAGCTTTGCATGGCAAAGATCAAACTTAGGCTGAGCAAGCCGGAAGAGCCGCGGCAACCGCGCAATGCGGACAGCGTGACGACACCGGCGATTGGGACGACAAGTTGCTGCAGGCGGGCGCACCGCTATTGGCCTCGAACTGGCTGCGGCTGGTCGTGACCCTAGTGGCGCTGCTGCTGTTCACTTCTGCGATGACGGTCAATCTGGTGGTGTCCAGGCAATCGATGTTCGGCATCCTTTGCGTCGTCGTCGCGCTCGTGCTGAACCGCATTCGCGGCAGGATCGTCACGGTGTCGATGGTGGCCTTGTCGGCGTTCGTGTCGTTGCGCTATCTGTACTGGCGTCTGACGCAGACGCTGTCTTTTGCGAACCCGCTCGACACGACCTTCGGCTACCTGCTGCTGCTGGCCGAAGGGTATGCGGTGCTGATGCTGTTGTGCAGTTACTTCCATTGCGATCAACAACTTCGATGTAACTCAACCGCGAGCGCAGACCTGGCAACTGATGGACAACGCGATATCCCGTCTACCCGATACCGACTATGCGAGCGGCCATTTGCACCTTACTCTGCCGCCGAAAACCGTGACCCTGCTGGTGTTGCACGGCGCGGCCCGGCAATGACTCCGTGATGCGCAGGATCGCGCAAGTCGATTGTGCCAGCACCGGATGCGCGACCGCGGCGGTTCCATGCAGCCTGAGCCATTCGCCGTAACCGCTGACGAGAAAACCGCCGCAGCGCTCGGCGTATCGCTGGCTGGACGACAGATAGAATCCGATATCAAGCGGCTGATGAAGCCTGTCTACGAGCAACAAAGTCAATTTCGACGAGCGCGTCGCGTGCCAATCCAGTCACTCCTATACAGGTGCGCGCGGGCAATTTCCCAGGCGGGAAATAGGCAGCATAGACGGCGTTCATCGTTGCGTAATCTCGTTTGAATTCGGTCAGAAAGATCCGCACTGACACGACATCTTCGAGCCCAATCCCGATCCCCTTCAACACGAGAACCAGATTGTCCATCACGCGGGTTGTCTGTGCGGCAACGCCTTCGGGAAGCGGGGCGTTGACGTCGTCAGGCGATGTCGGCATCTGGCCAGTGAGAAACACCCAGCCGTTCTGTTCGGTCGCATGAGAGAAGGGACCGACTGGCGTAGGCGCGCCTTCCACCATCCAGAATTTCGTTGATAAATCCATCTTCTATAGCTCCAG
>NZ_DASXHN010000415.1:0-16578 GCF_036488505.1 Paraburkholderia sp. | reverse complement strand
CCGTGATCCAGCGGGCCTCCGGACTTAAGAGCAACATCACAGCTGACGCAATGTCATCCGTCTGTCCGAGCCGCCCCAAAGCCGTCAGACGCAGCACGCTTTCGTCGAATCCTTTTCTGGCGCGCAGGTTGGCAATCAATGCGGTATCCGTCGCGCCAGGAGAGACGGCGTTGACCGTAATGCCGCGGTGCCCCAGATGCTGGGCGAACGAGAGCGTCAGGTGATTGACCGCCGCCTTGGCCGCAGCATACACCGCCTGGTACGGCAATGCGCCGTTGGCTGCATTCGATGAGATGTTGACGATGCGTCCGCCGTCGCAAAGGTGTTCGCACGCGAGCTGGCACATGAAGAATGTGCCACGAAACAGGATGTCGCATTCCTCATCGAAGTGCTCGGGCGTAACCTGCGTCAAAGGCAGCGAGCCGCCTGCGCCCGCATTGTTGACGAGGAAGTCCAGTTGCCGCCGCTGCGTAGTCAGTTCGAAGCCGTGCATCACTGCGTCATAAAGGCAGGACAGCCCGGTGACGTCGCGCAAATCCGCTTGCACAACGAACGCCTTACCGCCGTTAGCCTTGATCTCGCCCACGAGTTGATCGGCGGCGTTGCGGTTACGGCCACAATGCGCGGCGACGACTGCGCCGGACCCGGCTAACCGACGCGCGATCTGCGCACCTATCCCGCCGGATGCGCCGGTGACCAACGCGGTCTTGCCATTGAAATCGAATGAAGCCATGTGGACCTCGAGTAGAGGTGAGGGGAGTTGACCTCGATACGAGATCGGCTTAATGAGATATATGATTATAATATTTAAAATATGTCCCGATCCAGACATCCTGCGGGAGTGGACGAGGGAATAAATGAAACGGATGATTCGTCGTCAAAAAGGAGAGTATGGTCAGTTCCGCCCCGAACGTTTCCGACGAACTGCTGAAGATCCTGTGCGATGCGCATGCGCCCGCGTGGTATCTGAAAGCCGTCCAGCAACCGACGACCGTCCGGCAGGTCTTCATGCCGACGGGCGAGCACTTGCACTGTGTGTTCTGGAACGAGAGAGAGATCGAGAAGCCGCTATTGCTGCTGGTTCATGGGTATCGCGCGCACACGCACGCGTGGGATCCCGTTGCGCCGTTCCTGACTGGGCAATTCCGCGTGCTGGCAGTGGATCTGATGGGTATGGGTATGAGTGGCAGACGGGGTGACTATGGTTATCAGCCCCGCTTCGCGGACGATCTGGCGGTGCTGATCGGCCAGCTCGCCGAGGGACCGGTGACCGTGGTCGGTCACAGCTTTGGCGGTGCCTGCAGTATTCACCTGGCCGCGCAGCATGCGGGGCTGGTGAAGCGCCTGATTATCGTCGATACGTTCGTTCCATTTCCGGCTCTGGACGAAGAGCGCGTTGCGGCGAAGCTGGGGCGCGTGCAGCCCTATCCGGATTATGCGAGCATCGTTGAGCGCTACCGGCTGCTGCCCGAGCAACCTTGCCCGCCGTGGGCGCTGGCCTATATCGCCCATCATTCGGTGCGGCAGGTGAAAGGCGGCTGGAGTTGGAAATTCGACACGGAGTTGCCAGCCGCGCGTCTCGAGTTCGGGACGCAAGCCGCGTTGCGGCAACTGGACGTGCCGACTGACTACATCGGGGGCGCCCACAGCGTGATATGCAATGCCGAACGGCTCGAGCATATCGAGGCGGCCATCGGGCAGGGGCGGCGCGCCGTCGTGATACCCGAGGCGCACCACCACATCATGCTGGATCAGCCGTTGAGCCTCGTTAGCGCGTTGCGGGCCTTGCTAGCCTGAAGTGGCCATGCGCCCGTACGTTACACCGTCTCTCCGCCGCCCGCTGGGCGACGGAACGAACTGAGCTAGCCGGCGCTCAGCGGTTTTTCCATTCCGGTTTGCGCTTCTGGGCGAAGGCCATCATGCCCTCGACACGGTCTTCGCTTGCCAGCAGACGCTCAAGCGCCGGATAGGGGAGCCCGACCGAGTCAGTCGTGCTGGCAAACCGCTCTGAGTCCCTGAGCATCTCAAGCGAGAGGCGGATCGAGGTGGGTGAGTTTTCCAGCAGTTCTTTTGCGAGTTGCCGGGCGGCTTCCAGTGCCGTACCTTCGGGCACCACGCGATTCACGAAGCCAAGGGCACGGCCTTCCTCCGCACTGGCGCGGCGGCCGGTGAGAATCAGATCGATTGCCTGCTTGTACGGAATCTGGCGCGTCAGCCGTTGCAGGCCCCCGGCACCGGCGAGCAGTCCGACACGCACCTCGCTCAAGGCGAACTGCGCTTTCTCGTCTGCGACGATCAGATCGCAAGCGAGCGCGATCTCGAATCCGCCGCCCATCGCATAGCCGTTCACCGCGGCGATAACGGGCTTGACGCGGGTGCGACGGCTTGTGAGACCGCCGAAGCCGGTACGTGGCATCCACATGCGACGCCCGGAGGCGCCCGCCTTGAGGTCATTGCCGGTGCAGAACGCGCGCGCGCCGGCGCCGGTAATGATGGCGAGCCACAGGCTGTGATCGGCGTCGAATGCGTCGAAGATCTGTTCGAGCTCGTCGTTGGCCTCGGGCGTGAGCGCGTTGTTCACGTCCGGCCGATTGATGGTCACTTCGAGTAGCGGGCCATTGCGTTCCACGTGCACGTGTTCGTAGTGAGGCAGAATGCGATTCGGATGCTTGGGCAGCAGGCGATTAAGGCTCTCTTCATCGAGCGCAAACTGATTGAGGCCCTGGTAGTGTGGACGCAAGCAGATGCGCAGATTCAGACCGTCGCCGTCGACAAAGGCTCGCAGCGCGTCGCTATCGCCGCGGATGCTATTAGCGATGAAACGCTCGCCGGTGAGTTCGAGGCGGCCGACCACGACAACGTCCGTCGGCCCTTCCTTGCCATACAGGACCGTGTAGGTTTCGACGGTGGCCCAGCCTTCCGGCTCGCGCGAAAAGGACGGCGCGGGCAGCTGGTTCACCCGGGCCTGGATGTCCCGGCTGTCGCAGGTTTTCCAGGCCCGGGGAGTGGTCGAGTAAACGCCCACCGCATGCGTGGAGAGGAAACCGCCATTGGCGCCGACGAGGCCGAAACTGCCGGGGTCCGCGCGCAAGCGTGCTACCACCTCGGCAATAGCGTGCATCGAGTAGTTATTGCCCGGACCGCCGAAAAAGGGCAGACCCCCGGTGACGGTCAGGCCGCGCGGATCCTGTGCGTCGAGTGCCAACGCGTCGGTGGCCGAGAATACCGCAATCGGAAAACAGCTATAGATGTCGATATAGCGGATCTGCGAGATATCGACGCCTGCTTCTCCGAGCGCGTGGCGATAAGCCAGATCCATCGCGACGGATTGGTCGAGGCGCTCACGCTCCAGTACCGCGCGCTCCTCGACACTGCTATAGCCGTGCAGATACACCCATTTACTTTCGGCGATGCCGAGTTTGCGCGCCGTGCCGACTGTGGTCAGCAACACCGCCGCTCCGAGGTTCACCTGGTCGCGCGCCACCACCGAGATCGGGTGTGGATCGGCGATCATGCGATTGTCGGCGCCGATCGTGGCAATTTCCTCTGCAGCCCACACCTTCTTGTGGCCGGCAGCGTGCGGATTGGCTGCGGCTACGCTGGAGAAGGGCGACATGAGACGGCCCATTTCGTGAGCATAGGCGTCGCGCGATAGCCCCAGACGCTTGCGTCGCGCGTTCTCAAGCATCGCGTAGACCGTGGTCGGCATGATCATCTTGTGATCGTTCATATGCCGAGTGCGCAGCGTGCCCAGATTCCAGTTGCGATTCTCGAGCGTTGCGTCGCTGGGTTCGGACCAATCCAGCGCCTGTTTGGCGGCTTGCGCGGCGCGCTGGGTAGAAATGGCCTCGCCCCCACATACAAGCGCCATTTCCAGCTCACCGCTGTGCAGCCGTTCGCAGGCCTCGCTCAGCAGCTTCTGCGGTTCGTCGCCGCATGCAGGCGAATAGACCATCAGGCGTGGCGTGGCCCCGAGACGCTTTGCGACGCTGGCGGGCACGTTCTCGGGTGAGCCAAACGGCGCCATCTGCGCACGCATCGGCGCCGCCACCGAGTCGGCCACCGTGCGCACGGCGAAGATAGCGTCGATTGCCGGCGCAAGCGCGGGGAGAGACAGAGCGTCGTCGCAGGCTGCGCTAGCCGCCTGTGCCGCCAGATCCACCGGCGACAGCTGGCGATACCCGGGCGCGTTCAGGCGCTCGCTGGCCTGTCCGACGCCGATCACGACAGGGGTGTTGTCTGCAATTCTGGACATGGGTTGGTTCGTCCGTAAGAAGTTGTGTTGGGGCTCCGGGTTTTGCTGCGGGCGTCTTTCCAGGTCGGCGGACGCGATCAGTGCTTCAATGGCGAAGGACTGACGCTCTGACGCAACTGCGGTGTCGATCGTGCCGACACGCCATGCGTGAGCGCTACCAGGACGCAAGGCGCCTTGTTTATATTTATTTTAATCATTTATACGATAAAGTGGGCGGCTATTCGAATCAGACTTGCGTCTACTATGATGCCCCGGCAACGCTGTCGTATGCAGTCCTCTTCCAGGAATCAGGCGCGCTCTCGCGCTTGCGTAGCGAGAGCGGATGCCCGAGCCCTAGCTGAACATCGCTGCGAACCGGTCGGCCTGTCCGAGACAGGCAACTATTTCGGCGCGAGTACTCGTTCGGCCAACGCCGGCTCACCAGCTTGTTCCGCCATGGGTCGATATGCCGAAAAGAGCTGTTCTCCCAGCAGCGCTTGTGGACACCATTTTTAGCACGGTGCGTGGGGGCGGCGGCGATATCACGCCATCGACCCGAGCGACGGTTTCCACATCGGTCCCGTCGGCGGCCTTTTCGGCGTCAGGATTGCATCGCGTCCTGATCTGCGCGGGATGTGTTCCCGGCGATGCAGCGAAGGCCCCGTCATGGCTGCGGGTGGCGGCAGGAAAGATGGGTCTTCCCGGCGAGCCATGGGTCTTCCAGACGAGCCGGAAAACACAATCTACACATCGCGAAATACGGGCGTGCGCTTTTCCAGGAACGCCTGAATGCCTTCCCGCGCGTCTGCTGTCGCGGCCACCTGCCGACCAAGCGTGCGTTCAAGCGTCAACGCGTCGGTCAACGGAAGTTGTAGACCTTCGCGCACCGCGCGACGAATCGCCCGCTGCGCTATGAGGCCGTACAGCGCATGGTCCTTCGCCATGTGTAGCGCGGCGTCCAGTAAGTCGGACGCTCGCTCGACCAGTTGGTCGACCAGTCCAAACTCCAGTGCCTTCGCGCCGGCAACCGCTTCGCCGCTCAGCATCATCTGAAGCGCACGGCGTTCACCGATGAGCCGGGGCAACAGTTGCGTCCCACCGTAGACCGGCATCAATCCGAGCTTGATCTCGGGCAGGCCGAGGCGCGCGTCGGAGACCGCGACCCGGAAGGTGCAGGCCAACGCGATCTCGAGACCCCCGCCCAGCGCCGGCCCGTTGAGAGCAGCAATCGAAATCTTCGGGAAGCAGGTCATCCGTTCGATCAGACGGTGTACCTGCGCGATGCGCAGCGCGGGATCGCCGTCCCGTTCATTGAGGTCCGATCCGGCGCAGAATGCCCGTCCCTGGCCGGTGATGATCAATGCTCGCGGCGTGCCCGATTCGATGTCGTCTAGATGCGCTTCGAACTCATCGAGCAGGTGGTTGCTGACTGCATTGAGCACTTCCGGGCGGTTTAATGTCAGGACCGCAAAGTCACCGGCGTCCTGGCGGGTTACGGCTGGCATGGATGAATCGCTCCTGATTTGTTCTGACGTCGCGGGACGCGCATCGTCGCGCAACTCATGACCAGGCACATTCGGGCAATTCTGCGAATTGGCCTAGCGCAGACTGGTATTCCTTTTCGAGTCGCGCGACGATTTCGGCAACCGATGGAATGTCCGTGATGCCGCCAACCCCTTGGCCGGCCGCCCAGATGTCCTTCCAGAGCTTGAATTCGCCGTGCCCACCCGTTCCGACGCCCGGCCTGAGGGGCAACGGCAGGTTGTCCGGGTCGAGTCCGGTCCGCACGATGCTAGGTGCCAGATAGTTGCCGCGCAGGCCGCTGAATAGCGCCGTGTTGACGATCTCGTCGGCATTCGAGGTAACCAGCATCTGCTTGTAGCCGCGAGCGATTTCGCATTCCTCGCTGGCCAGAAAGCGCGTGCCGATATAACCGAGATCGGCGCCCATCACCCGCGCGGCCAGCAGATCCTTGCCCGAGGTCAGCGTCCCTGCCAGCAGCAGAGTGCCCGAATAAAAGCGGCGGATTTCGCTGACGAACGCAAACGGGTTGAGTGTCCCTCCATGCCCTCCCGCGCCGGCGCATACTGCAACGATGCCATCTACACCTGCTGCGACTGCCTTCTCGGCGTGTCTCACGCTGACCACGTCGTGGAAGACAAGGCCGCCATAGCTGTGCACGGCCGCAACCACGTCGCCCGGCGCACCGACGCTGGTGATCACTACTGGAACCCGGTGCTTGACCAGGATCGCCAGATCCTGGTCTTGCCGCTTATTCGTGCGGCTGACGATCTGATTGACCGCAAAAGGTGCGGCGGGTCGTGCGCCGTCTCGAACGGGTTGTGCCAGCAACGCCACCAGTTCTGCCAGCCAGTCGTCGAGCACGTCAGTGCTGCGAGCGTTCATCGCGGGCATCGCGCCCACGATTCCGGCTTGACATTGAGCGGCAACCAGGCCCGGTGTCGAAGCCAGAAACATCGGGGCCCCGATCAACGGAAGCCTGAGACGGGTAGATAGCGACAAGGGTACCGGCACGTGTCTTCTCCGCGTTTTGTCTGCATCGATCCAGCGATCGCGAGTCGAGCGCTGGTACTCCCATATCCGCTGCTGGACTTCTACGCCGCGTCTTCGGCGTGAACCAGTTGATGGAGACGCTCGGCCGCATCGAGGAATTCGTTCAGCAAGCCGTAGACGATTTCCTTCACCGTGGTTTCACCGTTCATGTCGCCGACGATCTGCCCGACTGGGTAGCTCATGTAGTCGCTCGCGCGCGCACGTTCGATGCGGGTGCGTGCTTCGAAGGTCGAAATGGTCTGCAGCGGCATTTGCAGCGGCTTCGGTGCACCGGGCTGCTCGAATGCGTCGCTCAGCTTACTCTTTAGCATGCGGCACGGCTTGCCCGACAGCATCCGCGATTGGACCGCTTCTTCTGACTTCGCATTGAAGAGCCGCTGTTTCATTTCCGGAGTCAAATCGCTCTTGTCCGTGCCCAGCCAGATCGATCCGCACCAGATTCCCTCTGCGCCCAGCGCCAGGGCGGCCGCCATTTGCCGGCCGCGTCCGATGCCGCCGGCAGCGAGCACCGGAATGTCGCCCGCTGCGTCGACCACCTGCGGCCAGAGAATCATCGACGTGATCGTGCCGGTGTGTCCGCCGGCCTCGCTGCCTTGAGCCACAAGAACATCGACGCCCGCTTCGATCTGGGCGGCCACATGATCCAGACGACCGACCAGCGAGCCCACTTTGATGCCCTTTGCATGAAGCTCGTCGACCTTGTGCCTGGGCGGCGTGCCCAGCGCGTTGACCAGTAGCTTGACGTTCGGATGGCGCAACACGACCTCGAACAGTTCTTCGGCGGCTTCCGGGGTCATGTGCAAGCGTTCGACAAACTCATCGAACATACGGTCTCCTTCTCCGGCCGGCAACGGCGGAATACCCGCGTCGTCGCAGAGTTTCTTGAGAAAGCGCTGGTTTTCCTCGGGCAGCGTGGGACGTCCGTTCGAGCGTTTCGCTGACGCCTCGTATTTATTGGGAATCAGGATGTCGACGCCGTAGGGCTTGCCGTCCGTGTGCTGGTCGATCCAGTGCAGTTCCTGCTCCAACTGTGCGGGCGTGTATCCGCTGATCCCCAGAACGCCCATGCCACCCGCGCGCGTGACTTCCGCAACCACGTCCCGGCAGTGCGAAAACGCAAAGATAGGAAGTTCGATCCGCAACATTTCACATACTTTCGTTTTCATCGCCAGGTCAATGCTCAAGGAATAGTGGATCTGCTTACGCAGGGTAAGCAATTATCGTATCTATTATATATATTATTAACAAGTCGACGCCTGGTAAAGCACTTTGCGCATGAGTGCCTTGGTTGGCACCCCAAAGCTTTCGACCCAGGGAAAGCACGGTGTTGCTTTCCGCTTGACCTGGTCAGCACTAGATCGTGATAATAAAAAACGGAATAGTACTCCGTTAATGACGTGACACGAGAAATCGAGGAGACAACGAGATGAGTTTCGAGAGCAAGGTAGCGATCGTCACCGGTGCGGCGCAGGGTATGGGCGCAGCCTATGCGCGCCTGCTGGCGCAGCGCGGCGCGTCGGTGGTCGTCGCAGATATCCAGGCCGACGCGGCAGAGGCGGTGGCGAAGAGTATTCGTGCCGAAGGCGGTCGCGCGATCGCGCACGCAACCGATGTAGGTGACCCCGCGTCCTGTCTTGCCTGCGCGTCGGCCGCGACGCAGGCGTTCGGACGCATCGACTACCTGGTGAACAACGCGGGGCTCCTCAGTGCTTCTTTCGCAGCACCGCTGCCCGAACTCGCGGTCGACGACTACCTGCGCATCGTCGCGGTCAACATGCACAGCGTGCTGTACATGACGCAGGCCGTGGTGCCGGCCATGAAGGCCGCAGGCGGCGGCGCGATCGTCAATACGTCGTCGATCGGCAGCTGGATGAAGACCGGCATCTATTCGGTGTCGAAGGCCGGGGTCAACGCACTGACCGTCAATCTGTCGCAGACCCTCGGGCCGCTCGGTATCCGTGTCAATGCGATCGCGCCGGGGACCACTGCGACGGAAGGGATGCAACCCATCATGACAGTCGAGCAGATGGGCCAGTGGGCGCAGATGCTCGGCAAGCCCACCTCTGAAGTCGCGGCGCCCGAGATGATCGCGCGAGTCGGCATTTTCCTGCTCAGCGACGACGCGCATTACATCAACGGCCAGATCCTGCCGGTGGATGGCGGGACGATCGTCCGGCTCTGATTGCCATCTGTTCACAGCAAAAGGTATCCCCATGAACGACATGATTAAACCCGGGATCGACCGGCGAGTGCCGGCCGGTCGTCTCGTGATTGGTGAGCGGGATCTCACCGCTGGCAGCGGCGGCGTCTTTGCCCATATCAATCCCGCAACCGGCGAGCATCAGGCCGATGTGCCGCTGGCCGGAAAGACTGAGGTCGAGCAGGCCGTCGCCAGTGCGAAGCAGGCTTTCGGCGTGTGGCGCCGGATGCCGGCCGTTGAGCGGCGCGAGAAGCTCGCACGCCTCGCCTCACTGATCGAGTCGCGCAGCGACGAGTTCATTCGCCTCGCGGCCCTGGAAGGCGGTACGCCGGTGACAGTCGGCGCGGGTGGTCCACGCCTCGCGGTCGAGTGGACGAACTACTACGCCGGATGGGCGGACAAGATCGACGGGCAGGTGGTGTCGATGCCGCCAGCGGATGAGTTCGTCTATACGTTGCCCGAGCCGTATGGCGTAATCGGCATCATCGTGACCTGGAATGGTCCGCTGATTTCGCTGGGCATGAAGGTTGCCCCCGCGCTCGCCGCAGGTAACACCGTCGTCATCAAGCCGGCAGAGCAAACTCCTTTCGTGGCCTGTCTGTTCGCCGATCTCGCGCGTGAGGCCGGCATTCCGCCGGGTGTCGTGAATGTGGTGCCCGGTGCGGCCGAGGCCGCCGAGGCGTTGATCGCGCATCCTGATGTCGAGAAAATCACCTTCACGGGCGGCCCTGCGACCGCGCGCAAGATCCTGCATCAGTGCGCGGATCTATTGAAGCCGGCGGTGCTCGAACTGGGCGGCAAATCGGCCAACATCGTGTTTTCCGATGCCGATATCCAGGCGGTCGCACAATTTGCGGCGTTCTGGAGCGTCGGGTTGTTGAGCGGTCAGGGGTGCGAACTGCCCACACGCCTGCTCATCGACGATAGCATCTATGACCGTACGGTCGAAGCGGTCGCGGCGGTCGCGAGCCATCTGCCAGTGGGCGATCCGTTCGACCCGGCGACCATCGTGGGTCCACTGATCAATCAGGCGGCCTGTGAGCGCGTGCTGGGCATGATCGGCCGTGCGCGCGACAGCGGCGCGGGGCGCGTGATAACCGGTGGCGAGCGACTCGGCGGCCACCTCGCGGCAGGTTGTTACGTTGCACCGACTGTGATCGCGGACGTTGACCCGCGTAGTGAGATCGCACGGAATGAGGTGTTCGGTCCGGTTCTCGTGATTCATCGCTTCAGGACGGAGGAGGAGGCGATTGCCATCGCCAATTCGACCGACTACGGGCTTGGCGGCTACGTGCAGACGAACGATCTGAAGCGTGCGCAACGCGTGGCGACCGCGCTCAGGACCGGCTACGTACACATCAACGGCTCGCGCAATATTCCGGCTTGGGCGCCGTTTGGCGGGGTCGGCCTGTCCGGTTACGGTAAGGAGGGCGGACGGCCGGGACTCGACGAGTTCATTCGACTTAAGACCGTCAGCATGCCCGCCTGATAGAGTCCGCGCCATCAGCGGCCGCGATCGTCCCCGATGCTGAACGGGCGGTCTCCATGCGCGGCCTTTCTGAAGACGCGGCAGGTCGGATGCCGCGGCACGAGTCGACGTAGAATGGCGCGGTTTCACTTTTTGTTCACGACGTCACGAGCATGTCCATCGGGTCACCGTCAATTAACAAGTCCGGCCAGGCGATGCGCCGCAAGGGTCAGGAGAAGCGCCAGCGCCTCGTCGAAGCCACCGGCAACTTGCTGCGTACCTGTCCACTCGCGCAGCTGCGTGCGGCCGACATCGCGCGCGAGGCAGGTACTTCGCTGCCTAACTTTTACCTGTATTTCGATGGTGTAGTCGACGCGGTGCTGGCCACCGTGCAGCAGCTATTAATGGGTGACGACCATATTGTCGGGCTGCTCGACGCTGCGTGGCCCCCTGACGAAATCGACGCAAGAGCCCTTGAGTTCGTGTCTGATTATCTGGCGTATTGGCGCGAACACGCGCCTTTGCTGCGCGTTCGTTCGATGCTCGTCGCCGAAGGCGAGCCGCGCTTTGCGAAAGCGGAGGAAGATGCTTCGCTGCCGTTGTTAAAAGCACTTTCCGTCAAAATTGCACATGCGCGTCCGGATATCGATCATCCGCTTTCGGCCGCCGGTGTGATGCTCGCGATGCTCGACCGCCTTGCCGCATATGTGCCAGGCGGATCGAACGCCTTTGGCGTGACGCCCGAGCGACTGATCGAGGCCGCTGCAAGGGTCCTGGCCGATACGCTCCGGGGTGGCCCGCGGTAACCGCGTCGAGAAAAGGTTCAGGCACGGCAGGCCGGCGCGCGCTCACGCTTGTGGGCTGAAGACCTCGTTCCACCAGATGTCGGCAAGCGCGTCGATCGGAAACTTGCCGGGAAACGTCAGCGCCTGGCCCACCGTGTAGTACCCGTAGTGAGACATCATCATCTGCAGCAGAATCAGCTTGCTACGTAATACCTCGCGTGGCTTGCCAGTCGCGCGAGCGAGCAGTGTTTCGAGCCGGGTGTCCACGATACGCCCCAGATAGTCGAGGTACTCCTGAGCGAACGCAGGCTCAGCGGATGTTGCTTCAGTCAACATTGCCGTCAGCAGGCGTTCTTCCTCGACGAAAGCCAGATAGCGCTCGACCCACTTGCGCACGCTTGCCCGGGTTGGCGAACGCAGGGCAGCCAGCTCGCCGTAGTGCTCCTTGTGGACCGCCACGAGCCGGCGCGCAAGATTCGCTGCGACTTCGAGCTTATCCTTGAAATGCAGATAAAAGGTCGCCCGGTTGATGCGCGCCGCGCGGGTGATCTGATCGATCGTCGCTGCGCGCAGCCCATGTTCGTGGAATACGGCATGTGCTGCGTCAAGGATCGCCAGGCGCGTGATCTGCCGATGCCGCTCACGAATCGACACGTCGCCAGGCGTGTCTTCCTCAAATTCCTTCATGTTGGTTCCTATCTTCAGGTTGCGACATCTTACTCATTGACGTTGCATGACAACCACCCGATGCCGGTTTAACCGTATTGCGTGGCAAATCCGCGTCGTGTTAGTTTACACGACACGTGTCGTCTGAGTAGACACATATCGCATCAAGAGCATCACGCAATCGCATATTTTGAAGAGGCTGAGGATGACATCACCCGTAACGACCGATGAAATCGGTAAGACGACTGACGAGGATCGGGAACTGATTCGTGACAGTGTTCGCGCGCTTCTGTCCAAACATTGGTCCGCCGAGAGCGCCCTGACGCTGGCGAGCGATCCGGCTGCGGTGCGCTCGATACTGCGCCGCCTGGGCGAGCAGGGTCTGCTGACTCTCGGTGGCCGGCAGTCCGCTGGCGGCTTGCGGGAGGCGCTGATCGTATTGAAGGAGCTTGGCCGAGCCGCTTGTCCCGCTGCCATGCGTGAAACCGTACTCACGAACTGGCTGCTCGACGCAGCGGATGCTGACAGCGCGCTTGCGTCCGCCATGCAGGAAGGACAGGCGAGTCTCGCCGTGGTTTTTGGTGCGGGCGATCAAGTCGGCTCCCGGCAACCGCTGACCCTGACGGACGGAAAACTCAATGGGGAAGTCGGGGGCGTCGAAGGCTTGGCAGAGGCGACCCACATCGTCGTGCTATCTGAAGATCTGGCCGGTTTCGCTATCGTCGAACGCAGTTCGTCCGGTGTGTCATATGAGCCGACGCCAGGGCTCGCGGTGCCGCCGCTCGCACGCGTAAGGTTCGACGATGTACCGGCGACACTCACTCCGCTGACGGATCAGGCGCGCCGCGACGTGGAACTGTTGAGCCGTCTTTGCCTGCTGGCGCGAGGCCTGGGCGCGACTGAGCGTGCATTTGAACTCGCCGTTGAGCATGCGAAACAGCGGCATCAGTTCGGCCAGCCGATCGGCCGTTTTCAGGCGATTCAGCACAAACTGGCCGACGCTCTGACTGCACTCGACGGCGCGCGCCTGACGCTTGAACACGCCGGCGAGGCATTCGATCTGGGCACTGAACACTGGCGTTACTTTGCTTGCGCCGCATTCGCCTATGCCAGTCCGGCGCTGCGCCAGGTTGCGCTGGAAGCGCAACACGTGCTGGGCGCGATCGGCTACGCCGAGGAACATGAAGCACCGCGCCATTTCCGGCGCGCGCATGCCGACCTCATCCGTCACGGCGGCGTGCGCGGTGCGCGCGCCGAGCTGGCTCAAGCCTTGATCGACGCGGGCGGATCGTTGCCCGAATACGATCTGGGCAGCTCGGGCAATGCATTCCGCGCGGAAGTGCGGGCATGGCTTCACGAGCACTGGACCAGGCCGCGCATCGCGTCCGGCGCGGGAGAGGTCGTGATCGGCGCTTTCGATCCCGAGTACGCGCGCGGACTCGGCGCGAAGGGCTGGAATTCGCTCAACTGGCCGGCTGAATTTGGCGGCCAGGCGAGAACGCCGCTGGAACAGCTCGCCTTTGTCGAGGAAACGCAGCTTGCTGGTGCGCCGTCGAGCCGTGGCGCGATTCAGGCGCACGCGCTGATGCAGTACGGCAGCGAGGCGCAGAAGAACGAGTTTTTGCCTCGCATTGCGCGCGGTGAGGTGACGTTCTGTCTCGGCTATAGCGAGCCAGAAGCGGGTTCGGATCTCGCCGCAGTCAAAACTACTGCAGTGCGCGACGGAGACGAATGGGTCATCAACGGCCAGAAGCTATGGACAACTGGCGCGGAATACGCGGACTACATGTGGCTCGCCGCACGTACCGACCCGGACGCCAAACCGAAGCACGCGGGGATCAGTGTGTTCGTCGTGCCGATGAACACACCAGGCATCACGATCCGGCCGTCGATGGCGATGTACGGGCATACGTTCTGTACTGAGTTCCTCGATAACGTTCGTGTTCCCGCGAGCGCGCTGGTCGGCGAGGTCAATCAGGGTTGGGCGATTCTCACGTCGGCGCTTGCGACCGAACGGATCTCAATGGGCGGCTTTGTTGCCACGGTACGCGCGGCGTTCGAAAAAATGCTGGCTGAGGTGCGGGCGTCCTCGCGCTTGTCGGGCGACGCCACGGTGCGCGAGCGGATCGGCATGCTGGCGGCGGAGATTGAAGTTGCCCGTCAATTGCTCACCCGCAGCGCGCGGCTGGCCGAGGCCGGTATGCAGGTCACGTTCGAAGCGGGCATGAGCAAAATTTTCAGCGGCGAACTGATGCAACGTGTCGGCGAGGCGGCGCTCGACATTTTCGGCACCGATGCTTCGCTCTCGACCGGCTCGGCTGGTACAGTCGCGGACGGTCGGCTTGAGCACCTGCTGCGTCACTCGATCATGATCGTCGTCGGCGGCGGGACAAACGAAATACAGCGCACGCTGATCGCCCAGCGTGGTCTCGGACTGCCGCGTTGAGGCGCGCGGATTATCCCTGACGCGCAGGCGGGCTGTGACGAACGATAAGGGAGACGTCGCGCAGCCAAAAACCACTTGCAAACAATAATAATGATATATAGGATTAAGGCGAGCAGAAGAGGGCCGTGCTGAATGGTCGGAGAGTGGCCGGAAGGGCTGCCATGTCTTGGGGTTTGCCCTCTGTTCGCCTCGATCGGGCGGCCGCCCGAAGTTCGTATGCGTCGAAGTTTCGGCGCAGGGGGCGATAACGGCGGGGTTTCGTCGCTGAAGTGATTCTGCTGTTCAGCGAAGTCCTCGGCGCGGCCGAAACATCAAAAAGAGATTGGAGACAGTATGAATGTTCTGAAAGCAGTAACACTGGCGTGCACGCTCGCAGTCAGCTCTTACAGCTGTTTCGCGGCGGTATCGGCAGATGAAGCGAAGGCGCTGGGCACTACGCTTACGCCGGTCGGCGCGATTATGGCCGGCAACGCAGACGGCACGATTCCGGCTTGGACGGGCGGGCTGACTAAACCGCCGGCAGGGTACACGCCGAAGCTCGCGCCCGGTGCGTACATTGATCCGTTCAAGGACGAGAAGCCGGTCCTGCGCATCGACGGCAAGAACGTGGCGCAGTACGCCGACAAGCTCAGCGCCGGGACCAAAGAATTGCTCAAGCGCAACCCCGACTACTACCTGGACATCTATCCGACGCATCGGACGGCAGCGTACCCGGATGCGGTCTATGCGGCTTCGAAGCGCAACGCAACTGAGTGCAAGTCGTCGCAGGGAGGCGTCGCGCTGGACACGGCGTGCCGCGGTGGTGTGCCTTTCCCGATTCCGAAGACCGGCGACGAAGTCATGTGGAATCTACTGACAGCTTACGTCGCACCTGCCAGGGCACATGACGCCCGCTCGTACATAGTGGATACCAGCGGACATCCCTACGTGGCCAACGAACTCGACTCCTATACCGAGAAGCCGTTCTATATGACAGAGGGCCGGTCAAACCCGGAGAAATTCAATCAGTTATACATCGTGACGCAGAATCCGGCTCGCCAGCGAGGAGCCATGCTTGGTTACTCGGACTACCTGAATCCGGTGAAGGATCCGCGTCAGGCATGGCAGTTTGATCCAGGGCAGCGGCGAGTCAAAATGGCCCCGACTTTCGCCTATGACACGCCGAGTGCGCAGACGGGCGGCACTTCGTTTTTCGACGAGGCGTTTCTGTTTAGCGGAGCGATGGACCGTTTCGACTTCAAGCTGATCGGCAAGAAGGAGATGTACATCCCGTACGACAACTACAAGCTGGGGATGCAGTGCGTCGGAGAAAACCAGGCGCTTAAAGCTCATACGCTGGACCCCGCATGTGAGCGCTGGGAATTGCACCGGGTCTGGGTGGTCGAGGCGACGCTCAAATCAGGAATGCGGCATGCGTATAGCAAGCGGGTGTTTTATGTCGATGAGGATGCCCCGGCAACTGGCATGGAGGACACCTACGACGGCGGCGGGAATCTGTACAAGGCGCTGTTTACGTACGAGTTCCAGGTGTACGACGCCTATACCCCTTATGCTGCGATCTTCTCCGTGTTTGACTTCACGAAGGGCAACTATTCGCTACAGTCAATTCTCGGGCCGACGGGCTATTACAACTTTCACATCAAGGTTCCGGGCGAGCGTGAGTTGACGCCTGAAGCACTGGCCGGCAGCGGCAATGATTGAAACCAGGCGCGCGCGTTTTCTGATTTATTGAGGCGCAGCGCGCGCATATAACTCTGATTGAAATTGAGATGAGGAGGCTCGCTGAGCCTCCTTTTTTTATTGCTGGGCGATTCGGTCGTGTCGTGTGCTACTTCGTGCTTTGCTCAGTCCGCGGCACTGCTTGCAATGTGCTCACGGCACGCCGGATAGATGAATCGATCTTCTGGTTTTCCCCAGCGTCGTTTGCCTTGACCTGCGTGATAATAATATAGATCATTATGACGAAAATCACGAAGGCCTGAAGCGCTTCATCTTGCCGCCAGACCGAACACGCACATCGGCCAAGACCGTTCGACGCACCGACAATAACTCCAGGAGACTAGGGAACATGGCATTCCAGCGATACAGAAGTGGTTCGTTTCACGAGACCCGATTTGCGTTGAAGGCATCTGTTGTAGCAATTTCGGCACTCCTCGCACAGGGTTCCGCAAACGCAATGTCGTTTGATACGGGAGTGCCCGACCT
>NZ_DASXHN010000382.1:0-6900 GCF_036488505.1 Paraburkholderia sp. | reverse complement strand
TCGACCGGATCGTGAAGGAAGTAACGGTAGATGACCGACACGAATACCACCGCGACATCGGCGGCAAGCACCAGCGCCGACAGATATTCGGTCCATCGCACGAGGCGCTCGAGGCTTGGCCCCCAGCGCGTCCCACGATCGAACGCCAAGCCTGGCGCGGCGTGGGCGGTCCCGTCGGGCGTCTGACTGGTGGCAAGCGCGTTCATCGGTCAGGCCCTCGCCGCGGCGACTTCCGGAAACAGCGGCGCGGTTGCCGGATATTGCTTCGCGAAATTCTGGTAGAGCGTGCTCTGCAGTTGATGACGCACGCTGTCGCGCTCGGCTGGGGCCATCGGGAAGAACGTCATGCCGTGCTCCTTCAGCGCTTTCTCAGCCAGCGCGACTTTTTCGTCGGCGATCGGGCGCTGCTTCAGGCTCGCGTCCTGGACCGCCTTGAGGAAGCCGGGGCGCAGTTCCGCGGGGATCTTGCTCATCGAGCGCTTGCCGATCACGACGACGAGCGGGCTGAAGTTGTGCTGGGTTTGCCAGCACGACTTGACCACTTCATAGAACTTGCCGGACAGCACCGTTGCCGGGTCGTGCTCGAGTCCGTCGACCACGCCGGTTTGCGCGGCCATATAAAGCTCGCCGAACGGAATCGGCGTGGGCACCGCGCCCATGGCCTTGAACGTTTCGATGAAGGCGGGCGTCGGCAGCACGCGAAGTTTGGTGCCCTTGAATTGCGCGAGCGACTGAACCGGCTTCTTCGTGAACACATTGCGTGCGCCGAATTGCGACGTCCACGTGAGGATCTGGCAGCCCGAGCGGTCCTGCAGGATCTTGGCGAGCGCGGCGCCGACGTGGCCGTCGAGGACCTTGTTCGCATGCGCGAAGCTGTCGAACAGATAGCCCATGTCGAGCATGCCGATTTCCGGTGCGAGCGTGGCCCAGATCGACGCGCCGGTCACCATCATGTCGATCGAGCCGATCTTGACCTGCTGCACGACGTCGCTTTCATTGCCGAGCTGGTTGTTCGGAAAGTAGTCGATACGGATCGCGTCGCCGACGTTTGCCTTCAGATTGGCCGCGAAGTTCTGATACCAGACGTAGTGCGATGCGTTCTGGTCCGCGACCATCGACGACGAAACGCGCAGCGCGATCGGCGCCGCGGCACGCGCGAGGGTCGGCAACGAACCGGCCGCGGCGGCGACCGACGCGGCGGACGTGAGTTGTAGGAATTTGCGCCGGGAAATCGAGGGCATGCGGTGTCTCCGGATTCGTATCGTTTGTGGTGATTCAGCTTGGTGTATCGATATACTAAATCGATACACCGAGGGGATGACTAGGGATTTTTACGGAGAGGTGCGGATGTGATGGGCGGGGGAACGGTGCGGGCGGGAGGCGGCCGGACGGGTTCGCTGGAGGGCAGGAACGGAAAATAGATGACGCCCGCCGAGGACGGATCGTCCCCGGCGGGCGCAGGCGTCAGCAGACGCGACTGCTCATCTTGCGAGCGGATGCGGTGAATGTGCGTGAGAGCGATCGCCAAGCGCCTGTTCGGCGCCATCGCCGTCCATGTCCGCGGCGAGATCACGTTTGAACGTCTCGGCGAGGAACCATGCGCACACGAGACTCAGCACCGCGGTGACCGCGATATAGCCTGATATCGACGCGGTATGGCCAAAGGTGGCGAACAGGTACGTCGCGATGAGCGGCGCCGGTCCCGAGGTGACGATGCCGGCGATCTGATACGGCAGCGATGCGCCGGTGTAGCGTACGCGGGTGCCGAACAACTCGGCGAACCACGTCGACTGCACGCCATACACGGAGGCTTGGCTCAACGCGATGCCGCCGATATAGGCAAGCACGATCAGCGTCGGATTGCGGGTTTCGAGCAACGGGAAAAACGCGAAGCCGTAGATCGCGACGAATACCGAGCCGAGCAAAAACACGCTGCGGCGCCCGATCCGGTCGGACAGCTTGCCGAACAGCGGCAGCGTGACGAGCGCGACGGCGCAGCCGGCGATGATCGCGTTCAGTAGCAGCCCGCGCGAAAGGCCGAGCCGCGTCGTCCCGTACACCAGCACGAACACGTTGATGACGTTGAACGTGATGTCGACCGCGAACCGCGTGCCGATCGTCAGCAGGAGGTCTTTCGGATGACGCCGCAGCAATTCGATCAGCGGCGCCTTCACGATCTGACGGCTCGCCTTCACCTGTTCGAAAACCGGCGACTCCATCACGCGCAGCCGGATAAACAGGCCGATCGCGATCAGCGCGACACTCAGAAGAAAGGGCAGTCGCCATCCCCACGAATAAAACGCGTCCGCTGGCAGGCTCGCCACAGTCTTGAAGACGGCCGTCGACAACATCAGTCCGATTGGTACGCCAAGCTGCGGAAATGCGCCGAAGAAGCCGCGTTTACCAGCGGGCGCCGTCTCGACCACCATCAGCACCGCACCGCCCCATTCGCCGCCGACGCCGAGACCTTGCAGGAATCGCATCGTCACCAGCAGCACCGGCGCCCATGCGCCGATCGACGCATAGGTCGGCAACAGGCCGATCACGAACGTGCCGACGCCCATGATCGACAGCGTCGCGACCAGCGTGGCCTTGCGCCCGATGCGATCGCCGAAGTGCCCGAAAAACACGGCGCCGAACGGCCGCGCGAGGTAGCCGACCGCGAAACTGCCGAATGCCGCGATCGTGCCGACCACCGGATCGAACGACGGAAAAAACAGTTTCGCGAATACCAGTGCGGATGCGGTCGCGTACAGGAAAAAGTCGTACCACTCGATTGCGGTGCCGACGACCGAAGCAATCAGCACGCGTTTGACGGCCTTCGGGTCGACCCCGGGCGGGATGTCGGATAAAGCGGGTGATGTTTGCATGTCTCCTCCCTGATAGGGATGCTGTGTTTTGAACCGCGGGTGCCGCTACCGGCTCACCAATGAAGCTCCATCGGAAACTGATCGAGCGTTTCGACACCGTCGCCCTTCAGCCTGACGATGCGCTCGGTACGCAGGCCGCCGACGTTCGGCACGGTGATCGTCGCCTTCAGCGTGAACACCATGTTTTCCTGCAGCACGGTAGCGTTGCCAGGCCCGATCCACGGCGCTTCTTCTTCCGGGTCCATGCCAGTGCCGTGACCGGTGCCGTGACCGCGCGCCTCGCTCGAAAAGCGCTCGTAGTTCGACTCGACGAGCGCCTGCTGGATCACCGCATTGAGTTCCATCGCGGCCATGCCGGGACGCGCCGCGGCAAGACCCGCTTCGACGGCGCGCGCCGCGGCCGCCACGATCGCCTTTTTCTCCGGCGCCACGGGACCATAAGTAAAGCCGCGTCCGCCATCGGCCACGTAGCCGCGATAACGGGCGCCGATGTCGGTCATGATCAGGTCGCCCGGTTGCAGGATGCGATCGGTGGGCCGCGCGAGGTTATACGCAGAACGCGGGCCCGATTGCACCATCGAATCGAATGCGGTGCGCTCGGCGCCGCCCGCCAGCATCGCCCGGTCGGCGATCAGCGCGAGTTCGCGTTCGGTGTACGGACGACCGTCGGCAAGCGCGTCGCGGATCGCGGCCATCGCCGAGTCGGTCAGCGCGGCGGCCTTGCGTAATAGCGCGACTTCCGCATCGCTTTTGATCGCCTTGATCTCGGCCAGCACCATCGTCGGCGCGAGCGTCAGTTCACCGAGACCGGCCTCCAGGCGTTTGAGCAGGTCGGCCGGAATGTACGCAGCGCCGGCAAGCCCAACGGCGCCCCGGCGATGCCGTCCCGAAAACGCGTGCACCTGCTGGGTGACTTCTCGCAGACTGCGCACTTCGAATGCGGTGACACTGCTCGCATAGTCCAGACATTGGTCCGACACGAACAGCGTTGGCTCGCCGTCGACCGGCAAAAGCAGGATCGCGTTCGCGATGTCCGAGACGCCGTCGAGCGGCCGAAACTCCGTGAAGTAGCTGATGTTGGCGCCGCGCCAGCAATCGCCGAACGCGAGCAGGCCGACCAGTCCCGCCTTGTCGAGCGCGGCCCGAACCTTGTCGACGCGGCCGAGGAACTCGTCGGTACTGATGCCTTCCGGGGGGATGTCTGCGGTACGGGTATTCATTGTTGCTTCGTCTCCAGTATGGCCGTGTGCTTCGATGGCCTTCGATGGCTTTCAATTCAGCCGGCCGCGCGGTGACGCCGGTCTGTGAGTGCCATAGTAGGCTTCGGCGTTATGCTCTTATAATGAAGAATATCGAGCCACTTATATGAATATGGAATACATGTCTGGCATCGACACGACCGCAGTCGAGCGCTTCGATCCGACGCGTCTCAAAACCCGTCAATTGAACCTGCTGGTTCGGCTCGACGAGCACCGCTCGGTGTTGCACGCGGCCGACGCCGCGCATATGACGCAGCCCGCCGCCACCAAATTGCTTCGCGAGCTGGAGGAGACGATGGGCGTGCCGCTGTTCGAGCGGCATCCGCGCGGCGTCGAGCCCAACTGGTACGGGGAGGTGCTGATCCGCCATGCGCGCAGCGTGCTTCAGGAGTTGCGGCACGCGTACGACGAGGTGTCCGCGCTGAAGGCCGGGCTGACGGGCGAAGCGCTGATCGGCACCGAGGTCACCGCGGCGACCAATCTGATCCCGCAGGCCGTCGCGCTGCTCAAGCGGCGCTTTCCGCAGATTCGCGTGAAGATCGAGATGGAGTTCAGCGAAGCGCTGGTGCAGCGGCTCCAGGAGGGCAGGCTCGACATGATCGTCGCGCGCATCCGCAGCCCCGACGACCTCGCGGAACTTCACTACGAGCCGCTTGCCCTCGCGCAGCATGCGCTGTTCGTGCGCGCCGGCCATCCACTGACGAAAACCCGCAAGCTGAGCTGGAACCAGTTGGCGTCGCAGAGCTGGATCCTGCCGCCGCAGGGTAATGTGATGCGCAATCGCTTCACGCGACTCTTTCTCGAACGGCAACTCGCGTTGCCGACCGATGTGGTCGAAACCTCGTCGCTACCGGTCATCACCAGTCTTTTGCAGATCAGCGACATGGTCGCGCCGCTCGCGCGCGAACCGGTGCAGCCGTATTGCGCGACCGGCGCGCTCGAACCGCTGCGATTCGACTTCGATCTGAAGCTGGGGCCTGCCGGCATCGTCACGCGGCGAGGCGAGAAGTTGTCGCCAGGCGCGCGGGCGATGTTGCGCGCGCTTCGCGAGACGGCCGGATTCGCGATCAGCGAGCCCGGCTCCGATAGAGAGTGAACGATCGCATAGTGCGTAGTGGGTACTTGGTGTTGCGCGAGTTGATTCCGGCCGAGGTGAATCGCACACCTGATACACGATCGACGTCCTATAGTTGTTCAGCACGGTTGAAACAGAAGCAAGAGGCCGTAGGACATGGAAACATCTGTACAGCGGGATCTTGCGGGGTTGTTCGCTCATACTGAGTGCGCCCGCGATACCCGGTTCAGCATGCGGTACTGGCCTCTCAGTCGCCACCAGGACGTTGGTCCCACAACAAGAAGGGGAATACGCAATGGCAACTTCCCGCTTTATTCTGTTGATAGCACGGGTTATCTGTGGCCGGGTCCCGGCGCTCGCGTTGGCAGTCGGCATAGCCGTCACGGTGGCAGCTTGCAGCGGTGACTCGCTCACATCGAGCGAGCCTGCATTCGCGACCACGGCGCGCCCGCAGATCGAAGCATTGCTCGCGGACACGATGACACCGGGCGCGGTGGTGTATGTGCAATCGCCGCATGGCGACTGGCTCGAATCGTTCGGCACCGCAGTCAGGGGCACCAGCACACCGATTCCGACCAACGCGCACTTTCGCGTCGGCAGCGTGACCAAGACCTGGACTGGCACGGTGATTCTGCAACTCGTGCAAGAAGGGAAGTTGGCACTGAGCGACCCCGTCAGCAAGTACATTGCGAACGTGCCGAATGGCGAGAACATCACGATCGAGGAACTGCTGGCGATGCGCAGCGGCCTGTACAACTACTCGACCAGCGTCGCGTTCAACCAGACGCTCGACGCGCAGCCGAACAAGGTGTGGACCACGAGCGAGCTGCTCGACATCGCGTACAACCAGCCGGTGTACTTCCCGCCGGGTACCGACTTTCGCTACTCGAATACGAATACGGTGTTGCTTGGGCTCATCATCGAGCGGCTGACAGGAATGAGCGCCGCGGATGCAATCAAAGCGCGCCTCTTTACTCCGTTCGGTTTGACCGATACGTTTCTTCCGCCGCAGGACAATACAGCGCTGAGCGCGCCGGCGCCGCATGGCTACCGGTGGGGCACCAATGTGGAGACGGTCGATAGCGACGCGCTGCCCCCCGCGCAACAGGCGGCCGCGAAGAACGGGACGCTGCAACCCACCGACGTCACGTCCGTGAACACCTCGTGGGCCTGGACCGCCGGCTCGGGGATTTCCACCATCAAGGAACTGGCGGCTTACGCGCAGCGGTTGGTGGGTGGCGGCTATCTGAACGCCGATCTTCAGGCGCAACGGCTCGCGAGTTGTCAGTCGCTCCAGCCGTCCGATCCGATGGCCGCGAGTTACTGCCTCGGCCTCGCCAGATTCGGCACGTTCTACGGGCACACCGGCGAGATACCCGGCTTCAACACGTTCATGGGCTACGACCCGGCGACGAAAACGACCATCGTCACGTGGACAACGACGGCGTCGGCGCCCGATGGCCGCGCACCCGCGAACGAAATCGCGCGGATTCTGATGGCGGAGTTGAGCAAGGCGTCGGAGGTGCCGAGCGAGGGGCGGCCTTGAGCGTGAGTCGGTCGGGTGTGTCGGGTGGTCAGTCTTGGAACCGTCGACGCCGGGTGCCGACGCCGGCATCTGTTGCAGTAGTCGAGGGCGTCGGCTCATCGTGGGGGCGAGGCGTCGCGCGAGCCTGAGGAGATCGATCTTCAGAAGCTC
>NZ_DASXHN010000351.1:0-8947 GCF_036488505.1 Paraburkholderia sp. | reverse complement strand
CTGCGTTGGATCGATGGCGTCCTTCACGGTCTTGGCGTACTCGCGCAGCGTCTCGATGTGCTGCACCCATGCCTTGTCGGCCTCGTCGATCACCTTCTGTTCGGCCTGCTTCTGGTCGGTCTGCTGCTTCTGCGCAGCGGTGAGCCTGACGTAAGCTGTCGTCAGGTCCATCAGGTTCTGCTGCTGGTCCTTCGTCATCTTCGCGAACTTCGGATCGGTCATCAGTTCCTGCATCACGTCGCCGTTGGCGGCCGCCTTGCGCAGCTGCTCGGACAGCGATTCGAGCATGCGCTCGTAGTCGCTGACCTTTTCCGTCGCCTTGCGGTGCGCTTCCGCGTTGGCGTCCAGCTGGCCGGTGTAGTCCAGCACCGCCTTGCCCGTCGATGCGGCGCGCTGCGCGACCTTGCCCCACGCGGCATCCTCACCGGCCACGCGTTCTTCAAGCGACTGCTGGTGGGTGCCCATCAGCCTGTCGATCTTCGTGTTGGCGTCCGCGATCTGTCCCGCACCTTTCTGCCATGCCGCACCGATCTGCTCGCCGGCGTCCTTCATGCTGATCTGGCCGGTAACGAGTTTGGTCATCGCGCCGTCGAGCGCCACGAGAAACTGGCCCGCCGAGCCGACAGCGGTACCGAGCCCGTACACCACCGCGATAAAGGACCTGATGGTTTCAGCGACCACCTTCAGGGTGGAATTCAGCGCCGTGCCTTCCGTGCTGAAGTCGCGCATCACGTCGATCACGAACTCGAAGGCCGGTTCAAGCTGCTGCGCCAGCTGCGCGGCTGCGCCCTCGGACATCACGCTCATGCGGTGCATGTTGTCGCTCAGTTCGCCCATCGCGTCGGCCGTGTCCTGCGAGATCACGAGCCCGAGCTTTTCCGCCTCGGCGGTCGCGGCGTTCAGACCGGCCGCGCCCTGGTTGAGCAGCGGGATCAGGTTCACGCCCTGCTTGCCGAAGACCTCGGTGGCGACCGCCGCTTTCTGCGCACCGTCCTGAAACTTGCTGAAGGCGGTCGCGATATCCTTGAACGCGTCGGCCGGGTTCTCGGCCTGAAGATCCTTGACATTGAGCCCGAGCGCGCGGAATGCCGCGGCCGAATTCGACAGCGGATCGCGGGCATCGAGCAGCGATTTTTCCAGCCCCTTGAAGCCAAGCGCGAGATCGTCCATCTGCACGCCCGCGAACTGGCCCGCGTAGGCAAGCCCCGACAGCGCCTCGGTGGATGCGCCGATCTTCTGCGCCATCTTGCCCATCGCGTCGGCCTGCTCGATGGCCTGAGCGATCTTTTCGGCGAAGCCCTTGGCGAACTCGGTGGCGTACTCCATGCCGGTCATCACGGCTTCGGCCAACGTCGATTCCTGGATCGACTTCAGCGACTCCGAGATCGTGCCCTGCGCCTTCTGCATGTCGGTGCGCAGCTGCGACACATCGGCGGCCAGCTGGAAGATCAGGGTTCCTGCGGATGCCATGACGTTACCTCCACGCGGCGATCTCGTCCTCGACACTCAGTTCGAGGGGCTTCGATTCAGGGGGCGCGGCGGGCTTCGCGGCCTGCGCCAGCAGATGACCCCAGCACATCAGTTCGAACGCGCTCATACCTTTCCTGACCGCGCCGGCCGTCATATGCAGATGGGCGGCCACCGCAAAGACGAGGCGCGTTACCGGAGCGGTCAGGCTTTTCCCACGTCATCGGCGCTGACGCCATTCACGCGCGCGACGGCGTTCAGCAGGTTGATGCGATCCTGAAAGGCACGCGCCGGCAGACGCGCGAGCAGATCCGGCGTGAAGCGCTCGCCGTTCGCGCCGGTGGCCGCCTCGCACAGCAGGTCGGCCATCATGGCGCGGATGTCCTTCAGGTCCGCGCTCCGGGTGGCGATGCGCTCCAGCGTGTCGGCGCCCACGTCGCGCACCGTCACGTCGCCAAAGCAGCGCGTCTTGACGATCTCGCTGTGAAACTCGAGATCAAAGCCCGATGGCGAGGCCGGTTGGGAAAGATCGGTCATGGGCGGGCTCCTACGAGGCGGTGACCTGTGCCGACGAGATCACGGAACCGGGGATACCCTTGAAGTTCGGCGTCACTGTCACGGTGTAGCTGCCGGCCGTCGCATACGTGTATTCCTTCGTGACCGTGCCGGCCGGTAGCGTGTCGGTCGTTTCGTCGCCGTAGTCAATCGCGAAGTTCGAGGCATGCCCGCCCGTCTCGGTGAGGGTGACTGTCACGGCGAGCGGCGACGGACCCGAGAGCGGCGCGACGGCCACCGTCAGCACATACGGACAGGCCGCCGCCTGCGACGGCTGCGTGAGGATCGGCTGGCCCGTGATCTTGAGCGTCGCGGCACCATGCACCGCCTGATCGACCCCGCCCGTCTCGTTGATGGACTGCACGATCACCGGCAGCGTGCGCACCGCGCCGTTGCGATAGATGATCTCGAACATGCGTTCCTCGCCATCGTCGTAGGCTTCCAGCAGGGCGAGATAGTCCGGGTCGGTCGGATCGATGAAGAAGTCGAAGGTGAGCGTGCCCGGATCGCGGAACCCGACGAGCGAGGTTTTTTCCTCGTCGCACAGGGTCGTGGTGTCGATGCTGGTCGCCGGCGTCTGGTTGATCTGGTAGGACTGTGCGCATACGTCAGCGAACGCGTTGATGGTCCACGCGGCATCCTTGCCGAGGGTCGCGGTCTCCGCCGACGTGTCGCTCTGCGCGAGCGATGCGGCCTTGGCATCCTTGTCGAGGTTCTGGATCACCCACTCCTGATTGTCAATCGAGGTCCAGCCCGAGCCCGTGATATAGACCGGCGCGCCGTTGGCGACCTTCGACACGTCATCGAACACGACCACGCACGGCGTCGAGGCGCTGGCGCTCGTGAGCTTGCCGCTCGCGACCGGCGCGGCGTTCGGGTTTTCCAGATACATCTTCGTGTTCTGCGCGCTGATGGCCTTTTTCATTGCGACACCTCTTCAGGTTGCGGTGGCTGGGTCCAGGTGGTGATGTCGATCATCGTTCGATGAAGACGTGTGTCCTGCTCGTAGAGGTCCTGTTCGTTCTCGACAAGCGGTGGATCGGGACAGGCGCGCAGCGCGGCGATGGCGGTTTCCATGTTGGCGAGCGCGTCCTTGTGGGTCTTCGCATAGCTGTCGATGCGATAGCGCACCTGATCGGCCTGCTGATAGCCGCAGATCGTGTTCACCGGCCCCTGCCAGATGCGCTGGAACACGAGATACGGCTCGGGTGTGCCCTGCGCCACGAGCATTAAAAAAGCCCTGTCGGGCAGGGCCTGGTTCAGTGCGGCGGCGATCTCGCTCTCGGTCATAGCGGACCTCCCGGCTCGTACCTGACACCGTTCTTCTTGCACCACGCGGCGATGCGCTTCTGCAGGGACGCGTTCATCGCCGTGCCAGCTGCGGTCTGCTGCGCGAGCGCGGCCGGCTGGAGCCACGGTTTCGCTGCCATCTTCGAGGTGCCTTTCTCAAGGAAACGTCCATAGAACGGGTCCCAGCCGTAAGGCTTCCTGACGCCGTGGATGGTCTGCGGCGTGCTGTCGACTCCCTTGGTCTTCAGCTGCACGTTCACGGTGACCGCGTAATAGCCCTTGACCTTGGCCGTGCGCATGCCGGCTGCGAGCACGCCCGAATAGCGGTTCGGCTTGCCGTTCGCGCCGGGATGGTTGAACAGCAGCGAGACGTTGGTCTGCGCCTGCTTGAGGATCGGGGCGGCGGCGGCCTTCAGGGCGCTGGTGAGCATCGAGCGCTGCATCTGGTCGGGCAGCGTCCGGAGAAACTGTTCGAGTTCGGCCAGACCTTCGACCTTCGAATCGACGGTGATCCACTTCACGGCGAACCCCCTTCAGTGATGACACCCGAGCCGCACATGATCTGCGCCTCCCTGTGAAGTCCCTGCACGGGCAGGATGGCGTCGATGTTGTAGATCGTGCCGGCGCATACGATGCGCAGCGACGGATCGAGATCATCGCGCCAGCGCACGCGGATGCGCGTGGTGATGCCCGCGCGGAATTCAGAGGCGGTCAGATACTCGCGACCGCTCACCGGCTCGATAGAACCCCATACCCTGAACGCCACGACCCATTCATCGACGATGATCTCGCCCGCGTCGTTCTTCAGCTTCACGGCACGCTCGAAGGTGAGGCGATAACGTATCCGGCCGGCCTGCATGATCAGACTCCGAACGTGAGGCGGAACGGGTCCATCAGACGCACGGCGCGCGGATTCTCGTTCAGCCCGTACTGGCTCTGCTGCGCTTCGCGGTTCTCGTAGGCGTCGCCCACGTATTCGAGGATCGCCAGCTTCAGGTTCGGCGGACAGGTATCGTCAGCAAAGCCCGTCGCATACGTCACGCGGTAGAGCGTGGCTGACGGCAGCGCCTTCGTGCTGAGTACCAGCTGTTCGGTACCGGGTATGAAGGTGGTCACGGTGATGCCGTACTCGACGGGATCGAGCACGGTCTCGGTGCCCTCGCTGTCGATGGCGCTCAGTGCCGACACCGACGCGACCGGTTGCACGGGCACATGAATCGCATTGCGCGCGACCTCACACCCGCACACCATCACCGTGACCTCGCCCGCCAGTAGCGTAAGCCCGGTGTACTGCTCGACACTCTGGCGCGAGGATGGCAGGTAGACCGCTTCGAGCAGGCCGTCATCATCGTCCGTGTCGATGCGGCAGTGCTGCTTGGCGAGATCGAGCGGAACAGGTTCGGCCGCATCTTTCGCGGCGATGACGACGGCTTCCATGATGCCTCCGCGTTACGAGGACGACTTCGCGCTGCGGGCTGCCTTGGTTTCGCTACCCGGCGCGGCCACCGTGAGCGAACCGGTGGCGAACGCCAGTTGCGAAAATACCGAGAGGCCGAGCCGTTCCTCGACGAGGATCGTCACCATGTTGCGGCGGAAGTTGTCCACGTCCTCGCGCGACACCTCGACGTTGACCGCCTGACGGTCCCATACCATCGCCTGACGTGCATCGCCCGTGAGGAACTGGCCCTGCGGCATCGCATAGGTCGAGGCGATGTTCATGTTCCACAGCCGGGGCGACACCGGGGCGAGCGGCGTGCCGAACAGGTACGAGCCCTGTTCGTTCTTCATCAGCTGGATCGTGGCCCAGTCGAGCGGATTGAGCACGGCGAAAGTCGGGTTGTAGTAGTGCGCCTGTACTGCCGCCATACCCAGGCGGATGACGTCCACGCTGTTCCAGTCGCCATTGGGTGCGACGAACGCCGCCGCCTGATGGATCAGCCCGTTGATATGACCCGTCGCGCCGTCGCCGGTGAGCAGTTCGCGGTCCTCTTTCATCCGCACGCCATAGGTCATACGCGTGTTGATGTAGGACTGGAGCATCGGCACGTCATCGAGCACCTGACGGCTCGCGAGCAGCCAGTGTGCAATCGTGACAACAGGCGCCTGCGCCATCTCGAACTGGAGATCGCTCTGTTTCTTGAGTTGCCCCTCGGTCTGGTAGTCGGCAATGATGTCGCCGCCTTTCTCACGTGGATACTCGACCATGTTGCTGGTGGTCGTGCCGCCCGGCAGCAGGTCGCGAATCCAGACATCGTTCATGCCCGGCGCGATGATGTTCGGGCGGATGTCGGGCGCTACCGGGTACTGGTTCGGATCGATCGTCTCGAAGATCGGCGCGACCGCCTTCAGCTGCTCGCCTTCGAGCGTGACCCGCGCGCGTCCCGCATTACCGCCACCGATCATCGCCTTGAATGCATCGGACTTCACGAAGTACTCGCCGATGGTCTCGGCACGCGCGCTCTTGCGCCCGACATCCGACAGGCCCGCGTATTTCTGGCACAGGTCGATGATATTGATATCGTGTTTCTGCAACCGTTCTTCGAGCCCCTTGAGTTCGGTGCGGATTTCTTCGGCGGTCTTGGTCTGCGCGTCGCGCACCTGTCCGAACGTTTCTTCAAGCGCGCGCTTGATTTCTGTCATATCCATGATGACGCTCCTTTAAGCCTTGATCTGCAAACCACGAATCAGCGACATCACCTCGGCCGCTTCCTCGGGTCCGGCCTTTACGACTACTTCTAGGTCGGGCTTGTCATCACCTTTGCCTGCATCACGCAGGACGAGATCGCGCACCCGTGCGATCATCGACTTGGCTTCGATGCGGGTCATGCCTGCTTCACGCAGGATCATCTCCACATCTGCGAGGGATTCCAGTTCGTCGGGATCGAAGTCAGCCTTCAGCGAGCCGAGATCGGCCCGCGCGAGCTTGTTGGCCGGCGCGATCACCATCGAGATTTCCATCAGGTCGAGGTCCGACAGCTTGCGGATCTTGCCGTCCATGTCCGCGCCGCCTGGCTGCACACGGTAGCCAATCGACACGCCATCGAGCGCGCCGGCCTTCATGTGCTGGTAGACGTCATTGGACATCGACGCGCCAGGCGTGAGCCGCCCGGTAAACTTCAGGCCCACGTCGTCCTCTTTCATGTCGGCGGCCTTGCCGATCAGGTTGTCCATGAAGTGATTGAACAGCATCGGTACCTGCTGCTTCTTCGCGAGCGACTTCTCAAACGCACCGGGCAGGACGATATCGCCCCACGAATCGACGTTATTGAACACCGACGCATAGCCCTCGAAGCTGCCCTGACGCGTGGCATCGAACTTGACCTCGATAGTGCTGATGACCGCACCATGCACAACGTCTCCGAACTGTTTGCGGCTCATGGCATCACTCCTTGATGGGTTGCGTGGGGACCTTCGCGCCCTGTTGCTGGCTGCCCGGTTGCGGCGGCTCGTCGCCAAGTTTCTGCAGCGGCGTGAGATTCAGCTGGACCGTGAGATCGTCGGCCCCCTGGCGCGCGTCGAGGTTCTCTTTCGCGCGGCACTCGTTACGCGACATGAGCCCGTTCTGCACCATCGTCGAGTAGTAGGCGCTGCGCGCCGCGCTGTCCGAGCGCAGCAACGATTCGAGATTGAACTCGACGTAATAGCGCAGCTGCTCGCTGGGCTTGAGCAGCCACCGGTTCATCGACGATTCGAGCCGCGTCACGTACGGCTGAAGCGTGTACTTCGAATAGCCGAGGTCCATCTGCTCGATGCCGCTGCCCCATGTCGTGTTGCGTTCGTACTGGTTAACAAGGAACGAAGGCACGCGGAACACCCGGCAGATGTCATCCACGCCGAACTTCAGCTGCTCCAGCATCTGCGCGTCGGCCGGCGAGATCGATAGCTGCTGGTACGTCATGCCGGCTTCGAGCACGAACAGGCGGGAGGCCGCCGAGCCGCCCGCTTCGAGGTCCGCGAAGTTCCCGCGCACCGCCGCGCGCTGCTCGGGCTTGAGCACGTGATCGATCATCAGCACGCCGGCCGGTTTGCCGCCCTTGGCGTTAAAGCGCAGCGCGTTTTCCGAGAGCGCCAGCTGGTTCGCAATCGCGCGCCTCGCGTAGCCAAGCGGCGACAGCCCCTTCATGCCGTTGCCCATCAGCTTCGAGTGAAAGATCTGTGCCGGCTGGTAGGTGATCTGCTGGCCGCCGAACTCGTATTTGTAGAAGTACGAGTTATCTTCCTGCTCGGTGAGCGTCATCTGCTGGCTGGCGCGCGGCTGCAGGCTCACCACATCGCCGCTGCCGTCGCGCAGCACGCGCGCGTAACAGTTGCCGTCGATGGCGAGATTCATGCCGAACGATTCGAGCAGTTCAACCGGCGTGTTGCGGTCGTTGGGCGCGACGTTCAGGACGTAGTTCAACGGGTGACTGCGCACGAGGTTGCGACCGGTGGCGGTGCGCTCGTACACGTTCACGCTCAGCGTGCCGATGGTCTCGGTGATCAGGCGGATGCAGGCCCACACGGTCGAAACCTGCATCGCCTGCGTCTCGCTGCCGGCGTAATAGTCGCCATAGGGTGTGTTGATCTGCTGGCCGGGCTGGTCGACGTTACCGCCACCGAACCAGCCGCCGAGCCACGTGAGCGCCTGGTTGAACGCGCGCGGCAGCCACCCGGCCGGATCGAGCAGCGATAGTTCCATCTGCCGCTGCGGGGTGTTGTAGCGGATATCGGCCATGTCGGGTCCTTCGGGGGGAATCAGGCGACGAACAGCGGGTCGTTCAGGAAGTCGTCGATGTCCTGTTCGCCTTCGGCATCGTTGAAGGCGTAGCCAATCGCCATCACGAGCGCCACCAGCGCATCGATCTTGCCCGTGCTGCGGCGCTTGGTAAAAATGCGGTTGTTCTTCGAATCGGCCTCGATGATCGCGCTCGCCGTGTTCCATCTCAGGCACGGGTTGAAGATCACGCGCAGCCGGCCGTCGAGGATCAGCCGCTCGGCCAGTTCAATCGAGTGCGGCATCCACAGGCCCGATTCGGTCGAACGCGCGAAGCCCTGGCCGTGCGGGATCATGTTCAGCACCACGCCCGCATCGTCGAGCTTGCCGGTCAGGTACTTGATGCGGTACGGGTCGAACGCGACGCCCTCGATATCCATCATCGCCATCAGGTCCTGAAGCCGCTCGACAATCGCGCCTTCGTCGATGGCCCGTTTGCCGATGGCGTACACGTAACCGTCGCGCGCCCATTCGACGAGGTGCGTTTTCTGCATGCGGTCGCGCTCGACCATCGTCTCGGCCGGCGTGAAGATCTGCACGAACGCGTCGCACGTGTCGTCCTCGTTGCGCCGCGCCGCGGCGAACGCGGTCAGGTCACGCGTGCCCGACAGGTCGAGCCCGCCGTACACGGTCGCGCCGCGAAAGTCCTCGACGCTCAGGGTCGTGGACTCGCACGCGCGCCACAGGTCGCCATCGATCCACGGATCGGCCGCGTCCACCCACTGACAGAAGTTCAGGCGGCGCACCGTCGATTCGAGCGACGGCATGCCGCGCGCCTGCCGCACCTGTTCGTCGAGGTAGCTTTTCTGGATCGTGTAGCCGAGCGACGGGTTTACCTTGATCCAGCACGTCTCGTCTTCGAACGGATCCTCTTCCTCGTCG
>NZ_DASXHN010000349.1:0-80425 GCF_036488505.1 Paraburkholderia sp. | reverse complement strand
CACGAGAATCACATCCGCGTTCTTGATGTCGACCCAATGGTTCGTCATCGCTCCACGGCCAAACGTCGGGGCAAGACCTGCCACCGTCGGGCCGTGTCAGACACGTGCTTGATTGTCGAATGCGAGCATGCCAAGACTGCGAATAGTCTTGTGCGTCAAATAGCCTACTTCATTACTACCCGCCGAGGCGGCCAGCATGCCGGTAGTCAGCCAGCGATTGACCTTCTTGCCGTCTTGCGTCGTCTCGACGAAGTTGGCATCGCGGTCTTCCTTCATCAGCCTGGCGATCCGGTCGAGCGCGTCTTCCCACGAGATGCGTGTCCATTCATTCGATCCCGCCGCGCGGTACTCGGGGACTTTCAACCGGCTCGGACTATGAATGAAGTCGATCAGGCTCGCGCCCTTCGGGCAAAGCGTGCCGCGATTGACAGGATGATCGGGATCGCCTTCGATGTGGATGATGCTGGACTTGGCGTTCTTGGCGTTGTCGCCCAGGCCATACATCAGGATGCCGCAGCCCACCGAACAGTACGGGCAGGTATTGCGGGTTTCAGTCGTGCGCGACAACTTGTACTGACGGACTTCCGCCAACGCGGGTGTCGGCGAGAAGCCCATCAGGGCTAGACTCGATCCGGCGAGCGTGGTGGCGGAAACCTTCATGAATTGTCGCCGGGACATATGGGTCATAAATGGCCTCAGCTCTTTTCGGGGATACTGACAGGGATTATAGGTGGCCGTATTCAATACTGCAGCGAAGTCCGTTCTTATTCCGCAACGCGGCAAATATGAAGTATCGCAGCCTGTTCGACATCGCGGGCATTCATCCTGCTGCATCTTTAAGCAGTTCATCCACGTTGACAGTCGGTCGCAGTTTGACCTTCACTCTTTTATCGGCAGGTGATGTCATGACATCGCATCTTCGCTCTCAAAGCAACCGGCGCGCGTCGAACGGTTGGGCATCGCGGGCAGTGGCAATCGCGATGCTCGCTGCGAGCCCGTGCGGCATTGCGCAAATTCCCCAGAACAGCGGCGCATCACAACAAGAAAACCGTACTGCCCCGATGGGGACCCGCCCCGATCCGGCCACCTCGGCCGTTCATGAATCGCAACAGCCACAAGCGCGGGACGGCGGCTCCGCGACGTCGCGCGGCAAAACCGGAGCCAAAGATCACAAGACGCAAGGCGCGGGCGGATTTGACAATGGTTTGTACGGCACAGGGGCTGGCAGCAACAAATAACAGACCATTTAAAAGCGACCACAGGGGCTTCAACCTTGCCCATATGCGTTGTGACCAACCGGAACCACGGGATGGCACGCCGGATATGCACCCGCCGCCGACGTGCGATCGGCGACACGACCCGTAGCTGCACGCGTGCCGTTGTGCGAGGCGGCGCTATTATCGCGGGCGTTCGATGGTGCAAACGAGACAGCCGAACCGGCGAGTACTACGGCAACTGCGATGGCTTCGACGACGGGTTCGGTTTCGCCGCGCTGAGCTTTTCGAAGTCTTGCGCAGAAATGCCCCGTCCTCTATAGAGGAATGCCGTCAAGTCCCAGATCGTCTGATCGTCTTGCGTTTTGCCGAATGCTGGCATTGCGGTCATTTTCACGCCGTTTTTGATCACCCAGAACATCATCTCAGGATTGTTGCGGCGCGTTGCGCTTAGCAATTCCGGAGCGAGTGGAAGGATGCCCTGACCAATCGAGCTCAGCGTTTGTCCCGGCGCGCCGTGACACGCGATGCAAGTGCCCTTGTAGAGACGGGCTCCAGCTTCGACGTTGGCGATGGTCATCAGGTCGGCCGGCACCTGGATACCGGCGGCATGGCGGTGCAGCGATTGCAGGTAGGTCTTATGCAACGCCCAGGCGACGAGTGGGTTGTGTCCGGAGGCGGCCGACACATCGTACAGGCCCGAGTATATAAAGCCGAATCCGGCCGCTACGATCGCGACAATGGCTGCAACGAAAGCGCTCAGCGTGGAATGACGGACAATAAAAGAGGAGTTTTTAGCTAAGCTCATGTTTGCTCACCCGCTGAAAGCGATATAACTGTCGGCTCGAACCTCCAATGAGGTGCATGCAAACAGGACGGCCACTACGTCGCGCATAACCGATATGCGGTGAAAGATGCGGCTGTTTCGGGCCGCGCATTTCGCCCTGACGTGCAGATACGGGCATGAGACCGGCGTCCAGGACGGCGTTCGCACGCGGGGTCAAGCTGCCCCTCGACGCGAGCGACGCTACCCGAACGCGCGTTGTTGCCGTTCAGATGGTGCAATCATTATTGGATCGGCTAGTTGACGGCACCGTTGCCCCCTGATTACGGATTTGTCATTAACGGGTAAGGACCGGACTATCGGCAGCACCCGTATCTATCGAATTCGCTGGTGGCTTGCAAGCGGTGCCGCGACACAACAACTTGAGCAACGGACGCCTGCCAATGAATGGACGACTTGTGGACTGGGCGCTGCGACGCAGATCTTTGACAGGTACTAGCGAGCCCGGGGCGGGCCTTCCGCTCAAGCCACCGTCGTTTGCCGCGAGGCCGACGCAGGAAAGGAAGTATCCGCACCGGAACATGACATAGACGTAATGTCAGCGTCAGTATCGCGTCAAGGCCTGCGTACAGAATAACGGTTACTCACCCGCATCGCGGTGAGCTCAGCGGCTCCTCTCATCCTGCGTGAAGCCGAATGCAACTGACTCGACAAGGCGAATTACCATGAAAGCTCTTATCTATGCAGCGTTGGTTGCCAGTGCACTGGCCGCACCGGCAGTCTCTTTTGCACAAGACGCTACCGCACCGGCGACACGTGCCGAAGTGCGCGCGGATCTGATCCGACTGGAACAGGCCGGTTATCGCCCGAGTGCCAAGGATGTTCACTATCCAGCGAATCTCCAGGCGGCGGAGGCCCGTATCCAGGGACAAGACCTGAGCAGTACAGCGCTCGGCGGAGTGTCAATCAATGGTTCCTCGCAGTCGGGCACGTCTGCAGCGACCCTGGGTACTCACTCGATCTACTTCGGTCATTGATGGACCGGTACGCCTCAGTAACCGCTTGCGGGAACACAGCAGAAACCGGCTACCGCGCAAGCTCAGGTGCGGCAGGAGAATCGAATGAGCGTCGAATTTCTAAGCCATCAAGCCATTTTCGACCGGGCGGTCGAGCATCTTTTCCAGCAGCGCGGGGCAGCGCTGTTGCCGCGCGGCGGCGGCGCGTATCGCGGTTACTTCGGCGGCTGTCCAGTGGGCAACTTCATCAAGCCACGTGACTACATGACAGCAATGGAAGGGATTCCAATCCGCTATATCATCAAACCGAAGAACGACGTGCCCGCCTACATGGATATCGGCGTCGCCGCGCTGAAGAGAGCGTTGCTGCGCTCGAAAATCAACGTGTACGACCCGCAGACTGTCGACCTGCTGAGCTGCCTGCAGAACGTACATGACGTCTTCGGCGTCTGGGAATGGGGCAACCGGCTGCACTCCATCGGACGCCAATTCGGTGTGAGCACCGACCGACTTACGGACGCAGCGTGAGCCGGTGCACGCTGATGAGCTCGCCCGGGAAAACTGCTACCCGCGCTATCTACGCGAGGAAACTTCGTGAATAGCGCAGGTAGCGTCCACGCAGCGCTTCGTTGCAAAGGCTCAAGCACGGGCCGTGCAGTGCCGCTATGATCGCAGTTGCAGTTCGTTTCCAACCCGAGGAGTACGCGATGCCGGAAGTCGTTGTCTATGCAGTGGCAGGCCGCTCACCTGAGCAAAAGAAAGCGCTGATGACGGGGATCACCAAAGCGGTGGTTGAGAGCCTTGGCGTCGCCGCTGAACAGGTCGTCGTGCAGATCGTAGAGTCTGCGCCAGACTCCAAGTCAAGAGGCGGCATTCCGTTCAGCGAGCGCCAGCGCACGCCGTGAGACCGCGCGAGTCGGCATCGTCAGCGGTTGCCGCGCGGTGGCACAACAGTCGATGATACGCCGGCCAGTACCACCAGAATCCCGAGGCTTTGGTACAGCGACGAACGGAATGCCGCATGAGGTCGTCGACACAGAGCCCGTCGTGCGAATCCAGTCGCACCGCGCCGGTGGCCGCATCCTCGCCACAAGGCTTGACGACACTCAGGGCGATCATCGACGCGTGGATCGGGTCGGCCTTGCGCTCTGCCACCCGCATCTCCCTCCTGTGATAAGCGCTGTAGACCGATGCTCCGGCGAAACACACCAAGTTCAGGATCAGCGGCCGCCAGAGCTTCCGGACCACAGAGGGTTTCATTGTCTGGCACGAGCGCGCGCATCGCGCCTCCGCACATCAGAGGTTGCGGGACTTTATTGCGGCGTCGGTTTAGGCGCCGCGGCCGCTTTTGCACCGTCTCGCGCGTCACGCCGTGCGATCAGCTCTGGCCGGCGCCTCGATTCCCGATCGCATCCAGTTCGCCGAGTACCTCGTCGCTCAGCTTCAGGTGCGCCGCCTGCAGGTTCTCGCGCAGATGCACGACCGACGACGTGCCGGGAATCAGCAGAATGTTCGGCGCCCGATGCAGTAGCCACGCAAGCGCGAGTTGCATCGGCGTCGCGCCCAGCCTGGCCGCGATGTCCGACAGCGCCGACGATTGAATCGGCGTAAAGCCGCCGAGCGGAAAGAACGGCACGTATGCGATACCCTGCTTCGCGAGACTGTCGATCAACGCATCGTCTTCGCGGTGCACGAGGTTGTAATGATTCTGTACGCACACGACCGGAACGATGCGCTGCGCTTCGGCGATCTGCGCTGCCGTTGCGTTGCTCAGACCGATATGACGCACGAGCCCGCGCTGCTGAAGTTCGGCCAGCGCGCTGATCTGCTTTTCGATCGAGCCTTCGCTGGGCGCATGCACGTCGCCCATCATGCGCATATTGACCACCTCGAGCGCGTCCAGGCCGAGGTTGCGCAGATTGTCGTGCACCGCGCGTTCGAGATCGGCCGGCTCCTGCGCCGGCAGCCATGCGCCGGCGCTGTCGCGCACCGCGCCTACCTTGGTGACGATGGTCAGATTGTCCGGGTACGGATGCAATGCGTCGCGGATCAACTGGTTGGTGACGTGCGGCCCGTAAAAATCGCTGGTATCGATGTGATCGACGCCCGACGCAACCGCTTCGCGCAACACCGCGAGCGCCGCGTCGCGGTCCTTCGGCGGCCCGAACACGCCGGGCCCGGCCAGTTGCATCGCGCCGTAGCCCATGCGCCGCACCGCGCGGCCGGCCAGTCGAAAGGTATCCGGCGAGTTGAAGTCCGACATGACGATCTCCTTG
Source organism: Paraburkholderia sp. (assembly GCF_036488505.1). Classification (GTDB taxonomy): domain Bacteria; phylum Pseudomonadota; class Gammaproteobacteria; order Burkholderiales; family Burkholderiaceae; genus Paraburkholderia. The sequence goes on along the minus strand of NZ_DASXHN010000349.1, from coordinate 75,135 downwards.
AAAAGTGGTGAGCGCCAGTATCGCCCGATTGCGTTGTTGAATAAACGCGTCTAAGGTGCACGGGTTGTTCAAAAAAGTGAACAGTCCCGATGCAACTGAATGATCTCGCCGCCTTCGTTTCGGTCGCCCGCGCGGGCGGCTTTCGCGATGCCGCGCGCGTGGCCGGCGTGTCCGCGTCTAGTCTGAGCGTCGCGGTGCGCCGCCTCGAAACGAAGCTCGGCCTGCGGCTACTGAACCGCACCACGCGCAGCATCGCCCCCACCGAGGCGGGCCTGCGGCTAATCGAAAAATTGACGCCGCTGTTCGGCGAAATGGAAGCGGCACTCGACGTGCTCAACGGCTTCCGTGACAAACCCACCGGCACGCTGAAACTCAACGTGCCAACGAGCGCGGCGCGCATCGACCTGCCGGACCTGCTCGCGCGCTTTGTGAAGCAGTATCCGGATATCCGGGTCGAAGTCGTGGTGGAGGACGGTTTCGTCGATCTGCTGTCGGTCGGCTGCGATGCGGGCATTCGTTATGACGAGCGCCTCGAACAGGACATGATTGCGGTGCCGATCGGCGCGCGCGTGCAACGGTTCGCAACGGCCGCATCGCCCGCGTATCTGAATGCGCGCGGGCGGCCGCAACATCCGGGCGAGCTGTTGTCGCACGCGTGTCTGCGCGGCCAGTTCGCGAGCGGCGCGACGCCGACGTGGTACTTCGAGCGCGACGGCGAATTGTTGCAAGTCAATCCGACCGGGCCGCTGCTCGTGCGCCTCGGCGCGGCGATCGACCTCGCGATCAGTTGCGCGGTCGCTGGGGTCGGCATCATTCATCTGTTCGAGGACATGCTGCGCCCGCAGCTCGACAGCGGCGCGCTGGAACCCATTCTCGAACCTTGGTGGCAGCGATTTTCCGGGCCGTTTCTCTATTACCCGGGGCGTCGCCACGTACCCGCCCCGCTGCGCGCGTTCGTCGATTTCGTGAAGAGCGATTCGCAGGTTTCCTGACCCATGACGCCGCGCGGGCGGCGCGCCAGCGTCATGATCGAGGCATCAAGACATCGCGGGCAGCGGTGCCCACGGGCGCCGCGGCAGGCTGACCCCGGGCGACCGCCGGATTGCCAGCGGCCCCGCTCATGACCGACATCATCCAGTCGGGAACGGCCGGATCGGCAACGGACATCATCTTTTGCGAACCGCACGCGCAGTTTGTGTGACCAGAGTGCGCACGCGGTCTTCCATGCGCTGCGATTACGCGGATAATGTGCGGCATTATCGAACCTGTCGGCCCATTGGCCCTTTCGCGGCGCATACGAGCCGTTGCGCCGCGAAGCGGATGCAATGAAGACAGGCCGTGCGTTCGTCCGTTGTAGAAATTTCATTGCCGGATTCATCATGACCGACACACCAGTGAGTCCGCTGCACGGCTTCGCCGGCTTCGTCCGCGCGGAACAGCACCGCCTCACGAAACAATGGATGCACGCCGTCTCTGGCGACCCCGACCTCGTCGAAGCGGACAAGCTGACCTACCAGCAGCTTGCCGATCATCTGCCGCAAATTCTCGAAGGGCTATGCGCGGCGCTCGACGTGGAGGATCTCGAATGCGTCGAAACGTCGATCGAGCGCAATGCGCGGAGGCACGGCAAGGTCCGCTGGCGCCAAGGCTACCGGATCGAAGAACTGGTGCGCGAGCTCGATCTCTTTCAGCAGGTGCTCGCAGACGCGCTCGATGAATTCGCCGCGCGGGAGAGCAGCTTCACGCGCCGTCACGAAAGCCGCGCGCGCAGGCTCATCGCCGAGGCGTTCAGTATCGTCACGTTCGCGTCGATCAAGGAAGTGGTCAGCGAGCAGGCTCGCAAGATCGACGAATACACCGGGCAGCTCGAGCGCTCGAATCACGACTTGCTCGCGCAGCAACGGCTGGTTGGCGAACTGTACGAATCGCGGATGCAGATCACACGCAGCGTCGTGCACGATCTGCGCAATTTCCTCAATGCGTTTTCGATTGCGTTGCAATTGATCGCGCGGGCGCCCGCCAAAGCGGAAACCGCGTTGACGCTGGCGAACCGCCAGGCTGCCGATATGAAGCAGCTGGTCGACCAGATGGTCGAGTACTCGGTCGTGCTCGGTGATGCGTCGCCGCTCGTGCTCGAACCCGTCGACCTGCGCGAACTGTATGGCGAACTGGTCGCATCGACACAGCCATCGATCGAAGCCAAGGGGCTGACATTGCGCACCGCGTTCGATACGGCGTTGCCGGTCGTCACCTGCAACCGGCTGAAGCTCAAGCAGATCGCGGTCAATCTGCTGTCCAATGCGGTCAAGTACACGACGTCGGGGCAAGTGGAATTGCAGTTCGCGATGCGCGGCGCCGGGCATTGGGCGATTCGCGTGTCCGACACCGGCATCGGCATCGCGCCGGCGGATGCCGAGCGCGTGTTCGACGAATTCGAACGCGCGGCCGGCGACGACATTCCGGGCACTGGGCTCGGCCTTGCGATCGTCAGGGAGCTATGCCGCGTACTGGGCGGGCGCATTGAATTTGCATCGCACGAGGGCGCGGGAACGACGTTCGAGATCCGGTTTCCACTGCAGGTTCAGTGACACCTGCGCGCAGTGCTTCTTGCAATGCGGCGTGAAGCGTACGCGCGAGTTCGCGATAAACTGCGCGCTTTGCTGCTGGCTTTGCTGTCCCGCTGGTGTTAACGGCTTGCAGCAGTGAACTCCCTGATTCCTCAATCGCGCATGATCGCCATCCAGATCGCCCGTTTCCCCGAACAGCTCGACATCGTCCGGACCATCTTTCGCGAATACGCGGAGAACCTGGGTATCGACCTGTGCTTCCAGCAATTCGACGCCGAACTCGCCGGGCTGCCGGGTAAGTTCGCCGCGCCGCGGGGCTGCCTGCTGCTCGCGAGCAACGGCGCCGGCGAGATTGTCGGATGCGTCGCAATGCGTCCGATAGACGAAACGATCTGCGAAATGAAGCGCCTTTATGTGCGTCCGGCGGGGCGCGGTCTGCATGTGGGCCGGCAACTTGCCACGCGGATTTGCGCGGTCGCGAAACAGGCCGGCTATCTGCGCATGCGCCTCGACACGCTACCGACCATGCACGCGGCTTTGGCACTCTATGCGTCGCTCGGTTTCAAACCGATCGACGCGTATGTGTTCAATCCGATTCCCGGCGCGATTTATCTCGAGCGCGATTTGACGCGGCAGCGCGAGCCATCGGCGTAGTCACGCGTCATTCACCGCGGGGTGGTCCCGCCACCGGCAATGGGCAGGCAGTCGCTCATTGCGCCGCCCCGCTCGCTCAAACCACGCACGACCACTTCCGACGATTTGCCGTCCCGCCGCGCAAGTTCGGCGAGGTCGAGCAAAGCCGCGTATCGCGCGGAACAGTCCGGCGGTGTCGCACTCGTGTGATTCGCGATAGCCGGGTCGTCATCCGCTACGACGAACGCATCGATCGTCAGCAGCGTCGCGATGACAAGCGCGGCGAACGCAGCGGCTTTGCAGATCGCACGCCTCGTTGATGGGTCGCGCTGTGTGCAAGGCGCCACACTGGCCCGCAGCGTTCGCGCGGTGCCGCCGCTGGCGTCGCACGGCGCCGCCCGACGCAGCCCCAACGATTCGACGCAGCTTCTGATTCGCATCGCCGCGCTCATCATCACGCCCAGTGCGCCGGCACCCAGACGCGGCCGACCCAGTGGCCCGGCACCCACACGACCGGCCGCGGCGCGACATACACCGGGCGCGGCGCCACGTACACGGCAGGAGGCGGCGCATAGACGACCACCGGCGGCGGAACGTAGGCGGGCACCGTCGTCACGACCACCGGCTTCGGCGCCACATACACGACCGGCGGCGGCACGACGACCGGCGGCGCAGCCACGACCACCGGCTTCGGCGCGACGACGACCGTCGTGCCGGTCGTCGTTCCACCCGCCACCACGACGCCGCCCGTGACGACCGTACCGCTCGTCGTCACCGTGTTGCTGTGCGTGCCGGTGACGCTCGTCGACGTGGTCACGACGCCCGGCGCGACCTGCGTTGCGGTGCCCGAGTGGTAGACGCTGCCGTTATCGGGGCCCGTCACGGTGCCCGAGCGCGAGCACGTCGAGCCCGCGCAATTCGTCGACGCGGAATGGTTGTAGCTATTGCCGTTCGAACCCGTCACCGTGCCCGACGACGAATACTGGCCGGGCGCATTGCGGGTCACGTCGCCGGACGAGGTAGCCGTCTTGCCGTCCGGGCCGGTCATCGCGCCGGTGTGCGAGCAGGTGCCGCCCGCGCAGCTGGTGTCGCCCGAATGCTGCACCGAGTTGCCATAGCGGCCGGTCGCGGTGCCCGAGTTCGAGAACTGGCCCGGCGCGGTGCGCGTGACCGTGCCGGTGTTGCTCGCGAAGCCGCCGTACGGGCCGGCGACGCTGCCCGCATGCGAGCAGCTGCCACCGCCGCACGAGCCGTAGTGCGCGCCGTTATAGGTGCCGCGCGACGTGTACGCGGTGCCATGCCCCGACCACGCGAACGCCGAAGCGCTGCTGAGCGCGAGCGCGGCGGCGGCGGCGCCGAATACCAGTTTGCGCACTGCGCGGCGCGCGGCGCAAAGCTCAGACGAGACGGCGACAGGCGCGGCGCCAGCAACGTTGGCGTCGGCGTGGAAGGAAGCTGCGAACGAACGATTTTTCACGGTATGTCCTTGCTGGATTCGGGCCACCGGGGTCACTGCGGGGTGGCGACGAACGGACTATAGAAGGACCTGCCGGGTAAATCATCATGGAAGATATGTCGCGCTATGTCAGCGTGGTGAAGGCCCGCCGGACCGGCGTTTGCGGGCGTCGGGCGGGGGCCGCGACATATATCGACATAGTTTGCCGCGGCGGGCGGCGGGCTGCCGTTACACGCTCACTGTGCCGCGGGTGTCAGCTGCACCGCCGCGGCCGATACGAACACCGCGTGCAGGGTATCGCCAACCTTCACGTCGCTCAGATCGACGTCAGGCGCCGCCTGGAACGTCTGGGTCTGGTAGGCGCCGCGCAACGTCACGAGGCGCTGCTTGCGATCGATTTTCAGCACCGTCGCCAGCACTTCGGTCTGACGGGCCGATTCGTAGCCGCCCGAGGCCGGCGTGTACGACTGTTTGTCGACCCGCTCGCGAATACCCTTGCCGCTGACCTTTTCGGCCTTGGTCAGCAGCGCATTCTTGTAGAGGACATCGACGCGATCGCCAACCTTCAGTTGATCGAAGCCGGCGACCTGCTGGCTGACGAGCACGACCGCGACATTGCCGTGCTCGCCCTTCAGCGTGAGCGAGCGGTTGCCTGGATCGATGCCGACGATTTCGGCCTTCATATGCACGGGCTGCACCGCGCTCAACACGCTTTGCGCGGTGCTCGCCATGTCATCTTGCGCGCGCGCCGGCTGGGTTGCCGCTACCGCCGCGATCATCAAAGCCGCGCCAATCGTCGCTGGTTTCATTTGCGTTCTCCTCGAGAAAGTATTCGAGCCGGCGTGGCCCCGTTCGACTTTCACTACGGATGCGCCTCGCGTTTCGCAGCGTTCGTGCCCGGCGCGATGAATGCCCGCATCTTCAGAACAACTGCTTCACACGGAATGACGCGAACGATTGTACTCGTGCGATCAACGCGGCTTTCATTGCTCGCGCTGCCAGCCAATCCGGCGGTCCGCATAAAAAAAACAGCCCCGTCGCCGAAGCGACGGGGCTGCAGAATGAAACCTGGGAAACGCGGCAACGGCGAGCACGTACTGAACGCACGCCCCGATTGCCGCGCTAAACCATCACACGCGCTCGATCGCCATCGCGATGCCCTGACCGACGCCGATACACATCGTGCACAGCGCGAAACGGCCTTGCGTGCGTTGCAGCTGATACGTCGCGGCCGTCACCAGACGCGCGCCGCTCATGCCGAGCGGGTGGCCGAGCGCGATCGCGCCGCCGTTCGGGTTCACGCGAGGATCGTCGTCGGCGACGCCGAGCGCGCGCAGCACCGCGATGCCTTGCGACGCGAACGCTTCGTTCAACTCGATCAGGTCGAACTGATCGATCGTCATGTTCAGACGCGCGAGCAGCTTTTGCGTGGCGGGTGCCGGGCCGATGCCCATCACGCGCGGCGCGACGCCAGCGGTGGCGACGCCGAGCACGCGGGCGCGCGGCGTGAGGCCGAAGCGCTTCGCGGTGGCCTCGTTCGCGAGCAGCAGCGCGGCCGCGCCGTCGTTCACGCCCGATGCATTACCGGCCGTGACCGTGCCATCGGGACGCACGACGCCCTTCAGCTTCGCGAGCGCTTCGAGGCTGGTTTCGCGCGGATGCTCGTCCTGCGACACGGTGATCGGATCGCCCTTTTTCTGCGCGATCGTCACGCCGACGATTTCCTGCGCGAGCGTGCCGTCGCGTTGCGCGCGCGCGGCCTTCTGCTGGCTGCGCAGCGCGAACGCGTCCTGATCGGCGCGGCTGATGTTGTACTCGGTCGCGACGTTTTCGCCGGTCTCGGGCATCGAGTCGACCCCGTACAGCTTCTTCATCAGCGGATTGATGAAACGCCAGCCGATCGTCGTGTCGTAGATCTCGGCCTGTCGCGAGAACGCGCTGGTCGCCTTGCCCGTCACGAACGGCGCACGGCTCATGCTTTCGACACCGCCGGCGATCATCAGCGCAGCCTCGCCCGACTTGATCGCGCGCGCGGCGATGCCGATGGCGTCCATGCCCGAGCCGCACAGGCGGTTCACCGTCGAGCCCGGCACGTCCTTCGGCAAACCCGCGAGCAGCAGCGACATGCGCGCGACGTTGCGGTTGTCTTCGCCCGCCTGGTTTGCGCAGCCGTAGATCACGTCGTCGATCGCGCTCCAGTCGACGTTCGGGTTGCGTTCCATCAGCGCCTTTAGCGGCACCGCGCCGAGGTCGTCGGCGCGCACCGACGACAGCGAACCCGCATAGCGGCCAATGGGGGTGCGAATCGCGTCGCACAGGAATGCTTCGGTCATGAGATGCCTCCAGTAGAGATGCTGCGTGCGCTGCGCCGCTGCCGCCGTGTCGCGTTGCCGCGATGAGGTGCACCGATGCGCCGACGCATCGTCGGCGGGCCTGGTGCGAATGCACCGGGCGGCGGCACGGCGGCCGTCGCGTCAAAGCAGCTTAGCGCAGTCGTGAATGACGGGCTCGGGATGCCGACGATGGCGGCACTGGCCTTCAGGGAACAGGACCAAAAGTTCTTTACACGAACTCTCGGTCACATATCGAACAAACAGACTCGATGATGAGGTGTGGGCGAAAGCATGTCAAGCATGGCCGGAGCCATGCGACCGGACACCAGGGAATACGCTCGGCCTTGCTCGAACGGACTTCAGCGCACCGCGATCCCCTCGTCCTCGATATAGGCGCGAATCACGTCCGCGAAGCCGCGCTCGCCGGCTAGCCCGAGCCGTTCGGCGCGCGACGTGTCCCACGCACCCGGCCAGCTGCCGACGATCTTCTCGATGCGCTCGTCGGGCTGCCGCACGATGCGGCTCGCCACCGCGTCACCGGCAACCTCCCGCAGCGCCGCGATCATCTCGTCGACGCTGACCGAAATTCCCGGCAGATTCACCGCGCGCTGCCGGCCGAGCGCGGCGGCGTCGAGTTCAAGCCCGGCGATCATGCTTTCGATCGCCTTACGCGGCGACAGCAGCCAGAGCCGCGTCGAACCCGCGACGGGACAGACGGCCTCCTCGCCATTGAGCGGTTCGCGGATGATGCCGCTCGCGAACGACGATGCCGCCGCATTCGGCCGCCCCGGCCGCACGCTGATCGTCGGCAGCCGCAGCACGCGGCCGTCGACGAAGCCGCGCCGCGCGTAGTCGTTGAGCAGCAATTCGGCGATCGCCTTCTGCGTGCCGTATGACGATTGCGGATTAAGCGCGGTGTCGTCCTGCACGACGTCGGGCAGATCGCCGCCATACACCGCAACCGAACTGGTGAACACGACGCGCGGTCGATGCCCGCGCTGGCGGCAGATTTCGAGCAGCAGGCGCGACGCGTCGAGATTGATGCGCATGCCGAGATCGAAATCCGCCTCGGCCTGGCCGCTGACGATCGCGGCCAGATGGAAAATCGCCGCAGTGTCGCCGCCGATCGCGCGTTCGAGCACGCTGCGCTCGGCGATATCGCCGACTTCGGTGCGCACGCGCCGGTCGCCGAAATCGTTGGCGCGCACGACGTCGAGCAGCACCAGCTCGGAGATCGCTTGCGGCGCGCCATCGGGGCCCTTCAGCGAACCGCGCGCGAGCAGCTCGCGAGCAAGGCGCTGGCCGAGAAAACCCGCGCCGCCGGTGATCAGTACTTTCATGGTTGCGTGTCCGTAATGATTGATGGAGATGAGCGATAGTGCGCGACGCTCAGGTCGCCGCGTCCAGATAAGGCCTGATCCAGCCGAGCCCCGCCGAGGTCCCGGCACGCGGCCGGTATTCGCAGCCGATGTAGCCGTCGTAGCCGAGCGAATCGATCAGATCGAACAAATACGGGTAATTCAACTCGCCGATATCCGGCTCGTGGCGCTCCGGCACGCCGGCGACTTGTATATGGCCGATGCCCGACATATCGCGCCGCAGTTTCATCGCGAGATCGCCCTCGACGATCTGGCAGTGATAGCAGTCGAACTGCACCTGCAGATTCGGCGCGCCGGCTTCCGCGCAGATGGCCTGCGCGTCGTCCTGGCGATTGAGGAAATAGCCGGGTATGTCGCGCGTATTGATCGGCTCGATCACCACGGTGATCTGTTCGGCTTGCGCCGCCTGCGCGGCATAGGCGAGATTCTTCAGATAGACGTCGCGATGCCGGTCGCGCGATTGATCGCTGGCGATCAGGCCCGCCATCACATGCAGCTTGCTATTGCCGAGCACGCGCGCGTAGTCGAGCGCCGTTTCGACGCTACGCTTGAATTCGTCTTCGCGGCCGGGCAACGAAGCGAAGCCGCGCTCGCCGCTATTCCAGTCGCCCGGCGGCGCATTGAAAAGCGCCTGGGTGAGGCCCTGTGCATCGAGCCGCGCTTTCAGCTCGCCCGCGCGGAACTCGTACGGAAACAGGAATTCGACCGCCTTGAAGCCGTCTCGCGCGGCGGCGGCAAAGCGATCGAGAAACGCGTGCTCGGTGTACATCATCGATAGATTGGCGGCAAAGCGAGGCATAGCGGCAACTCCTTGAAAAGCGTGTGATAGGCGCGGCATTCATGCGGACACGTGCGCGGCGCGCGATGGCGACAGGTGTGCCTTGCCGTGGCATCGCCGGCTGCGTTCGACGCGCACGCGCCGATCGTCTGTACCCTGCGCATGCCGCGCATGAGCATGTCGGCGAGGCCGACGGCTCCGGTGAAATCGTCGGCGATGCAGGCAGGCCGCGCGCCGTTCATACAGCCGATTGTGCGCTGACCGTCGTCACGGATGCTCCCGCTTAGGTCGCCGCCGGCAACTCGATGCCGGGGAAAATTTTCACGACTGCCGAGTCGTCTTCGCCACCGTGGCCCGCCGCCGACGCCATCATGAACATCTGATGCGCGGCCGCCGAAAGCGGCAGCGGAAATTTCGTGCGGCGCGCGGTGTCGAGCACGAGCCCGAGGTCCTTGACGAAGATATCGACCGCGGACAGCGGCGTGTAATCGCCCGCGAGGATGTGCGGCACGCGGTTTTCGAACATCCACGAATTGCCGGCGCTGTGCGTGATGACGTCGTACAGCGCGTCGGCATCGACGCCTTCGCGCAAGCCGAGCGCCATCGCCTCGGCGGCTGCGGCGATATGCACGCCGGCCAGCAACTGGTTGATGATCTTGACTTTCGAGCCCGCGCCGTGCGCTGAACCGAGCCGATACACATTGCCGGCGATCGCGGCGAGCACGTCCTCGCAAGCGGCATACGCCGCCGCCGGGCCGGAGGTCATCATCGTCATCTCGCCCGATCCGGCGCGCGCGGCGCCGCCGGATACCGGCGCATCGAGCATCTGCAAGCCGGCTGCCTCGACGCGTTTGCCGAGTTCGCTCGCGAACTCCGGTGCGACCGTGGCGCTCGCAATCACCACGCCGCCCGGCTTCATCGCCGCCAGCGCACCGTGCTCGCCGAGCAGCACGGTTTCGGTTTGCGCCGCGTTGACGACCAGCGTGATCACGACCTCACACTGCGCGCCGAGCTCGGCGGGACTCGCGCAGCCGACACCGCCCTCAGCGACGAACGCCTGCAGCACGTCGCCGCGCAGATCGCACGCATGGACCCGAAAGCCCGCGCGCAGCAGCGAGCGGGCGACGCCCAGCCCCATCGCGCCCAGACCGATGACACCGACATGTCTCGACATACGTGACCTCTATCAAGTGATGCTGCGTTGGTCGTCAGCGGCGGCCAGCATGGCCCGCCGGTTCTTCTTTGTTGCGCGCGTGCGTCGCTCGCGTCACGCGATGCCCGCTTCGGCGAGCCGCCGCGCCGCGTTGTACAGATGCGTCTGCGCGGCATGACGCGCCGCCAGCGGATCGCCCGCGCGGATTGCCGCGGCGATCATTGCGTGCTCGTCGCGCACCTGGCGCGAGAAGTCCTCGCGCAGCGCCTCGTTGCGGCGCGTGACGACGGTGCCCGCCTCGAGGTACTGATTGAGGAACGTCAGCGTTTTCAGGAAGTAGGGATTGCCGGTGGCGGCCGCGATCGCGCGATGAAAGGCGACGTCTTCGGCGACACCGTCGTCGCCGTCGGCCACCGCCTGGTCGATATCGCGCAGCGCGGTGTCGATCGCGGCGATGTCCGCGTCGCCGCGGCGCAGCGCTGCTTCGGCTGCGACTTCGGCTTCGATCGCGCGTCGCAGCGCGAGAATCTGCACGACCGCGCCCGGCTCGACCGCTTCCGCGTAATCGATCCGCAGCGGCCGGACCGCGCCGTGCCCCGCGACGAACACCCCGCTGCCCTGGCGCGGCTCGACCACGCCCTCGTTCTTGAGCCGCGAGACCGCCTCGCGGATCACCGTGCGGCTCACGCCGAACTGCCCGGCGAGTACGGCTTCGGTGGGCAGCTTGCCGCCGCGCGCGAAGGTGCCTTTGTCGATCTGTTTGAGCAGTTGTTGCGCGACGGTGTCGCTGAGCGCGCGCGCTGGAATTTTTTCGAACATGACGATGGATCGCATCCGCTCCGAACAACTGGTCCGGTTATACGGTCATCATACAAATCCGAGATGGCGAATCGCATCCGCGCAAACCCTGGGACTTTCGAGCGACTGCGCGTCATTTGGCGAATCAGAAGGCTTAAGCTATCGTCTCGCCTTTGCGCCACCTTGCATCGCGACGCAACGCGTCAACCAGCGCGCCGGCCGTGCGCACTCTTCCGAACGCATTCTTCGAGATCCATGAGCAAAGCCCTGCCGCCGTCTTCCGTTGTAGCCGCCAACGCAGAACCGGCCCCCGACAAACCGGGCGACTCGTACGTGCAGTCGTTCGCGCGCGGCCTTGCGGTGATCCGCGCGTTCGACGCAACGCGCCCGGAACAGACGCTCACCGACGTCGCCGCGACCACCGGACTCACACGCGCCGGCGCACGGCGGATTCTCCTGACACTGCAGACGCTCGGCTACGTGGAAGCCGAAGGACGCCTGTTCCGTCTGACGCCGAAGATTCTCGACCTCGGCTTTGCCTATCTGACGTCGATGCCGTTCTGGAATCTCGCGGAACCGGTGATGGAGAGCCTGTCGGCGCAGGTGCACGAAAGCTGCTCGGCGGCCGTGCTCGACCGAACCGAGATCGTCTACGTGCTGCGCGTGCCGACTCACAAGATCATGACGATCAATCTGTCGATCGGCAGCCGCCTGCCCGCGTATTGCACATCGATGGGCCGCGTGCTGCTCGCCGCGCTCGACGACGAATCGCTCGACGCGACGCTGAGCCTGTCGCCGCTTCACGCGCACACGCCCCGCACGGTCACCGACAAGGAAGAGTTGAAGAAGCTGATCGCACAGGTGCGCCGCCAGGGCTGGGCGATCGTCGATCAGGAACTGGAAGGCGGCTTGATTTCGCTGTCCGCGCCGATCCGTAACCGCCAGGGGCGCGTGATCGCCGCAATGAACATCAGCGGCAACGCGCAGCGCAATTCGGCGAAGCAGATGGTGAAGGCGTTTCTGGATCCGCTGCAGGAAGCCGCGCAGACGGTCTCGGAGATGGTTGCGCGGCGCGGCTGACGCAGCGCGCCACCGCGCCACGAGTCGCTCAGTCGATCGGCTGGTGCGCGGTTGCCCGCGGATTGCGCGCCGACCGCACCCTCACCGCATCATTCACTGCGCCAGATAGCGCTCCACGAGCCGCGCCCAGAATGCCGCGCCGATCGGCAGGCTGTGGTCGTTGAAGTCGTAGTGCGGGTTGTGCACCATGCAGCCATCCTCGCCGACGCCGTTGCCGATGCGCAGGAACGTGCCCGGCCGCTTCTGCAGCATGAACGCGAAGTCCTCGCTGCCCATCAGGATGTCGGTCTGTTCGACCACCTTGTCGTCGCCGACCAGCTCACGCGCGACCTGCACCGCGAAATCGGTCTCGGCGTCGCTATTGATCACGACCGGATAGCCTTCTATGTACTCGACCAGCGCCTTGCCGCCATAGCTGGCGGCCTGCGATTCGGCGAGTTCGGTGATGCGCTTTTTCAGCAGCGCGCGCACTTCCGGGCTGAATGAACGCACGCTCAATTCCAGCTTCGCGCTACCCGAAATCACGTTGTTCGCGGTGCCCGCGTGCATCGAGCCGACCGTGACGACCGCCGGCTGCGATGGATCGACATTGCGCGCGACGATGGTCTGCAACGCCATCACGATGCTGGCGGCGATCACCACCGGATCGACGGTCAGATGCGGACGCGCCGCATGGCCGCCGACGCCTTCGATCGTGATGACCGCCTTGTCGCCCGCCGACATGAACGGCCCCTTGCGGAACAGCAGCACACCCGGTTCCGCGCCCGGGTGATTGTGCAAGCCGAAGACGGCGTCGCATGGGAAGCGTTCGAACAGGCCGTCGTTGATCATCTTCATCGCGCCGCTGTCGATGCCGCTTTCCTCGGCCGGCTGAAAGTACAGATGTACGGTGCCCGAAAAATTGCGCGTCGCGGCCAGGCGTTGCGCGGCGCCGAGCAGGATCGTCGTGTGGCCGTCATGGCCGCATGCGTGCATCTTGCCGTGTATGCCGCTCGCGTACGGCAGCCCGGTCTGCTCGATGATCGGCAGCGCATCCATGTCCGCGCGAATGCCGATGCTGCGCTTGCCGTCGCCCACCGTCAGCGTACCGACCACGCCTGTTTTGCCGACCCCGCGCGTGACCTGCCAACCCCACTGCTCGAGCTTGTCCGCGACCAGCGCGGCGGTTTGCACTTCCTCGTAAGCGAGTTCCGGATGGTGATGAATGTGATGGCGAATCTCGCGCAGGCTCGCGGCAGCGGGTTGCAGGTCGGACAGTTCGGTCAAACGCGGGGTGTGATTCATTGTTTTGTTGCTCCAAGGTTCATGGGCGGCGAGCGGGGCGGGAGAAAGGTCGCTCAAAGCGCGGCTAAAAGGTGGCAAGCAGCCCCGCAATATAGCGAGGCGGCCGGCTTCGAATAAGATGCTCTTTTTTTTACCCCGATTAACTCCCTTTATATACGGGCTTTCCCTCATGAAGCTGCAGCAGTTGCAGGCCTTCGTCGCCGCCGCGCATCACCGCAGCCTGCGAGCCGCGGCGCGCGAACTCGGCGTCACGCAGCCGGCCGTCACGCATACGATTCGCGAGCTCGAGAGCGCGCTCAACGCGGAGCTGATGGTGCGCAGCGTGCGCGGCATCGAGCTGACCGCGTGCGGCCTCGCGCTGCTGCCGCGCGCCGAGCAGTTGCTCGGCGACATGCGCCGTACCGTTGAAGCCGTCGAGCAGGTCAAGGGAGAACTGGCCGGCAAAGTCAGCGTCGGCACGATGCCATCGCTCGCGCTAACCGTGCTGCCGCATGCGGTGTCGAACTTCCGCGAGAAGATGCCGCTCGTGAATCTGCATCTGGAAGAAGTCACCGTGCCCGATGCGCTCGCGCGTTTGCGCAACGGCACACTCGATCTCGCAGCAATCCATCACGTGCAGGCTTTGGACGCGGACCTCGTGCAGGTGCCGCTCTACTCGACGCAGTTCGTCGTGACGATGCGCGCGGGCCATCCGCTCGCACGCGTCACGCGTTTGCACGAGTTGCTCGACGCCGAGTGGATCGTGACCGTCGGCGCCGATCACTTCCCGCACAGCGTGATGTTGGCGATGTTCAGCGCGCATGGCCTGCCAGTGCCGAAGCGGATGTTGCGCGCGCCGTCGTCGTTTGCGGTGACGCTCGGGCTCGTGTCGCAAACCGACGTGATCGGTTGCTTCACCCGGCCGCTTGCGCGGATGGTCGCGCCGCTCGGCATCCGCGTCGCGCAGATCGAGGACGCGTTGCCGAATTACGATCTGAGCATCCTGTCGCGGCGCGACCTGCTGCCGACGCCGGCCGTGCAGCAGTTCGTCGTGTGTTTGCGGCAAGCGACGCGCGACAGGATCGACAGCGAGCAGTAGCGCGCGTGACGCGGGCTTATCGCGGGCGCGCGTCGTGCGCTTACTCGCCGTTTTTCCCCCGCTTTTTCCGCTCTTCAGGCGCTCACGGACTCCTTCAGCACCGCGATCAACGCATGCCCCGCGTCTTCCAGTGCGCCGGAATTGTCGATCGTCGTGCAGCGCACGCCGTCGGGCAACGAAAACGGCGCGCGCCGCGCCAGCCGTGCAGCGACCTGCTCCGCCGATTCGCGCGCCCGCGCGCCGAGCCGCGCTTCGAGAATATGCGCGGCGGCGTTCACGTGGACCACTTCCGCACGCGAATAACGCGCGAGCGCGTGTTGCAGGTACTGCCGCGAACCATTGACGACCACCGTACAGCCACGCGCGAGCCACGCATCGAGTTCGATACCGATGCCGTAGCGCAGCGAATGACTCGACCATTCGAGCGCGAACAGCCCCCGTGCCGAGCGCGCGGCGAATTCCTCGACGCTCAATGCGACATGCGCCTCGCCGTTGCCGCTCGGCCGCGTGATGTAGCGATGCGCGAAGAGGATCGGCTCGCCCACGAGCCGCTTGCGCGCGAATTCGAGCAGCGAATCCTTGCCCGCGCCCGATGGGCCCATCACATAGATCAAACGCACCGTCATTGCCGGTTCACCTCGTTGCGCCACTGTCGTTGCGATCATTCGCGGCACGCCTCGCCGCGAAACGGCAGACGCTGCCATAGCATGAACGGCTCGCCCGGCGCCGGCTCGACGAATAGCGCGGCCTGATCGATCGCGAGCGGTCCGAGTTCGGGCGTGCGCTGCCGCCACCAGGCGAGCAACGTCGTGCGCTCGGCGGCATCGGCGAGCGAGTTCGACAGCGTCATATGAAAACGGAACTCGTCGAACACGTACGGATAGCCCCATTCGAGCAACAGCGCGCGTTGCCGTTCACTAAGGGGTGCGGCGAGCCGGCGCGCAACATCGGCCGCCGACGGCCGCGCGCGCAGTGTATCGAGCGCCTGCAGCGCGCTGGCCGCGACTTCGCGCATACGCGCATCGCCGTGCGCATCGGCGGGACGCAATGCGACGAAGTCACCGAGCGTCGCTGCTTCCACCGGCAACGCAAACCGCTGTTGCGTGAGCGCCCACGCGCGTACCGCGTCGAGCACGTCGTCCTGCCTGATGTCGGCGCCCGGGCTGAACGGTGCGACCAGCGTGCCATGCCAACCGTAGCGGCGCGGCGCATCGGTAAGTGCCGCCAATGGACGCGTCAACCCAGGCGGCTGCGGCCGCACGCAATCGTCGCCTGTTTGCGCATCGCGGCCGAGCCACGCGCAGCCTGCCTGCCACCACGCCGATGCATACGAAGGCGCGTAATAGACGGCAAAGCGCGCTTGTGTCCCCGATGCGTGCGAGGTTCCCCACGCGCCGCTCACAGGTCATGCTCCACGAACAGTTGCACGCGATCCGCGGCGAAATGCGTGAAGCCATATTTGACCGGCGTACCTTGCAGATCGACGTCGAGGTTTTCGACCCACAGCACCGGCTGCTGACGATTGATGTTCAAACGTCGCGCCACCTCGGGCTCGGGCAACACACTGCCGATACGGCTCCACTTGCGCAGATAATCGTTCACGCCGTATTCGGCCAGCGCCTTCGTCATCCCGCCGGCCCGCTGCACCACCTCCGGCAGCTCCGCGAAACGCATCGCCGGATACCAGCTGCGCGCGAACGTGAGCGGCACGCCGTCGGACTCGTTCAGCGATTCGATCCGATACACCGCAGTGCCGGCACGCAGGCCAAGCGCCTTCGCGACGCCCGGCTCCGCCTTCACGCGCGCGGCCGACAGCAGCTTGCCGCCCGGCGCATGATGCTGCTGACGCAGATTTTCGGTGAAGCGCGTGCGGCGGCCGATCGTGTAGTCGATCGCGCCGGGCTGCACGAAGGTGCCGCGCCCCTGCTCGACGCTGACGAGACCGAGCGCGGCGAGGCCGAGCATCGCACGGCGCACGGTATGGCGGTTGACGTCGAAGCGTTTGGCCAGTTCGCCCTCGCTGGGCAGCCGGCCCTCGTCGCCGAAGCCGCTAGCCGCGATCTCTGCGGCGAGAATCTGTTCGATCTGCCGCCAGACGGCCACGCCGGCGCCGCGTTCCAGTGTCGTGGCCGGCGTCGCGCTGTCGTTCGATGTCATGGTGCTGTCATTCCCCCAGGTTCAAATGATCGCTATGACGCGCATTGTAGTGCGCAAGCCGTGATGGAAATATGAAACACCGCGGCACGCGGTACTGCGCGGCACGTTTGCCCATAGACGTCTAGACGTTTAGATGAATAGATGCTCCAATGCCCACTCGCTGGATCGACAGGAAATCCGATGAGTCGCGAGCCACGACGACACGTTGATCGAGCACGTCGAACAGGCGAAGGCGGAAGGCATCGTGCTCGCCGAATTTCCAACCACGCGCATCGCCGCTGAAGCCGCGCGCGAGCACGGTATCGCGACGATCATGGGCGCGCCGAACGTGGTGCGCGGCGGTTCGCACTCGCGCAACGTGTCGGCTCTGGATCTCGCGCGCGCGGACCTGCTCGACATTCTGTCGTCGGACCACGTGCCGTCGAGCTTGTTGACCGCGGTGTCGATCTGGTGCAAAAAGCAGGCTGGTCGCTGCCGCGCGCGATGGCGACGGTCTCGTCCGGGCCGGCGCGCACCGCCGGTTTGACCGACCGCGGCACGATCGAACCCGGCCTGCGCGCCGACTTCGTGCGCGTGACGATGCTCGGCGCGCTGCCGGTGCCGCGCGCGACTTATCGCGGTGGAGTGCGGATCGTTTGAACAGGCTGGCTCGCGCCGGACATGCGCCGAACGTGCTGCGTTTGGGACACACGCGCGCCAGACGCGCGGCAGATGCGCCGCAGATGCGCGCGACCGGCGTACGTCAGGACGTCGGCTCCGCTTCCTGCCCCTCGACGCCGGCCGCCGCGCGTTGCGCGGCATCCGCACGCGCGAGCTTGATCCTCGCCGCCTCGTCGGCGGCGCCGGCCGCTTGTGCGTCTGCCGAGTCGCGTGCGTCTTTGGCCTCGTCCGCTCGCTTGTTCAGACGCGCGTCGAGCAGATCCCGATAGCGCAGATACGCGCAGCGTCCGCCCGATTTCGCCGCGTACATCGCCGCGTCGGCGTTCAGCAGCAGTTCCTCCGCGTTGCCGCTGTCGTGCGGGAATTCGCTGATGCCGATGCTCGCGCCGACCGTCATGCTGTCGCCGTCGATCGTCAGCGTTTCGTTCAGCGCGTCCATGATGCGCGCGGCGATCGCGGGCGTCTCGTCCTCGACGCGCGCCCCTCCGATCAGCACGATAAATTCGTCGCCGCCAAGCCGCGCGACCACATCGCCGGAATACAGCACGTCCTTCAGGCGGCTCGCCACCGCGACCAGCACCTTGTCGCCGACCGAGTGGCCAAACTGATCGTTGATCTGCTTGAAGCGGTCGAGATCGACGAACAGCACGGCCAGCCCTTCGCGATGCCGCTTCGCATTGACGATCGCGCTCTCGAGTTTCTGCATGAACAGCAGACGGTTCGGCAGCCCGGTCAGCACGTCATGCGAGGCCAGATGCGCGAGCTCGCTCTGCTTGCTGTGCAGCGCATCCATCTGCGCGCGGATTTCGCGGCGCAACCGGTCGAAGCAGCGCGCCAGCACGCCGATCTCGTCGGTGCGTTTGAGCGGCAGCGTGTTCATCGCGTGTTCTGCGAACTGATGGGTCGCCGCATACGCGAGCAGATGCAGCGGCTTGGTCAGCGCGCGCGCGAACAGAATCGCCAGCAATACGGACAGCGCGCTGAAAACGAGCACCATGCGGATCATCCGCGTGCCGAGTTGATGCGCGCCGGCCAGCACATCCTCGAGCGGTTTCGCGAGACCGAGCACGATGAAGCGGTTGCCCGCCGAGCCGCTGAACGGGCGGCGCGCGAACGCGAGCACCTGGCCGGCCGCCTGATGCGGGCGCGCGAGACCATTGGCGAGCACCGAGCCCTGGGTCTGGTCGAACAGCGGCTTGGTCACCGGGAAGCTGTCCTGCATCAGCACGCGCCGGCCGCGGTCGAAGCCGAACGTCCTGGACGGGTCCGGATGGACCAGGAAGTCGCCCCATTCGTTCGCCAGATAGACCTGGTAGTCGCTCGGCAGGTCACTCTGCAAACGCCGCAGCATGCCGGCCAGATCGATATCGATCACGACGACGCCGACCACCGTGCCGTTCGCATCCGCGATCGGCGTGCCCAGGCGCAGCGTCGGCCTGCCCTGCGCGGCGTGCGTGCCGTATTCGTGATTGACTCCGATCGGCGACGTATAGATGCGACCCGGCGAAAACGCGAGCGTCTCGAACACGTACGCGAACTGGCCTTTTTCCTGCAAGTCGTCGCCTTGCACGCGCATCAGGCCGTCGCGGTCGCGATCGAAGCGGATCAACTCGAGCCCATGATGCTGGCGCGTGATCAGTCGCAGTTGCAGATATTCCGGGTGATGCATCATGAAGCTCGAATACACCTGCGCGAGACGCTCACGCGCGGGGTTGCGGCCGAAGCCGTCGTCAGTCTGCGCGACGCTCACGGAAGACGGCATCGTCGCGAGCACGAGCGCGTCCGCCGACGCATCGTCGATCGAAAACCCGATGCGCTGGCCGAGCAGTTCCGTCGACGTCAGCAGGCTGCGCTCCGCTTCGTTGACGAGCATCGTGCGGTTCGCGCGATACGCGTAGTAGCCGGTCGCGCCCGACGCGAGCACGCCGATGCACGCGAGCAGCACCGAGAGCTTGAAGGTCAGGCCGCGTCCCCACATCAAAAGCGCCCCGAGCGGTCGCCCGACACGATCCGCGCCCAGAGTTCTTCGCGCCGCTGGATGTCCTCGACTGGACCGATCCACACGATATGCGCGTTGCCGCTCGCTTCCGCCGGTTCCGTCAGCGTGTTCGCGAGCCCCTGGCGTTGCGTGAGCAGTGCGCTGACGCCCGGCTCGAGCATGTAGTTGATCCATTCGAGCGCGAGCGGATTGTTGCTCGCCGCACGCGTCATCGACCAGCAATCGAGCCACGCGAGCACACCTTCGTCGGGAACCACATAGCCGACGTCGGCGCCCGCGCGGCGCAGCAACTGAACCTGCTGCGTGCCATAGTTGCCGAACATCAGCGCGACCTTGTGCTGGATGAAGAATGCGGTCGCCTCTTCCGGCAACGTGTAGTACGTGAGCAGGTTGCGGCGCAAGTCAACCAGCTTGTACGCGATCGCGCGCATCTGCTCGGGGTCGAGCTGAAACGGATGCGGATAGCCGAGCGCGAGCGCTGTGAACGAGAAGTTGTGCTGCGCGCTGTTGAAGTCGAGCACCTTGCCGCGATAGCGGGGGTTCCACAACTCACGCATCGAATGCGGCGCAACCGGAATCTGTTTGCGATCGTAGATCAGCCCCATCGTTGAATACGTGAAAGGGACCGCGTACACGTTGCCCCCGGACGTGAGCCCCTGGATCGCGCCGAGCGCCTGAAAACGCGGCAACTGCCGGCGCGTGTTCGGCAGCTTCGCGAGATCGAGCGGCGCGAGCAGGTTCGCCTCCGTATAGCGGCGGATTTCGGCGGTGTTGGCGGCGAGCACATCGAACGGCGGCGTGCCCCGGCTGTGCATCTGCGCCCATAACGCTTCGTCGGAATCGACCAGCGTGACTTCGACCTTCGCGTCGTAGCGCGTTTCGAATGCCTTCACGACGTCGGGATCCGCGTAGCCGGGCCATGCCAGCACACGCAGCACTTTTTCGGCGGCGACCGCGGGCGCGACGGCACCCAACCCGGCGCAAAAGAATACCGCGAGCAAAACCGGCAAAAGAGCGGAAAAAACGATTGATATAACCGCGGCCCATAAACCGGCGCCCGACGTTGGCCAAATTGCTGACGGAAAAATACTAAAGACGACGCGCCTCAATAACGGGACGCGCGCCGAAGCAGAAACGGGTGCGACTTGCCGTTGAAAAACCTGCTTACAACAGTCTTTTTCATCCGCCATCAACATCGTGTGCATGGATAACACCGTTTAGCAGAAGGCTTTTTGACGCGGCGCCGGTGCGCGGCGATTATATCGACGGCTTGCCGGCGACTTTTCTTCAGACCGATACGCCGTTTGTGCGGCGAGCGGCGGCGAACTCGAGGAGCAACGATGATAGCGCCAAAGCCCTGGTTTTTGCCCCTCCCGGAATGGTTTTCTAAGAAATATCCGCGGCCGCGTGATAGCGATAATGCATAAGCGACGGAATGTGGTTATTTAACGGCAGCTTATGGTGAATCTTTAACTGTCTGGAGGTTTGCTTCAGTTCACAAAGTATGGCAACCGTCATCCGCGACAAAACCGCCTGAATACTCGCCGATTACGCGAACCCCCCGCTTTTCAACACCCGTTCATTACATTCCTATTACGCAGCGGCGAAATAGCAGTGTACGCTCGAACTGTACCGATTCACATGCGGTGAAGCTTTAGAGGGTGCTCGCGCGCCATCCGGTGTTTTACTAGCATCCCAATTTTTTTGAACTGATAAGCTTGGCGCGCGCTGCAGGCCAGCCCGGCCGGCAGCATGAACGAAGCCCGGCCGCGAATCGCACCGGGCCACCCGGGGCGGCATAACCGCCGCGGGCGAAATTGAACTACACCGAGGAGTATGAACAGTGAAGAAACTGCTAGCGGCTTTGACGGTTGCTCTGCTTGCCACCGTCTCGATTGGCGCACACGCTAAAGATTGGTCGACGATCCGTTTTGGCGTTGACGCCAGCTATCCCCCGTTCGAGTCGAAAGGCGCGGACGGCAAGCTCGTTGGCTTCGATATTGACCTGGGCAACGAGATCTGCAAGCGCGTGGGCGCGAAGTGCGTGTGGGTCGAGAACGACTTCGACGGCATGATCCCGGCACTGAAGGCGAAGAAGTTCGACGGCGTGCTGTCGTCGATGTCGATGACGCCGCAACGTGCGGAGCAGGTCGCGTTCTCGTCGAAGCTGTTCAACACGCCGACGCGCCTCGTCGCGAAGAAGGGCTCGGGCATCCTGCCGACCGCCGATTCGCTGAAGGGCAAGTCGGTCGGCGTCGAACAGGGCACGATCCAGGAAACCTACGCGAAGACCTACTGGGAGCCGAAGGGCGCCAAGGTCGTGCCGTACCAGAACCAGGACCAGGTCTATGCGGACCTGATCTCGGGCCGTCTGGACGCTGCGCTGCAGGACGCGGTGCAAGCTGAGCAGGGCTTCCTGAATACGCCGCGCGGCGCGGGCTTCACGTTCGTCGGCAAGAACCTCGACGATCCGAAGATCCTCGGCAACGGCGCGGGCATCGGCATGCGAAAGGAAGACACCGATCTGAAGGCGAAGGTCGACAAGGCGATCGCCGACATGATCAAGGACGGCACCTACAAGAAGATCGAGAAGAAATACTTCGACTTCGACGTGTACGGCAGCTAAATCGGGCGGGCGCGCCGCACGGCGCGCCGGCTGGTTGCCTTCAAACGGGCTCCGCGTCGCGGAGCCCGTTTCGTTTTGGGGGCGCGCCGGGGCCGGCGTCGCGAGCCACATCGCGGGCCAATTCGGCTAAGATCGTGCGACACGCGGGGCGCACGACACACCCCGCAGCGCGCCGTCCCCGCGGACTTCGCCCGCATCGTGCCTGGAGCCAGCCCGTCGCGGCGCGCATCTTTCCCCTTCCACTCAACTACATGGCGCGGCTCACTGCGGTGAACCGCGAAGCCGAAAATCATGCAAACGCAAAATCATCCGCTGATCGCCCCATCGCTTGGCACCGCCCGCAGCCTCACGAGCTTCCACTACGGTCCGGGCGGCGGCCAGAAGATCTACATCCAGTCGTCGCTACACGCTGACGAGCTGCCCGGGATGCTGGTGTCGTGGGCGCTGCGCCGCAAGCTCGCCGCGCTCGAAGCCGCCGGCAAGCTGCGCGGCGAAGTCGTGATCGTGCCGGTGCCCAATCCGGTCGGCCTCAACCAGCATCTGCTCGGCCATTTGATGGGACGCTTCGAAACCGGCACCGCGCAGAACTTCAACCGCAACTTCCACGACCTCGCGGCGCTCGTACTGCCGGTCATCGAGTCGCGCCTGAGCGGCGACATCGACGCGAACCGCAACGCCATCCGCGCGGCGATGCGCGAGGCGCTCGGCGCGCAGGAGCCGACCACCGAACTTGCGTCGCAACGTCTCGCGCTGCAGAAGCTGTCGTACGACGCCGACGTGGTGCTCGATCTGCATTGCGACTGGGAAGCGGCGATGCACATCTATACGAACCCGGACCTGTGGCCGGAGGTGGAACCGCTCGCCCGCTATCTGGACGCGAAGGCATCGCTGCTCGCGCTCAATTCGGTCGGCAATCCGTTCGACGAGATTCACAGCTTCTGCTGGTCGGATCTGCGCGGCCGGTTCGGCGATCGCTTCCCGATTCCGAACGGCGGAATCTCGGTCACGATCGAGCTGCGCGGTCAGCGCGAAGTGTCGTACGAGTACGCGGAGCGGGATTCGCAGGCGATCATCGAATATCTGACCTCGCGCGGCGTGATCGACGGCGAGCCGGCGCCGCTGCCGCCACTCGAATTCGCCGCGACGCCGCTCGCCGGCACCGAGCCGCTGGTCGCGCCGATCAGCGGCGTGCTCGTATACCGCTGCGAAGTCGGCACCTGGGTCGACGCTGGCCATCCGATCGCTGACATCGTCGATCCGTTGACGGACCGCGTCGTCACGATCAAGAGCAGCGTGGCCGGCGTGCTGTATGCGCGGCACCTCACGCGCTTCGCGACCGCCGGTCTGGAGTTCGCGCGCATTGCGGGCGCGAACGCATTCAGAAGCGGCTCGCTGTTGAGCAACTGAAATACGACTGAAACGCGGCTGCGCAACTTGCGTGAAAGCCACATAGAACACCACTCGTTCAAACACGTAGGCAGATCCATCGATTGACAAAGAGAATCGCCCACCCCTCTGGTGGGCGATTCTCTTTTGTCCATCCGCGCAGCCGCGATGCGCGCGCGATACGCGAGACGCCAACCGGCGGAACGCGAAAACCGACTGCTTGCGCCCATCCTCGCCACTCTCCCGCCGCACGCCCGAGCAAGCACAGCCTTATGTGACAAAACCCGCGAAGTCCGCAAATGTGTCGCGCGGGCACGACATCGGGCTAGAAAATCCGGGCTGTCACATAGCGTTCTCAGCGTCCCCTTACATTCCCGCCCATCGCACGACATCGCCGCAGAGCAATGCGTCGCGATCGCCCAATTTCTAACTGGAGAGTGTTTTGAATAAGAAAATCCTGACCGCCGCTACGTTCGCCGTGTTCGCCAGCGCCGCTCACGCGCAAAGCAGCGTCACGCTGTACGGCATCATCGATGCGGGTATCAGCTACGTGAACAATTCAAAGACGGCCACCGGCCACGACAGCCTGACCAAGTACGACGACGGCGTCGCGCAAGGCAGCCGTTGGGGCATCCGCGGCACTGAAGACCTCGGCGGCGGCCTGAAGGCGCTGTTCGTGTTGGAGAACGGCTTCAACAGCGGCAACGGCACGCTCGGCCAGGGCGGCGCGATGTTCGGCCGCCAGGCCTACGTCGGTCTGTCGAAGGATGGCATCGGCTCGCTGACCTTCGGCCGCCAGTACTCGTTCTCGACCGATGTGCTGGGCAGCAACTACTCGACCGGCGGTCAGACCGTCGCGGGCAACTACGCTTACCACATCAACGATATCGACCAGCTGACGTCCAGCCGCATCAACAACTCGGTCAAGTACAGCAGCGCGAACTTCTCCGGTCTGACGTTCGGTGCGATGTACGGCTTCTCGAACCAGGCTGGCGCATTCGCAGGCGCGCCGACCGTCGGCACGACGACGGGCTCGTCGCGCGCGTACAGCTTCGGCGCGAACTACGCGAACGGTCCGTTCGGTCTCGGCGCGGCATACACCGACATCACCTATCCGGGTCTCGCCACGCCGGCATTCTCGACGGCAGTAGCGAACGTGTCGATCAGCGGCGTGCGCGATCTGCGCTCGTTCGGCGTGGGCGGCCGCTACATGTTCGGCCCGGCTACGCTGTGGGCGTTGTACACGAACACGCGTCTCGAGCCGACGACCGGCAGCTCGACGACGTTCGCGGCATACGAAGCAGGTGCGAAGTACGCGATCACGCCGGCTATCACGGCAGGCGCCGGCTACACGTACATGCATCTGAGCGACGCGAGCCGCGGCCACTGGAACCAGGTGGACCTGAGCGCCGACTACGCGCTG
Organism: Paraburkholderia sp.; assembly: GCF_036488505.1. Lineage (GTDB taxonomy): Bacteria > Pseudomonadota > Gammaproteobacteria > Burkholderiales > Burkholderiaceae > Paraburkholderia. The sequence goes on along the minus strand of NZ_DASXHN010000349.1, from coordinate 50,345 downwards.
TCCAAGCGCACGGACGTGTACGTGCTCGGTATCTACCAGATCGCGTCGGGCCGCAACGGCACGCAGGATCTGCAGGCGCAGATCGGTTCGAGCACGAGCTACTTCGGCACGTCGGGCACGGCTGACAACCAGCTCGCGTTCCGTCTCGGCATGCGTCACAAGTTCTAAGGGGCAGCTTGCCGGCGAGGAACGCCTGCGTTCCTCGCCCGAGCGCTTCGATGCGAAAACGCCCCTACCAGGGGCGTTTTCGTTTGGCGGGCGCTTTTTGCGTGATGCGCTTGCGTCAATCCAGCAGCGCGGGATTGTCGATCGCGCCGGTCAGCAGTTCGACGAACGCCTGCATCACGCGCGGCAACGTGCGGCCCGCCATCGTCTGCACCTGCAACGTGCGCTGATGAAGCTCCGGGTTGCTGATCGGGATTGCCGCGAAGCCCTCCGCGTCGAGCCGGCCGCGCACGGTCAGGAGGCCGGTGATCGTGACCGCGTCGGTCTGCAACACGAAGCTGTGCAGCGCCGCGTGATAGTTGCTGACAAACACCGGATCGAACACGAGCCCTTCGAGGCTGCACGCGATATCGAATAACTGACGGATCGTCACGCCCGGGCCGTTGATTGCGAGCGGCCACGGCAGCAGGTCCGCGAGTGACACCGAGTCGCGCGCGCCGAGCGGATGACCGCGCCGTACCAGCGCGAAGATCGGCGCGCGCTGCGAATGCACGACGTTGATGTCCGGTTCGGGCGCCATGCTGAAGCACACGGCGATATCAGCGGTGCCGTCGCGCACGCGCTGTGTCGCGACCGACGGCGCCGACACGTCGAGTTGAAAATGCGCGGCCGGGTGCGTCTTCAGAAAGCGCGCGAACACCTGCGGCAGGAAATGCGGCGCGACGCCTTCGGAACTCGCGATGCGAATCGTCGCGCGCCCGCCGTTGCTCAGCCCGCGAATCTCCTCGGTCACGCGTTCCGCGTCAAGCAGGCTGCGCCGTGCGTAATCGGCGAGCAGCCTGCCCGCGTCGCTGAGCACCATGCCGCGCGGGCGCCGTTCGAACAGCGCGGCGCCCACCTCCTCTTCGAGTTTGGCGATCTGCCTGCTCAACGCCGACACGGCCACGTACAGGTTGCCCGACGCCTTGCTGAGCGAACCGCTGCGCGCGACTTCGAGAAAGTAGCGCAGCGCGGTGTTATCCATCTGGGTCATCGCCATCCCGCTTTGCCGTTTCGGCAACGATATCTGCCAAATATTGTAATTGTCCATAAATATCGTCCACGCGAAGATCGTGACAAGGCTTCGAATTCTGCGCCCCAACCGCGGCCGAGACACCGCGCGCACACCCACACGCCGCCAGAGGACCTCGTCATGAGCACAGACTCCGCCACCACGGCCGACACCATCGCGCAGCATGCGTCGCGATCGGGCATCTCGCGCCTGATCCTTGCCACGTCGATCGGCAATGCGCTCGAGTTCTACGACCTCGTGGTGTACGGTTATTTCGCCGCCGTGCTGTCGCGCACGTTCTTTCCTGTCCACGATCGCACCGTCTCTTTGCTGCTCACGCTCGGGACCTTCGCGCTGTCGTATCTGGCGCGGCCAGTCGGTGCGCTGGTGCTCGGCTCGTTCAGCGATCGCAAGGGCCGCAAGGCGTCGTTGACACTGTCGATCGCAATGATGACGCTCGGCACCGGCATGATCGCGCTGATGCCGTCGTATGCGTCGATCGGTGTGCTGGCACCGATCGGCGTGTTCGCGTCGCGACTGTTGCAGGGCTTTTCCGCCGGCGGCGAATTCGGCAGTTCGACCGCCTTTCTGATCGAGCATCAGCCGCAACGCAAAGGCTTCATGGCCAGTTGGCAGTTCTCGAGCCAGGGCGCGAGCACGCTGCTCGCGTCGCTGTTCGGCGCGGTGCTCACCGGTGTGCTCACGCAAACGCAACTCCAGGAATGGGGCTGGCGCATTCCGTTCCTGTTCGGCCTGCTGATCGGCCCGGTCGGTCTCTACATTCGCCGCCGTATCGACGAAACACCGGAGTTCGAACGCGCGGAAAAATCCGCGGCGCCGGTGCGCGAAGTGCTCGCATCGCAAAAGGAAGCCGTGCTCGTATCGATCGGCTCGCTGGTGCTGACCACCACGGCCAACTACATGCTGCTCTATATGCCGACCTACGCGGCGCGCCAGCTCGGGCTGTCGCCGTCGTCGGGCTTTATCGCGACGCTGGCGGCCGGTCTCATTATGTTCTCGCTCACGCCGATCGTCGGTCATCTGTCCGACAAGATCGGGCGTGTGCGCATCATGCTCGTGGCCGGCGTGCTGTTTTTCACGACGGTCTACCCGGCCTTCGTCTTCATGAATGCGCATCCATCGCTTGGCACATTGCTCGCCGCGGTCGTCTGGGTCGCTCTGCTGAAGACCACGTACTTCGCGCCGATTCCCGCGCTGATGTCCGAATTGTTCCCGACCCGCACCCGCACGACCGGCATGGCGCTCGGCTACAACATCGGCACGACCATATTCGGCGGCTTTACGCCGCTCGCCGTCGCCGCGCTGATCGCGGCGACCGGCAACAACCTCGCGCCCGGGCTTTATCTGATGCTCGCGGCGGTATTGAGCCTTTTTGCCGTGACGTGGGCGCGCGTGCGTCTGCATGCGCGCTAGAACCAACAGGACACTACCGATGCAAGACCGTTTGCAGCAAGCCGTGCAGTTCTCCGTAGATCACGAATCGCTGTGGGATCGCCATGTCAGTGGCGCATGGGGCGTACATGTGAACGACCCGCCGCCATGGAATCGGCTGCTCGGTCCCGTGCACGATCGCGGCCCCGTGTCCGGCGCGATTGCGCTCGACGGCCGTGTGCTGACCACCTGGGGCGAGCCCGAGCGCGCCGACCTGACCTTCAGTGTCGCGAAGATGTACCTCGCGCTGCTCGCCGGGGTCGCGCACGATCGCGGCCTGCTGCCCGACGTCGACGAACCGGTGCGTGCGCGCGTGCCCGACCTCGGTTTCGACGATGAACAGAATGCGCCGATCACCTGGGCACATCTGCTGCAGCAAACAAGCGAATGGCGCGGCACGTATTTCGGTTTGTCGGATCAGGCGGACCACTATCGCGCGGTCAATTTCGCGGCGCCGCCGGATGGCAAAAAAGGCGATCTGCGTCCGGCGCAACGCCCTGGCACGTACTGGGAATACAACGACGTGCGCATCAACCAGTTGTCGCTTGCGCTGCTGTATCTGTTTCGCCAGCCGTTGCCCGAGGTGTTTCGCGAGGCCATCATGCGTCCTTGCGGGGCGAGCGAACACTGGCAATGGGTCGGTTACGACAACGCGTGGGTCGAGATCGACGGGCGCCGCATGCAGTCGGTGCCAGGCGGCACGCATTGGGGCGGCGGCATGTCGGTCAGCGCAAACGATCAGCTGAAGGTCGCACAGATGCTGCTCAACGACGGCGTCGCGAATGGCCGGCGCGTGCTGTCGTCGGAGTGGATCGCGCGCATGCGCACGCCGTGCGCCATCGCGCCGTTCTATGGCTACCTGGTGTGGCTCAACACGGACCGCAAGGTGTTTCCGAGCGTGCCGGCGTCGAGCTATTTCGGTGTCGGCGCGGGCAGTTCATTCACATGGATCGAACCCGAACGGCGCATCACGGCGGTCGTGCGCTGGCTGAATCCGGCCGCCGCGAACGAGTTTTTCGGACTCGTGCTCGATGCGGTCGGTGCGATAGACCGATAGGCGGGCAATGCCGGAGAGCATCGCCCGCACGTTCGGATCGCGATAGGGGGAGACCGTTGCGCGGTGATCGATCACCGCGCAACGTCAGTGCGTCAACGCGTCAGTGCGAATGACGCGGCACCGCCGCGCCGCGGCACCCGACGAGAAAGTCCAGGTCGCAGCCTTCATCGGCCTGCAGTACGTGATCGACATAGAGGCGCCGGTAGCCGCCACCTTCCGGTGGTTCCGGCAACACATACTGCGCAAGACGGCGTTCGAGTTCCGCGTCGCTGATATCGAGGTGCAGCGTGCCCGCATCGCAATCGAGCTCGATCCAGTCACCGTCCTGCACCGCGGCAAGCGGACCTCCCGCCGCCGCTTCCGGGGTCACGTGCAGCACCACCGTTCCGTATGCGGTGCCGCTCATCCGCGCATCCGAAATGCGCACCATGTCTTTGACGCCCTGACGCAGCAACTTCGGCGGCAGTCCCATGTTGCCGACTTCGGCCATGCCCGGATAACCCTTTGGGCCGCAGTTTTTCATCACGAGCACCGACTCTGCATCGACGTCGAGCGCTTCGTCGACGATGCGCGCCTTGTAGTGCTCGAGGTTTTCGAACACCACCGCCCGGCCGCGATGCTTCAGCAATTCAGGCGTCGCCGCCGAGGGCTTCAACACCGCGCCGCGCGGCGCGAGATTGCCGCGCAACACGCGAATGCCGCCATCGGCGACGAGCGGTTTGTCGAGCGGACGAATCACTTCGTCGTTGGTGTTCGGCGCATCCTTGACGTTGTCCCACAGCGACTTGCCGTTGACGGTCAGCGCGTGCGGATGCGGCAGCAGGTTCGCTTCGCCGAGCCGGCGCAGCACCGCTGGCAAACCGCCCGCGTAATAGAACTCTTCCATCAGGAAACGGCCCGACGGCATCAGGTCGACGATCGTCGGCGTATCGCGGCCGATACGCACCCAGTCGTCGAGTTCGAGATCGATGCCGATGCGGCCCGCGATCGCCTTCAGATGTATCACCGCATTGGTCGAGCCGCCGATCGCAGCGTTGACCCGAATTGCGTTCATGAATGCGTCGCGTGTAAGGATCTTCGACAGCTTGAGATCTTCATGCGCCATCTGCACGATGCGGATGCCCGACATATGCGCGAGCACGTAACGGCGCGAGTCGACAGCGGGAATCGCCGCGTTGTGCGGCAGTGACGTGCCGAGTGCTTCGGCCATGCAGGCCATCGTCGACGCGGTGCCCATCGTGTTGCAGGTGCCCGCCGAACGCGACATGCCGGCCTCGGCCGACAGGAACTGATGCAGGTCTATCTCCCCGGCTTTCAGCGATTCGTGCAGTTGCCACACTGCTGTGCCCGAGCCGATGTTCTTGCCGTCGAGCTTGCCATTGAGCATCGGGCCGCCGGTCACGACGATCGCCGGCACATCGCAGCTCGCCGCGCCCATCAGTAGCGCCGGGGTGGTCTTGTCGCAACCGGTGAGCAACACGACCGCGTCGATCGGATTGCCGCGGATCGCCTCCTCGACGTCCATTGCCGCGAGATTGCGCGTGAGCATCGCGGTCGGACGAAGATTCGATTCGCCGTTCGAAAACACCGGAAACTCGACCGGGAAGCCGCCCGCTTCATAGACACCGCGTTTCACATGCTCGGCAAGCTTGCGAAAGTGGGCGTTGCACGGCGTGAGTTCCGACCATGTGTTGCAGATGCCGATCACCGGGCGCCCGTCGAACTCGTGATCGGGAATGCCCTGATTCTTCATCCAGCTTCGATACATGAAGCCATTCTTGTCAGCCGTGCCGAACCATTCGGTTGAGCGCAGTTTCCGCTTTTTATCCGACATGCTATGTCCTTGATGCATAGGCCGGGGGACCAACGCCGGCCAGTTTGACCGAACCGGCGCGGCGCGACCGGCGATACGACGGAAGCTGTCGCTCAGGCTCTGGGGATGGTGAAGTGTACGGAGCGGGTCGATATCTTTCCAATTACATTTTTTGCGATATGAATATCAGTTCTGGTATAGATCGGCGGCCCGCCGCGGCGCTGACTCGCTGCGGGCTCACCCGCGCCCGCCGTCAGGCAGTCTTACTGTTCGCTTTCGCCGGCGTGGACCGTGCGTTCGTCTTTCTTGATAATCGTCCGCAGTAACCAGGAGACGACGATGAACGCGATTCATGAAGTCTACGCGTACCTTCGCGTGCGCAGCGCCGTGGAGGCAATCGAGTTTTACACGGAGGCATTTGGCGGCGTCGAACAGTTCCGGCTGACCGAACCAGGTGGCCGCATCGGGCACGCGGAGGTAAAGCTTGGACCCGCGATCGTGATGCTGTCGGACGAGTACCCGGAGCACGGGATGCTTGGACCGAGCGCCGACAGCAGAACGAGCGTGCTGCTGCATATCCATTGCGACGATGTCGATCAACTCGTCGAACAGGCGGTGAATGCCGGCGCAACGGTGATCCGGCCGCCGACCAATCACTTTTATGGCGAACGCTCGGCGACCGTGCGCGATCCGTTCGGCCACGAGTGGATGCTCGGCTCGCAGATCGAAACGCTGACGCCCGAAGAAATGCAGCGCCGTTATACGGCACTGTTCGATGAATAACCGCCGGGTAGTCGCCCCGGCGAGGACGACTCGAAGACTGAAATCGCGCTTACTGTTGCGACGCGTGTGACATCAGAAACGGCACATAGCCGTTCTGCGTCGTCAGGATCTTCTCCGCGCATTCGTCGTAGTCCGAGCCTTTCGCGCTATCCGGACCGTACATGCCCCGACATTGCGCGAACAGCGTGAGCGTCGCGCCGCCGCCGCTCTTTTGGGCGCGGGTTGCCGAGAAAGCGGCCTTGCCGGAATCGTCGGGGACGTCGGTATCGATCGCCACCGCGTCCGCATGCGTGATGTGGGTATCGGAATGCTGCTGGATATAGCGCTTGGTCAACGCCCACGCGGCATCGCAATTGGCCGGCGTGCAATCGATCACCGCGGCGCGTTGCGCGGCCGCAAGATTGGGTTCGCTATGAAGGATTTGCTGCTGGGCCCGCTGCGCCTGTTTTTCCGGAGACGAGCAAGCGCTGAGTGCAAATGCAACGAGTGCAAAGGCAGTGATCTTTTTCACGAGTGACTTTCCTGAACATGTTCGAGCGCGATTATAGCCGCGCGGGACAGGGCGCTCGCAGATCGACAGTGCGCGATCTGGCGCGCCGCACGAGGGGTCGGATACACTGAAGCGTGCCGTGCAGCAACGCGCTGCAGCAACGCCACACAGCAATCCAACGGCTATTTCTTTTCATGCCCTTTCACACCGCCGAAGCCACCATGTGGCAACTCGTGCAGCGCCATACCGGCCAGGTCGGCTATCGCAGAGGCGTAAAAGCCGAAGGACTGTCGGCAACGCCAGCGGTGATCGACTGCTCCGGCTGGGTCGCGCTGCTTCTGAACGAGGCCATGCGAGCGAAAAACGACGCGGCCGGCCGCCCGTTGTTTCGCGCCGACGATATGCGTGCGTTGCACACATGGTCCGATCGGATGATCGACGTGATAGAAACGCGCACCGCATTCGTTCTGGCCGGGCAACACATGACGATGAGCAAGCTGCCGCGCTGCGCAACCCTCGGATTGAAAATCGGCGAACCGGCGTGGGCGAACAATCATCCGCGGCCGCGCGGCATCACGCATATCGTGCAGGTGGTTCGCCGGCCGGAGGATGACGCGCCCTTCGTGTCGGAGTCTTTCGGCGGCTCGGTCGCGCCGGGCATCAGCCTCACGCCGCTCGCGCAATGGCTCGCGCAGATGCAGCCGCATCTGCGTGCCGGCGACACATGGGCGGTCGATCCCTTCCGCCTCGCCGGGCGCTCGCCGCTGTCGCCGCGCTGACTGCACAGTGAGCGGCAATAACCGCTAGGTACTCGCGACCAGCAATTCCTCGGCGTTGCCCGGCGGCCGCAAACCGTCGGTCCGGCCCAGGAAATAGCGCTGCGTCAAATCTTCGGCCGACACGTGCCGCGCGTCGCTGAAGCCGGCTTCATGCGCGATCGTCGTGATCTGTTGCGGCGTGAAGAAGCTGATGAACGGCGTGCCGCTCGCGCGCGCGCCCTTCTCCGCCATCTCTAGCCCCGGACGCAGGTCCGGGTCCGCCATGTCGAGCGGCAACAGGAACGTCATCGCGAACGTCGAGCCGCGTGCGAGCGCGGCCACTTCGCGCAGCGTCGCCGCGTTGGCGTCCTTCGTCAGATACATGCTGACGCCGGTCGATACGACGACGGCCGGTTTGCCTGGATCAAAGCCCTCGGCAACCAGACGCTGCCGCCAGCTATCGCCCGCTTCGAAATCGACGGACACGAAACGCAGCCAGTCCGGCACCCCGAAGCCCAGCTCGAGCAGACGCTGGCGCTTCCATGTCTGCGGCCCCGGCGGATCGACTTCGAACACCGTCAGCCGCGACGCGATGTCGGGCCGGCGTTGCGCGAAGCTGTCGAGACCGGCGCCGAGAATCACATACTGCTGCACGCCGCGCCCGGCCTGCTCGACGACCATATCCTCGATAAAGCGTGCCCGCGCGACGATCGACGCGCGAAACGGCCGCGTGAAGCGCGGGTCCATGTCGCCGCGGCTGCGCCAGTCCTCGGACGGCGCCAGCAGTTGCAAACCGATTTCATCTTCGAGCACGTGCGGTGGCGCATCGGCCTGTACATGCAACGCGCGCCACAACGCGACGCGCGCGGCGGTGCTATCGGGTGCAATCTGTCGTTGGTCGGGCATGGCAGTGTCATTCCTGTTCACTGGTTGCAGCCTGCAAGCGGGACCGCGAGGCCGGACTCAGTACATTACTTCATAAACTCTACGTCGCTTGCGTGCGATTGCGTCGATCAAGCTCCATGCAAGAGCGGCAACACGAGAAACAGCTTGGTGACGACATCGTGGCTGGCGGCGATTGAACTCTGCTACGCTGCGTCCTTCACTATCCTTGCATTGAACCGATGGACAACCCTTTCAACGACCGTGGCGTGTCCGTGACGCGCAATGCGCTGTCATCCGCGGGCCAGGTCTTTCCGCTGCGCGACATCGTCGACGTGCGGGTCGTGACCGTGCAGAAGAACAAACCAGTGCCGATCGTGATCTCGGTGGCCGGGCTGATCGGCGCGATAGTGGGCGCCGTGCTGCATTCGCCGGCGGGGCTCGTATGCGGGATCATGCTGATCGTCGTCGGCTGGCTGACCTGGATCACGCAGGATGTTACGCATCGGCTGATCGTGAAAACGGCCGATGGTGAGCGCGAAGCGCTAATGAGCACCGACCGCGAGTTTGTCGAACGGGTGGGCGCTGCCGTGCAGCGGGCGAAGACGGCGGCGGCCGCGCCGAAGGCTTGAGATTGCCGCCGATTGTGCGCTGTTGGCGCTGGCCGTTGCGATTGCCGTTCCGTCTCGTTCGTTAATAGCGATCTGATTGAACGGCCTTCCGATCCGTTTCGCCAAACTCGCGCACTACGCGGTCGCTCATTCCATACTGAGCGGACTGACCCGCCAGATGTTGCGCGCATATTCGCCGATCGTGCGATCCGACGAGAACTGCCCCATCCCCGCGACATTCTCGATCGCGCTTTCGGTCCACGCGCGCTTGTCGACGAAACGTGCATCCACTTCGTCCTGCGCCTTCGCGAATGCGGCGAAGTCGGCGAGCACCATATAGTGGTCGCCCCAGTCGACGAGCGTGTGGAAGATATCGGAAAAGCGCAACGGATCGTCCGGGGAAAAGAAACCCGAGCGAATCTGATCGAGCGCGGTACGCAATTCCGCGTTCTCCTCGTAGATCTGCCGCGGCCGGTAGCCGCTCGCGCGCAGGCTGTCTACTTCGTCGGCGGTATGACCGAAGATGAAGATGTTCTCGCGCCCCACCGCGTCGCAAATCTCGATGTTCGCGCCATCCATCGTGCCGATCGTCAATGCGCCGTTGAGCGCGAGCTTCATATTGCCGGTGCCCGACGCCTCGGTGCCGGCCATCGAAATCTGCTCGGACAGATCGGCCGCCGGGATGATCAGCTCGGCCACGCTCACACCGTAGTTCGGCACGAACACAACTTTCAGCCGATCGCCGATCAACGGGTCGCGGTTGATCTTCTCGCTCACGTCGCCAATCAGCTTGATGATCGTCTTCGCCATCCGGTACGCGGACGCGGCCTTGCCCGCGAACAGCACCACGCGCGGCACCCAATCGCGCTCGGGGTTCGCGAGGATCCGGTTGTAACGCACGATCACGTGCAGCACGTTCAGCAGTTGCCGCTTGTATTCGTGAATGCGCTTGACCTGTAAATCGAATAGCGCGTCCGGATTGAAATGCAGTTTGGTGTGATGCGCGAGCCGATGCACGAGACGCAGCTTGCTTTGCCGCTTCGCGTCGCGGAACGCTTCGATGAATTCGTCGTCCTTGCGCAGATTGCGCAATTGCTCGAGTTCGAACAGATTGCGGCGCCAGTGCGTGCCGATGCGCGCGTCGATCAGCGAGGACATCGACGGGCTCGCCTGCGCGAGCCAGCGGCGCGGCGTAATGCCGTTGGTCACGTTCGTGAAGCGGTCCGGATAGACTCGCGCGAAGTCGGCGAAGATGTCGCGCGTCATCAGTTGCGAATGCAGTTTCGACACGCCGTTCACCTTGTGGCTCGCGACGATCGCCAGATACGCCATGCGCACGCGCCGCTGCCCATATTCGTCGACCAGCGAAATGCGGCGGATCATCTCGGCGTCATGGCCCGATTGTTCGCTCACGTGCTTCAGAAACTGCGCATTGATCTCAAAGATGATTTCGAGATGCCGAGGCAGCAGCCGTGCCAGCATCTCGACGTCCCACGTTTCGAGCGCTTCGGGCATCAGCGTGTGATTCGTGTACGAGAAGATCTGCGTGACGTGCTTCCATGCCTTGTCCCAAGGCACACGGTTCACGTCGACGAGCAGCCGCATCAACTCGGGAATCGCGAGAACCGGGTGCGTGTCGTTCAGGTGCACCGCGACTTTTTCGGAGAAGCGCCCAAACGTGCTGTGCGTGCGCTGATAGCGGCGAATCAGATCCTGCATCGTCGCGGAAACGAAGAAGTATTCCTGGCGCAGCCGCAGTTCCCGGCCGGCCGGCGTCGAGTCGTCCGGATACAGCAAGCGCGATACGTTCTCCGACATGTTTTTGGTGTCCACCGCGTTGCGGTAGTCGCCGCGATTGAACGCGCCGAGATCGAGTTCTTCGGTCGCGCGCGCCGACCACAGCCGCAGCGTATTGGTCGCATCGGTTGCATAACCGGGGATCACGGTGTCGTACGCGGTCGCATTCACATGCTCGGTGTCGATCCATTCGACGGTGTCGCCGCGCTGCACAGTGCGGCCGCCGAAGTGCACCATGTATTTGATTTCGGGCCGCGGGAATTCCCACGGATTGCCGGCGCGCAGCCAGTAGTCGGGCGCCTCGACCTGCTCGCCGTTGACGATCTCCTGACGGAACATTCCATATTCATAGCGGATGCCATAGCCGAAGCCCGGAATGCCCAGCGTCGCCATCGAGTCGAGAAAGCACGCGGCGAGGCGGCCCAGGCCGCCATTGCCAAGCGCGGCATCGGGCTCGATGTCGATCAGCGAATCCATGTCGACGCCGAGGCCCGCGAGCGCCTCCCTCATCTGATCGTAAATGCCGAGCGCGAGCAGCGCATTGCTAAAGGTCCTGCCGATCAGGAATTCCATCGACAGGTAGTAGACCCGCTTCACATCCTGCTCGTATTGCAGGCGCGTGGTCTTCATCCAGCGCGCGACGAGCCGGTCACGCACGGCCAGCGCGGCCGCGTGCAGCCAGTCATGCGGATGGGCGGTGACGGCGTCCTTGCCGACGCCATACATCATGCGATTCGAAATTGAGCGCCGTAGCGCGTCGACGGTACTGTTGAGCTGGTCGAATTCCAGATCGACGGCTGTCATCGAAGCCTCCGGGATAGAACGACATGGCAGACGCAAACCGCACAGTTGACGGACGGGAGGTGCGTGCCTGTCAGGCGGATTAAAAGAACAGAGTAGGACATTTTACGACTCGCGCACACCTGCGACGCGAGTGGATTTCCACGCACACCGCATGCCCGGCCTCGCCGGCCGATGTCATCGAGCGACGGGGGGGCTGGAGTTCGCATGTGGTGCAAAGCAGGTTCATGCGGAATGTGCTCGGCCATCCGCGACGCCGATCAGCGAAAGACGCCGCATCCTCCACGGCGATTATTTTTTTTGGCGCATGACGCAGGCGCGACGCACGCATGACGGGCAGACACGCCGGCCCACTGGCGCGATCGGAGGTCCAATCGTAGGTTCTTCTGGCCGACATGTGTTGAGAGCATACGCTTTGAAGGCCCCCGAGCGTTGCAGTTCGGCAGTGCCGTGCGCGGTCGACGGTTAGTTGCCTAACGACGGTTCGGACGATGCGCCGCTCCGCGCGCGTCGCTGCACGTTTACCCGGTCTCTGCAACAATCGCGGATAGTGTGCTGCGCCGCGCAGCTGGTCTTGCAGACTGCTTTCACAACAGGACCGCGCAGCGCGCACATTCCTTTCAACGCAACCCGCTGCTCACGCGCGCCCGCGCCTATCCTGTTACGGACCGGCCGGCGCGTCGGCATGTATAACCGACGAGCCACCCTTGTCCGATAAGCTCAGCCGTTCCGACGGCGCCTGCGCGCCCACCCTGCCGGCGGACGACTCGATGTCCGCCGCCAACCGCCGTGCGATGGGCGCGATCATGCTCGCGGTCACGCTCGCCACGCTCGACACGGCGATCGCCAACACCGCTTTGCCGACGATCGGCGCCGATCTGCACACGGCGCCCGCGGCATCGGTTTGGATCATCAACGCGTATCAACTGGCGATGATCGCGACGCTGCTGCCGTTTGCCGCGCTCGGCGACATCGTCGGGCATCGGCGCATCTACATCGGCGGCATCGCGTTGTTCACGCTGAGTTCGCTCGGCTGTGCGATCGCGCCGACACTGCTGCTGCTTACCGCCGCGCGGGCCGTGCAGGGACTCGGCGCTGCCGCGATCATGAGCGTGAACGCGGCGCTGATCCGCCATCTGTATCCGCCGCATCGGCTCGGACGCGGGCTCGGCACCAATGCGCTCGTCGTCGGGGTGTCGTTCGCGGTCGGGCCGACGGTGGCGTCGCTGATTTTGTCCGTCGCTGACTGGCCGTGGCTATTCGCGGTCAACGTGCCGCTCGGCGTGCTCGCGCTGGCCTTCGCGTGGCCCGCGTTGCCGCACACCGCGCAGGGCAAGCATCAGTTCGATCCGGTCGCCGCGCTGTTGAACGTCATTACGTTCGCCGCGCTGATCTTCGCGCTCGGCGAGGCGGCGCAGCGCGCATCGATGCCGCTCGTGCTGAGCGCCGCGGCGATCGCGCTGGTGTTCGGGCTGCTGCTGATTCGCCGCGAGGCCGGCCATCCCGCGCCAATGCTGCCGGTCGATCTGTTCAAGCGGCCGGTGTTCGCGCTGTCGGCGGTCACGGCCGTGTGCTCGTTCGCCGCGCAGGGCCTCGCGTTCGTGTCGCTGCCGTTCTATTTCGAGGACGTGCTGCTGCGCAGCCAGGTCGAGACCGGCTTTCTAATGACGCCGTGGCCCGTCGTGGTCGCGCTCGCCGCGCCGCTCGCGGGCGCGCTGTCCGACCGTTATCCGCCGGGTCTGCTCGGCGCGATCGGGCTCGCGGTGCTAGCGGCGGGGATGGCGTCGCTCGCGCTATTGCCCGCGCATCCGCACGTGCTCGACATCGGCATACGCATGGCGATTTGCGGCGCGGGCTTCGGCTTTTTCCAGTCGCCGAACCTGAAGGCGCTGATGGCGAGCGCGCCGCCGGAACGCAGCGGCGGCGCAAGCGGCACCATCGCGACTTCGCGGCTGCTCGGACAGACCTCGGGTGCGGCACTGGTCGCGTTGTGCTTCGGGATTGCCGGCCGGCAGCATGGGCCGATGCTCGCGCTCGGCCTCGGCGGGTTCTTCGCTGCCGCGGCGAGTCTTGCGAGTGGTTTGCGGTTGCTCGCGCCATCGCATCGCTCGGGCGTGCACGCGCAAGCGGCCGTGAAGTGACGCGGCGGCGGGGAGCGAGATTCGAGAGGATAAAGCGCCGCTCGTGCAGTCGGGGCGAACCAGACTAGATCAGCAGCAGTAGCACAAGAGCCTGAGGCGGCAATCGCAGCAGCCACCTCAGGCGTGTGATCACACAACGCGATCAGCGCATCATCGCGCCGCGAAGTACGCCTTTACCGCCGCAATAAACGTATCGATATCGGCACGCGACACGTCACTATGCGTGACGAAGCGCGACGCATACAGCATCTGCGTGAGGATGCCGCGCTCTTTCAGCCACGCTTCCAGCGGCGCGCAATGCTGCTGCGGAAACTGTGCGAACACCATATTGGTCGCAACCGACTGCACCTTCACCTGCTCGAGCGTCTCCAGCCCTGCCGCCAGATGCGCGGCGTTCGCGTGGTCGTCGGCGAGGCGCTCGACGTTGTGATCGAGCGCGTACAGGCAGGCCGCCGCCAGCACGCCGGCCTGGCGCATGCCGCCGCCCAGCACCTTGCGCCAGCGATGCGCGACGTCGATCAACCCGCGGCTGCCGACCAGCACCGAGCCCACCGGTGCGCCCAACCCCTTCGAAAAGCAGATCGACACCGAATCGAACGGCTCGGCGAGCGCCGCGACCGGCTTGCCCGACGCGACCGCCGCGTTGAACACGCGCGCGCCGTCGAGGTGAGCCGACAGGCCGCGCTCGCGCGCGAGCTGCGTCGCCTGCGCGACATAGTCGGCCGGCAGCACCTTGCCGCCTATCGTGTTTTCCAGCGCGAGCAAACGCGTGCGCGCGAAGTGGTCGTCGACCGGCTTGATCGCGGCGGCAATCTTCTCGAGCGGGATCGAGCCGTCGGCGGCGTTTTCGAGCGGCTGCGGCTGGATGCTGCCGAGCACCGCCGCGCCGCCGCCCTCGTATTTGTAGGTATGGGCGAGCTGGCCGACGATGTATTCGTCGCCGCGCGCGCAGTGCGCCATCAATGCGGCGAGGTTGCTTTGCGTGCCGCTCGGAAAAAACAGCCCCGCTTCCTTGCCGGCGCGCTCGGCCATCGTCGTCTGCAGACGCAGTACGGTGGGGTCGTCGCCCCAGACGTCGTCGCCGACTTCGGCCGCCGACATCGCCGCGAGCATCGGCGGAGTCGGACGGGTGACGGTATCGCTGCGCAAATCGATCATTGTGTGTCCTTGTACATCCATGAATGACAGCCTACGGCAGCCGGCCGCGTGTGTATTCCATATGGAAAGCACACGCAGCGGCGAACAAGCCACACAGTGTATTTCAATTGAAGCGGCGCCGAAAATCGGCGCATCCCCGAAGGGGGCGCACAGCCGGCCGCTAAACGATCGATGCTCAGCCGCCCGGTTTCGGCAGCCACTGCAGCGGGTCGACCGGCTGGCCGTTCTGACGCACTTCGAACTGGATCGACGCGACGCCGCGACTATCGACGCCCACTTCGCCGATGGTCTGCCCTTGAGCGACCGCGTCGCCTTCCTTGACCAGCAACTGGCTGTTCTGGCCATACGCGGTGATCAGCGAGTCGCTGTGCTTGATGATGATCAGCGGGCCATACGCTTCGATGCCGGTGCCCGCGTAGACGACCCGGCCAGTCGCCGCGGCTTTCACTGGGTCGCCCGGCTGCCCGCCGATCACGATGCCGTTCGACTTGCCCGGCGAGAATGTCTTCAGAATCGGGCCGCGCAACGGCCATTGCAGCACGCCCTGCTGCGGCCCCGCCGGGCTCGGCGCGCCTGGCACCGTGCCCGGCGTGGCTGGCGCGGCCGCCACCGGCGGTGTGACGATGCTGCCGGAGGCCATCGGCGGCGATACCCGCAGCACCTGGCCGGGTGCCACCGGCGAGTTGACCGCGAGGCCGTTCCACGCGGCGATCTCCTGCGGCTTGCGGCCATACGCCGAGGCGATGCCGCCGAGCGTGTCGCCGGCGTTCACGCGGTAAAAGCCGGCGGGCACGGGGACCGTCGACAGACTCGTCGGATTGGACGGCGCATTGCTGTAGAACGGCGTGCTGTCCCACGGCATCGTCGTGCAGCCGGCGACCGCCGCGCCCAGCGCGGCCGCCGTCAGCACGCGAATCCCCGTCAGTTGCCATTGTTTTGTCATGTGATTTTCCTCGACGAGTTTCTCAATCGGATTCAATCGATGCCCTAGCATTTTGCGTGCCGCCACGCGGTCGCTGCGCGGGACGCTGCACAGATTGTCTCGCTGCACAGGCTGTCTATTATGCGCGACCGCCACATGGGCGCCGGAATCGATGCGCGGTCAAACTGCCGTGTTCTTCAGACGCTGCCCTGCGTTTCGACGACCAGCACGCGCGCGGCGCCGAGCGGATGCGCGACGTGCTCGGTGCCCGCAGACGCATAGAAGACGTCGCCGGTTTCGAGCACCGTCGAGCGTTCAACGCCGTCCTCGCGATAGCGCATCTCGACCCGCCCGTCGAGCACCGCGAACACCTCGTCGCCGTCGTTGACGTGCCACTTGTACGGCTGGTCGGTCCAGTGCAGACGCGTGGTGATGCCGTTCATATTGGCGATCTCGAGCGCGCCCCATGGACGCGTCGCGGTAAAGTCCCTGCTGCGGATGATCTTCATGGTCGATGGGCGGTTGGCAAGCGCATGGACCGCGCGGCGCGCTCGGCTGGTATTCGGCGGCGCTTGCGCGGGTGGCCCTCATTATAGGTCTGGCGCTTGCTCGCCTCCGATCGGGCGTCATCGGGGGGGCGATTCGTCCGATTAGTGAAACCCCGAGGCGGTCGCCTATACTCACTCAAGCCGCGTGGCACACCCTGTACGACAGCGTCTGGATTCTGGGAGGAGTCGAGGATGAACAAAGCCACTTTTCTGGCCGTGCAACTGAACGTGGACGATGTAGCGGCGTCCCCCGGCCTCGTCGAGTTGCTGAACACCCACCTGGTTTTTGCGGCCGACGTCGCCGAGGCCGCCGATGCGCTCGTGCAACTGGCCAGCATTGCGGGGCTGGCGAGCGGCGTCGAGGCGAGCGTCGAGCTTCCCGCGGTGGCGATCGAGCGGCTGCGCGAGGCGCTCGATAATCTGAGCGGCTACGACGAATCCTGGCTGCTCGCACTCGAACCGAGCAGCGCGCTTTTCGACGAGATCGGCCGCCGGCATCGCACTTTGCATTGAACCGGTAACTTCAGGCGGTAAACGACAAAACGCCATCCGATCAAACCGGATGGCGTTTTTTCTTGCCTGCCGCGGTGCGCTGTGGCGCGACGCGGCGTCTACATCAAACCTGCTGCAACTCGTATCGGCGATTAATTGCCGAAGTAGACCGAGTTACGGTCGGACTTGGCCGGGCTCGCTGCACGGCCAGCTTGCGACGTGCTGACAGCCGGTGCGCCGTAGCCACTGGTGTTCGCGGTGTTCGCTGCGACCGCCGTACCGTTTTGCGCCTGGACGCGAGCCTCGGCGGCCTGGATATCAGCCGGATAGTCGATCTCGCTGGCGACCGGGTTGTAGCCTGCCTTTTCGAGTTGAACCAGTTGCGCGCGAACTTCGGCGCGGGTAACCGGCTGGTTCGCCTGCGCGAACGAAGCAACAGGAGCAGCAAGGGCGGCGGCGATAGCAACGGCAGAAATAAGAGTCTTCATGATCAACCTCCAATAACTTGTTTGTGTTGCGCTTCGGTGTTTCTCCCTCAGCGCTTGAATGCAAGTTTAGGAGCATGGAGACCTAGGGTAAACCCCTAAAGCAATGAAACTCTATTTCGATCCTCACAATAATCACCGTAGCTTCTACGCCAGAGACTGAAACGACAACAGATTCCGCAATAATCTTACGCGTTGAAAGCTTCCGGCGAGGGGCAAGCCCGGCACGCGTGCGATGACGCGCAGCGGGCCGCTATCGAGCCGTTCACCCCCAATGCGCGTGAAAGCTGCCCGGCTTGTCGATGCGTTCGAACGTATGCGCGCCGAAGAAATCACGCTGTGCCTGGACGAGGTTCGCGGGCAGACGCTCGGAACGGTAAGCGTCGAAATATGCGATCGCCGATGCGAACGCCGGCACCGGTACGCCCGCGTTGACCGCGGCCACCACGACTTCGCGCAGCGCCGTCTGGTAGTTCTTCGCGATATCGCGGAAGTACGGGTCGAGCAGCAGGTTGGCGAGCGCCTTGTCCTTCGCGTAAGCGTCGGTGATCTTCTGCAGGAAGCGCGCGCGGATGATACAGCCCGCGCGGAAAATCTTCGCGATGGTCCCGAAGTCGAGATCCCAGTTGTACTCTTCAGAAGCCGCGCGCAGTTGCGCGAAGCCCTGCGCATACGAGATCACCTTGCTGAAGTACAGCGCGCGGCGCACCGATTCGATAAACGCATCGCGCGCACCGCCAAGTGGCTTCGCCTGCGGTCCTTCGAGTACCTTGCTCGCGGCCACCCGCTGATCCTTCAGCGACGACAGCACGCGCGCGAACACCGCTTCGGTGATCAACGGCAGAGGCGCGCCGAGGTCGAGCGCGTTCTGGCTGGTCCATTTGCCGGTGCCCTTCTGCGCGGCGCGGTCGAGAATCACGTCGACGAGATCCTTGCCGGTTTCGTCGTCCTTCTTGCCGAAAATCTTCGATGTGATTTCGATCAGATAGCTGTCCAGTTCGCCCTGGTTCCACTCGGTGTAGACCTTGCCGAGTTCTTCGTTCGACAGGCCGACCACCTGCTTGAGCACCGCGTAGCTCTCGGCGATCAGTTGCATGTCGCCGTATTCGATGCCGTTATGCACCATCTTCACGAAGTGGCCGGCGCCGTCCGGTCCCATGTACGCGACGCATGGTTCGCCGTCCGGCGCCTTGGCGGCGATTTCGGTGAGGATCGGGGCCACCAGATCGTACGCGTCGCGCTGGCCGCCCGGCATGATGGACGGGCCTTTCAGCGCGCCTTCCTCGCCACCCGACACGCCCGTGCCGATGAAATGCAGGCCCGCCTTCGCGAGTTCCTGATTGCGGCGGATCGTGTCGGTGAAATGCGTGTTGCCGCCGTCGATCAGGATGTCGCCCTTTTCCAGCAGCGGCTTGAGCGACGCGATCGTCGCATCGGTCGGCGCGCCGGCCTTGACCATCAGCAGAATGCGGCGCGGCTTTTCGAGCGAGTCGACGAACTCTTCCAGCGTGAAGGCCGGCACCAGTTTCTTGTCCGGAAATTGGGCGACGAGTTCGTCGGTCTTCTCGCGGCTACGGTTATAGACCGACACCGCATGGCCGCGGCTCTCGATGTTCAGCGCCAGATTGCGGCCCATCACCGCTAGCCCCACCACGCCGATTGCCTGTTTGCCCATGTGAATTCTCCAGAGTCCAATGAATGTCGTGACGCCGCGTTGCGCCAAACGCCGGCGCGGCGTCGAGGGTGAAAGAATAAAAGAAATGTACGCTCGCCGCTCGGCGGCGGGCAGTGAGCGCCGGTGTTTTGGCGTCTGCCCGAGCATCGGTCATGCACGGGCGCCGTTAGATCGCCATCTCACCCGCATATCAGGTTCCTGCCCGCTTCCTGAAAACCAGGCTGAAATTGTTTGCCGGCATCGCCACCACTTTTTCGCACGCCAGCCCCGGGGCCTCGCCGAGCGCGACGACTGCCTCCATATCGCGGACGCCCCATGCGGGGTCGCGGCTCTTCAGCCATTGATCGAACGCGTCGTTGCTCGGCGCGGTGTGCGCGCCGCCGCGCTTGTATGGACCGTACAGATACAGTACGCCGCCATCGACGAGCCGCCGTCCCACCCCGTCGAACAACGCCTGCGCGGCGCTCCACGGCGAGATGTGGATCATGTTGATGCAGACGGCCGCGTCGAGCGTATCGACGCCCCAATCCGGCTGACGGACGTCGAGCGCGAGCGGCGCGCGCAGATTCGGCAGCCCCGCATGCGCGGCCCACGCGGCGATCGACGCGCGGGCGTCGGCGTCGGCGTCGCTCGGCTGCCAGTCCAGCGTGGGCAGCGCGCCGGCGAACCAGACCGAGTGCTCGCCGGTGCCGCTGGCGATTTCGAGCACGCGGCCGCTGGCCGGCAGCGCGTCGCGCAGCACCGCAAGGATCGGTTCGCGATTGCGTTCGGCGGAAGGCGAATGTTGGCGGGCGTCGGTCATCGTCGGTTTGCCGATTAGTACAAGCTTGCCCGCACGCGCGCGGGCAGGTCGCGGTCGTAGGCGGCCGCGTCGAATTCTTCGCCATCGCTGGTCGCGATGATGCGCCGCAGAATCTCGCCCGCGCTCGGCAGTTGCGAGCGGTCGATGTGGCGCGCCGGGTCCCACAGCTTCGAGCGCACGATCGCCTTTGAGCAGTGGAAGTACACCGCGTCGACGTCGATCAGCAGCACCGTGCGCGGCAGTTTGCCGTCGACGGCGAAACTGTCCAGCAGCGCGGGTTCGTTCGAGATCCGGCCGCGGCCGTTCACGCGCAAGGTTTCGCTGACGCCCGGTATGACGAACAACAGCGCGAGCCGTGGATCCACGATGACGTTGCGCAAGCTGTCGAGCCGGTTGTTGCCGGGGCGATCCGGCAGCGCGAGCGTGCGTTCGTCGACGCAGCGCACGAATCCGGGCACGTCGCCGCGCGGCGAACAGTCGAGGCCTTGCGGGCCGCTCGTCGCAAGCACCGCGAGAGGCGCGGCCTCGATGAACGCGCGGTAATCGTCGTTGACATACGGAATTTCCTTGCGCAGCGCGCGCTCGCCGGGCTGGTCGTAGAGCGCTTCGAGTTGTTCGATCGTCGTCAGCATGCGGATTGCCTGAAAGAGAGTTGCGGTTCGGCGCCGGCCGTCAAGCGCCGGCCAGCATCCCGGCGAGCGCGCTCAACGTGTCGCCGCACGGCGCGGCCACTTTCAGCGCGAGCAGCGGATCGGCGCGCGTGCGCCCGAGGTTGATCGCCGCGATCGGCTTGCCCTGCCGCTGCGCCCACACACAGAACCGGTAGCCGGAATACACCATCAGCGACGAGCCGGCCACCAGCACCGCGTCGGCCGCGTCGAGCGCGTGCGACGCCACTTCGACGCGCGCCTTCGGCACGTTCTCGCCGAAAAAAACCACCGACGGTTTCAACAGCCCGCCGCAGTTCGAACACGCGGGTACGCGAAAACCGCCGAGATCGTGCCATTCGAGATGCGCGTCGCCGTCGGCGGCGGCTTCGGTCGTGACGTCGAGCAGCGCCGGGTTATCGGCTTCGAGTGTCTGCTGGATCGACGCGCGCGCATGCTGCATCCCGCAGTCGAGACAGGTTACGCCGTCGATGCCGCCATGCAGTTCGATCACGTCGCGGCTGCCCGCGCGCTGATGCAGGCCATCGACGTTCTGCGTCACCAGCGTCGGCACATGCCCCGCCGCTTCGAGCCGCGCGAGCGCGACATGCGCGGCGTTCGGCTGCGCCCGCGCGACCAGCGGCCAGCCGATCATGCTGCGCGCCCAGTAGCGCTGACGCATCGCGAGCGTGCCGAGAAATTCCTGCAGCGTGATCGGCGGCGAGCGCTTCCATGCGCCATTGTCGTCGCGATAGCCGGGGATGCCGGAGTCGGTGCTGATGCCCGCGCCGGTCAGTACGAACAAACGCGGATGACGCTGCACGAACCGATGCAGGTCGTCGAGCGTGTGCGCTTCGATCAAAGAGTCGTTCGGCGGGAGCTGAAGATCGGTCATGAAGGGGACGGTGCAAAATCGTGCGCCACTCAGCGGGGCCTGCGCGGCGCTTTCGACCGCCGCGGCGACTGCGTCGCCGAGCGCTGCGGCGCCTCGTGGGACTGCCGCCATGCGGCCAGCGCGATCTCGTAGCGTTCGAGCGCTTCGTCGTAGAGATCGAACACACACTGAATGCAGCCGCTATGACAGCAGTCTTCGAGATCGGGCTTCACGGGCGGCTGCGGCGGCGGATCGTCGTCGCCGGATGTGGCTCGGGGCACGGCGGGTGTGGCTTTCGCGCGGAGACGGAAAGCGCTCAGTATAGGTTGAACGCGAGTCGAACGCGCGCGCCGCGTTGGCGCCCGCGCTGCCGCCCTACCGCGATCAGGCGCCGCTCAACCGCGCCCGACGAACGGCATCTTGCTGGCCATGATCGTCATGAACTGCACGTTCGCCGATAGCGGCAGATTCGCCATATGCAGCACCGCGTCGGCGACATGCTGCACGTCCATCAGCGGCTCGATCGCGATTTCGCCGTTCGCTTGCGGCACACCGCGCGCCATCCGCTCGGCCATCTCGGTCGCCGCATTACCGATGTCGATCTGTCCGCACACGATGTCGTATTTGCGGCCGTCGAGCGACACCGCCTTGGTCAGGCCGGTGATCGCGTGCTTGGTGGCCGTGTAGGCCGCGCTGTTCGGCCGCGGCGCATGCGCGGAAATCGAGCCGTTGTTGATGATGCGACCGCCGCGCGGGTTCTGCGTCTTCATCAGACCAAACGCGGCGCGCGTGCAGAGGAACACCCCGTTCAGGTTGGTATCGACGACCGAGCGCCATACGTCGATGTCGAGTTCGTCGAGATCGACCGGCGGGCCGTTGCGTCCCGCGTTGTTGAACAGCACGTCGAGCCGGCCGAAGCGCGCGCGGACCGTGTCGAACAGCGCGGCCACGCTATCCGCGTCCGTTACGTCGCACGACACCGGGAGCGCGTCGCCGCGCTGTGCGGTGATTTCGCCGGCCACCGCATCGAGCGCCGCCTGACGCCGCCCGGCTAGCACGACGCTATAACCGTGCTGTCCCAGCGTGAGCGCGCACGCGCGACCGATGCCGCTGCCCGCGCCCGTTACTAGCGCCACTTTCCTGTTTGCCGTTTCCGACATCGTGCATCTCCTGTTGGGTTGTGCTGGTTGACGCGCACATGCCCACCGTGAACAGCCTGGCGCGCGCGTCGTTTTCGCCCCGCACCATACAACAGTGAATGGCCGATCGCAAACCGCGCGCCGCCATGACACGCTGAATGCCCAAGCGACAGGCCGGGGTCTTTCAGCCCCCTTTCACCGCTGCGCCCGAATGCGAACGCGCAAGCGTCCATGCACGCTACGCCCGAGTGCACGCCGCGACGCGCGCCGCCCTGGTAGAATCGGCCCATGCGCCCAATCCGTATCCGGCAGCGCGAGCCCGAGCTTCCGCTGCACACACCCAGTGTGTCGTCGCTGACGCTGGCGGCGGTCATCGCCGTGATCGCGTGGATTTCGCTCCTCGCGCAAGCCGACGTGACGATCGATCGCACGCTCGCGCGCGGGCTGACGGTGTTCGACGGCCTCGCGCGCATGAGCAGCTACCTGACCAATCTGACCGTGCTCGCGTGTGCGATCTGCTTCACCAGCGTCGCGCTGTGGCAGCATCGCTCGCCGCTCGTGCGGTTTTTCCGTCAGCCGACCGTCGTGACCGCGGTGGTCGCCTATATGGTGTTCGTTGGCATCGCGTATAACCTGCTGCTGCGCGGCATCTGGACACCGACCGCGTATCGGCGGCTGCTCAACGAGTCGCTGCACAGCGTGCTGCCGATGCTCGCCGCGCTCTACTGGGTGTTGTTCGTGCCACGCTTTCAGTTGCGGCCGCGGCACTGTGTACTGTGGCTCGTCTATCCGCTCGCGTATCTCGGCATCACGTTCTGGCGCGGCAGCCTGTCGGACTTCTATCCGTATCCGTTTATCGATGTCGACACGCTCGGGCTGCGACAGGTACTCGTCAATGCGTCGCTGCTGTTCGGCGGGTTTCTGGTGCTGCTGGCCGTGTTCGTCGGCATCAACGCACGGCGGCGGCGCTGACGTCCGATTGGCTTTCGCCTGCGTTGCGCTTGCAGTTTCTTTGCGGTTCGGTGCCGCCGCACGCCTTCCCCTCTTGCCAGGCGCACTTCTTGCGCCCTCCAGTGACTGTCGCAGGTCATCGCCTTACTAGCGCGGCCCGCGCGACGCCCTGGTGTGACGCCGTTGCAATCGCAGCGGGCTCACACGTAAATATGACAACGGGAGCGATGCTATGGATACGAATTCAGCGGAAGGCACAGTCAAGGAAGTCGCCGGCAAGGTGCAAAGCGCGGCGGGCGACGCGCTCAGCGACGCCAGTATGCAAGTGTCGGGCAAGGCACGCGAATTGAGCGGCAAGGCGCAACAACTCTGCGCGAATACGACCAGCCTCGTGCGCGACACCGCGGTCGAAAATCCGTTCACGACGCTCGCGGTCGTCGCGCTGGCCGGGTTCGTGGCGGGTGCGCTGTGGTCGAACAACTCGTCGGACCGCGATTACCGGCGTTGATCGATAGGCAGGGCGGGCGATCTGCCACCAACGGTCGCCCGCTGCATCGTCAGGCGCTTTTCTTCCTGCGGCCGGCGCCCATATCCAGTTGCACCCAGGTAGGCGCATGGTCGCTCGCATGCGGCTCGCCGCGCACCCAGCGGTCGACGCCCGCATCGCGCAGACGCGGCGCAAGATCGGCGCTCAGCAGCAGATGATCGATGCGCAGCCCCGAATTGGTATCCCAATGCCGGCGGAAATAATCCCAGAACGTATAGACACGCTCGTCGCCGAAATGCGTGCGTAGCGCGTCGGTCCAGCCTTGCGCGAGAAGCTTTCGATAACGCTCACGGCTTTCCGGCTGCAGCAGTGCGTCCTTCAGCCACGAGCGCGGGTTGTAGATGTCTTCGTCGGTGGGCACCACGTTGTAGTCGCCTGCCAGCACGACCGGCTGACCGCTTTTGAAGAGCTTCGCCGCATGCGCGAGCAGATGGTCGAACCAGACCAGCTTGTAGTCGAATTTGGGACCGGGCTGCGGGTTGCCGTTCGGCAAGTACAGCGACGCGATCACCAGCCCGCCCGCTTCGGCCTCCAGATAGCGGCTATGCGTATCCGCCTCGAAACCCGGCAAGCCGCGCCGCCGTTCGACGGGCGCCGCGCCCTTCGCCAGAATCGCAACGCCGTTCCACGCGCTCTGCCCGTGCCACAGCGCGCCGTAACCGGCCTCGCGCAGCGGTTCGACCGGAAACGCGCTGTCCACCGCTTTGAGTTCCTGCAGGCACACGATGTCCGGCGCCTCGCGCTCCAGCCATTGCAATAGCGCCGGCAAGCGCGAGCGAATGCCGTTGATGTTGAACGTCGCAATCCGCAGTTTTGCCACGATCGTTTCTCCTCTACAGCGGGCAGGACCGGCGCAGACCTATCCCGCCGCGACGTCGCACCACTCGATCGCCCACGAGCGCGCGCAGCAGATCGCATCGGCTTCATTCGCAAAGCAATCGATGTCGCCCGACTCGTGAGACTGGAATGTTTCGTTGCGCCGCGGCACGCGGGTGATCTTCGCGCGCGCGTAGTAGACGCCCTCATCCGCGTGACGGGCGCGGCAATCGATATGGAAGTGCTTGTAGTCGAATTGCATGGGCTCTCCTGTGAACCTGGCCGTATCCAGTCACGCATCAGCGCCGCATCAGCCGTGGCCGAGCGGAGATTCCGGCGGCCATCGCGACTGACGATAGCACCGCTCATACCCGGCCCATGACCGTCGATCGTGAGTTCATTGCGAATACTAGCGTGCATTAATTGCGCGAATCGGCTTTGCTCTCACCGTGATTTTTTTATACCGTTCTACCTGCACCGGCACCGAGCGTGTTGTGCTTTGCTTTGCGCGTTTTGTTTCTACGCGATGCGTTGGACGTCGACGCGTCGTCAGCCTGCATTGACCTTTCAATGGAGTGAACCGAACGTCATGTCCACGCATACCGAATGTCAGGATTCAGGCGACGCAGCGTCGCCAGAGCCCACTTCGCAGTTATCACATCCGTCGCGCCGCCGCTTCCTTCAATCGGCGGCGGCCGCCGCGACGATCGGCGCGGCCCCGCATCTGCGCGCGCAAACGCAATCGCCAGCCGCGCCGCCCGCGCCGGCCAGTCCAGCGGTGCCGCCACGTCCGGTCACGCTCAACGTGAACGGCCGCCCCTATGCGCTGCAGCTCGAACCGCGCGTGACGCTACTCGACGCATTGCGCGAATACGCCGGTCTGATGGGCACGAAGAAAGGCTGCGACCGCGGCCAGTGCGGGGCCTGCACGGTGCTCGTCGAGGGGCGCCGGATCAACTCGTGTCTGACGCTCGCGGTGATGCATGAAGGCGAGAACATCACGACCGTCGAAGGACTCGCATCCGATGACGGCGCATTGAGCCCGTTGCAGCGCGCGTTCATCGAACACGACGCGTTTCAGTGCGGCTACTGTACGCCCGGGCAGTTGTGCTCCGCGACGGCGCTGCTGAGCGAATTCAGCAACGGCGCGGCGAGCACCGTCACCGCCGACGTGCGCGCACGTCCCGCCGCGCTATCCGACGCCGAGATTCGCGAGCGCATGAGCGGCAACCTGTGCCGCTGCGGTGCCTATGCGAACATTGTTGCCGCGGTGCGCGCCGCGCACGGCAACGCATAACGGAGACCGGCATGGATGCGATCTCCTACGAACGTGCCGGCGATGTCGCAGGCGCCGTGCGCGCCGCGCAGCAACCGGGCGCGGTATTTATCGGCGGCGGCACCAATCTGCTCGATCTGATGAAGGGCGGCGTCGCGCGGCCGGTGCGGCTCATCGACATCACCCATATCGACGGGCTGGACTCGATCACCGCGTTGCCCGGCGGCGGCATCCGCATCGGCGCGCTGGTGCGCAACAGCGATGCGGCCAATCACGCGCTGGTGCGCGAACAGTACCCGTTGCTATCGCAGGCATTGCTCGCCGGTGCGTCCGCGCAGTTGCGCAATATGGCGACGGTCGGCGGCAATCTGCTGCAACGCACCCGCTGCGGCTACTTCTACGACACCGCCTTTACTCAATGCAACAAGCGCATGCCAGGCAGCGGCTGTGCGGCACTGGACGGCCATAACCGCATGCACGCGATCCTCGGCGCGAGTGCCCAATGCATCGCGGTCAATCCGTCGGATATGAGCGTCGCGCTCGCCGCGCTGGATGCGACCGTACGCGTGAACGGCCCCAGTGGCGAGCGCACGATCGCGTTCGCCGAGTTCCATCGGCTGCCCGGCGACCGGCCCGATCTCGACACCACGTTGCAGCCCGGCGAACTGATTACCGCGGTCGATCTGCCGACGCCGCTTTTCAGCGCGCACTCGCACTATCTGAAGGTGCGTGATCGCGCCAGTTATGCGTTCGCGCTGGTGTCGGTGGCCGCCGCGTTGCAGATGGACGGCGAGCGCGTGCAGTCCGCGCGCATCGCGCTCGGCGGCGTCGCGCACAAACCGTGGCGCGCGAGCGCGGCCGAGCAGATGCTCGCGGGCCAGCCGCTCACGCAGACCACGCTCCGGCACGCCGCCGCAGCCGCACTCGAGGGCGCCCAGCCGCGCCGCGACAACGGCTTCAAGGTGCAGCTCGCGCAACGCGCGATCGTGCGCGCGGTCAACCAGGCGGCCGGTAACGCGGGAGGTATCGCATGAATCTGATCGGACAGCCAATCGATCGCATCGACGGTCTGCTCAAAGTGACCGGCGATGCGCGCTATGCGGCCGAATTCCCCGAAGCGCGTCTCGCGCATGCGGTGCTCGTGACGAGCACGATTGCGCGCGGCACGATCGCGTCGATCGATGCAAGCCGCGCGCAGTCGCTGCCCGGCGTGCTGCTCGTGATGACCTACCAGAATGCGATGCGCCTGCCCAACGGCGGCCGGCCAGCGCTTGCGCCGCCTGCGGGCCGCCGCCTGTCGCTGCTGCAGGACAACGAGGTGCACTACAACAACGAGCCGGTCGCGGTGGTGGTCGCCGATACGCTCGAACACGCGACGGATGCCGCGCACCAGTTACGCATCGTCTATCAGACGGCTAACGCGGCGCTCGATTTCGCGGCGGCGAAACCGAACGCGCATGCACCGGTGAAACCGCAGGGCCGCCAGACCGACACTCAGCGCGGCAGTTTCGAGGACGGCATGCAAAGCGGCGCGGTGCATATCGACGTCACCTATACAACGCCGATCGAGCATCACAACCCGATGGAGCCGCACGCGACGATGGCGCGCTGGGACGGCCCGAAGCTCACGCTGTTCGATTCGACGCAGGGCGTGACCAACGACGCGCAGGCGGTCGCCAAAGTGTTCGGCATTGCGCCGACCGATGTGCGCGTGATCTCGCCTTTCATCGGCGGCGGCTTCGGCTGCAAGGGCTCGTCGTGGTCGCACGTGTCGCTGTGCGCGATGGCCGCGCGGCAAACCGGACGGCCGGTGCGGCTCGCGCTCGAACGCCCGCAGATGTTCGGCCCGGTCGGCGCGCGCCCGCGCACCGAACAGCGCTTCGTGATCGCCGCGAAGCGCGACGGCACGCTCACCGCGATGCGCCACGACAGCATCTCGAACACGTCGACGATCGAGGATTGGACCGAAACCTGTTGCATGGTCACGCGCATGCTGTACGCGGTGCCGAATCAGATCACCACTCACCGGCTCGTGCAGTTGAACCTTGGCACGCCGACCTTTATGCGCGCGCCGGGCGAAACCACCGGCTCGTTCGCGCTCGAATCGGCGATGGACGAACTCGCGGTCGCGTTGAAGATGGATCCGCTCGCGCTGCGCATCAGGAACTATGCTGAAAGCGATCCGCAGGAAAACAAGCCGTGGTCGGGCAAGTCGCTGCGCGAGTGTTACCAGATCGGCGCCGAGAAATTCGGCTGGTCGCGCCGTCCGGCCGCGCCGCGCTCGATGCGCGACGGCAACACGCTGATCGGCATGGGCATGGCGACCGCGACCTATCCGGCGAATCGCAGCGAGGCATCCGCGATTGCACGGATACTGCCCGACGGCACCGCGATGGTCGCCTCGGGCACCCAGGACATCGGCACGGGCACCTATACCGTGATGACCCAGGTCGCCGCCGATGCGCTCGGCTTCGCGCCGGAGAACATTCACTTCGCGCTCGGCGATTCGACGTTGCCGCGCGCGCCAGGATCGGGCGGCTCGCAATCGGCGGCGAGCGTGTCGCCGGCGGTGCGCGACGCGGCGAGCCAGGCGCGCAGCCAGTTGATCGCACTCGCGTTGGCCGATCCGGCGTCGCCGGTGCATGGGCTGCCGCTCGACGACGTCACCGTCGCTAACGGCTGGGTGGTCAGCCGCGCACAGCCGGGCAAACGCGATCCGGCCGCGGCGGTCATCGCGCGCGCGGGCGGCCAGCCGATCGAGGCGACCTCGACCGTCAAGCCCGGCGACGAGAAGCAGAAGTACTCGTTCCATTCGTTCGGCGCGGTCTTCGTCGAAGTGCACATCGATGCGGAACTCGGCACCATCCGCGTGCCGCGCGTGGTGGCCGTCTACGACGTCGGGCGTGTACTCAACGAGAAGACCGCGCACAGCCAGATGTTGGGCGGCATCGTGTGGGGCATCGGTGCGGCGCTGCAGGAGGAAAGTACGCTCGATACGCGCTACGGACGCTTCACGAATGCGAACCTCGCCGAGTATCACGTGCCGGTGAACGCCGATATCGATACGCTCGACATCACGTTCATCGGTCGGCCCGATCCGTATATCAACTCGCTCGGCGTGCGCGGCATCGGCGAGATCGGCATTACCGGCGTGCCGGCGGCGATTGCCAATGCGGTGTATCACGCCACCGGGGTGCGGGTGCGGGATCTGCCGATCACGCTCGATAAGGTGATGGGCCCGGTGCCGGTGTGACGTGTGGGAGGCGGTCGCGGGTTCGCGCGACGAGGGAACCGGTGAGCGGCTGCGCCGGCGTGCGGCCGTAACGCGAGCGCTTGCATTCGCGCTTGCCTCTCACCGCGTTGCATCGCACAATCGGTGCCATTCCCTCCTTCCGGTATCCGCCGATGGCCTATGCCTCGCTCGCCACCGGCGTGTTGCTCGCCGCCGGGTTCGGTTCGCGCTTCGATCCGTCTGGTCTGCACAACAAGCTTCTCGCGCGCCTGCCCGACGGCATGCCGGTCGCGCATGAAGCCGCGCATCGGCTGCTGCGAGTCGTCACGCGGGTACTCGCCGTGGTGCGGCCAGGCTCCGATGCGTTGGCCCGCGTGCTCAACGATGCCGGCTGTGACGTCGTGTTCGCGGCGAGCGCCGAGCGCGGGATGGGCGCAAGCCTCGCCGCGGGGATCGAGGCAAGCGAGGACGCGGAAGGCTGGATCGTCGCGCTCGCCGACATGCCGCGCATCGAAATCGCGACGGTCGAAGCGGTGGCCCGCGCGCTCGACGGCGGCGCCCCGCTCGTCGCACCGTTCTACCAGGGGCAGCGCGGCCATCCGGTGGGTTTCGGCGCGCAGCACCGCGATGCGCTGCTCGGGCTCGACGGCGACAGTGGCGCGAAAAGCCTGCTGCAGACGCAACCGCTGACGCGCATCGACATCGACGATCCCGGCATTCTGCGCGACGTCGATACGCCGGACGACTTGCAGCGGATTTAACGGCCACGGCTCGCGCCTGCATCCGCGGCGGGCTTTACGGGCATCGGTATGTCCAACGATTTTTGGCAGGACCCGACGCGCATTCCGGTCGACCCGGCTTTTGCCACGCACCGGCATTCGCATTTTTCCGCCACCGCGGGCACAGCAATTGCACGCTCTACAACCGTGCGCAAGCCGCTGCGATTGCGCCTAAGCTGTGTCGACGCCGCGTTTTTCCGCGCCGGGCAGCGCTTCGCGAGCCGACGTCTCGACGCTCCGCCCGCCGCGCCTCGAACCGTACCCGCACGCCCATGAGCGAAACCAGCCCACGCCTGTTCATCGTCTCCCCGCACTTCGACGACGCCGTCTTCAGTTGCGGCGCGTTGCTCGCCGCGCACCCCGACGCGGCCGTCTGCACTGTCTTCGCCGCGCCGCCCGAGCACCGGATGCGCACCGAGTGGGACGAAAAATCGGGCTTCGCGAACGCGCACGACGCGGTCCATGAACGCACGCTCGAAGACGATCGCGCGCTCGAAATGCTCGACGCTATTCCGCTGCGTATGCCGTTTCGCGACAGCCAGTACGCCGATTCGCCGTCGATCAGCCAGATGGCGGCCGCGCTGGAGGAAACGATCTACCGCTCGACCGCAAACACGCTGCTGATGCCGCTCGGCCTGCACCACGACGACCACGCGCGCGTATTCGAAGCGTGCTGCGAAATCCTGCCGCGGCTCGCCCATCTCGACTGGTTCGGCTACGAGGAAGCGATTCACCGGCGCACGCCGGGCGCGGTGCAGGCGCGCCTCGCCGATCTCGCGCAGCGCGGTATCGTCGCGACGCCGGCGACGCCGGACGCCGGCCATACGATCGACGTGCAGCGTCGCGCGCAGATCAAGCGCGAGGCGGTCAACGCGTATGCAAGCCAGTTGCGCGCGTTCGGCGCCGGCAATTACGACGACGTGTTCGCAATCGAGCGTTACTGGCAGTTGAGCGTCGGCCGCCGTGGCACGAAAAAGTAGGAAGCAGGAAGCGCGGCGAACGCCTACGCTAGAAGCAAAACGGCCGGCGCGGCAATGGAGTTGAGTAGCCTGAAGCAGCGGCAACAGCCGAAACAGCAGAAGCAGGCAAAAATCGGCGGCACTCGCCGGACCCGCGCTTTTCAACCGCAAAGGAACCGCAATGAGCTACGACATGCACACCAGCCCGATTCCCGATCCGAACGCCGACCCGAACCGCGATCCGGAAGCCGACCCGCTCGTGCCGCCGTCGCCCGGCCATCATGTCGAGGAACCGCAGCGGCCCGACGGGCCGCCGGACAAAGATCCGGTGTGAGCGGTGCGGGGATGTGAGCCACGTCGGCGACGGGTTGCATCCGTTCGCCCACATATTCGTTCCCGGACGCGCGCGACGCGGGCCGCCTGAATGCTGTCATCGCCGGCCGGACCAACACCCGGCACAACCACCGGCGCTAACCGCCGCGCCCGCGCAGCGGGGCGCTCAGCGCATCAACTCGTCAAAGCCCTGCAGCAGACGGTCGATATCGGCCGCATGAATGTTGCCCATCGTCGAAATGCGGAACAGCTCCGCCGACAGACCACCCTGCCCCGCATAGATCACGAAGCCGCGCGCCTTCAGTTCGTCGTGCAGTTGCGCGTACGCGATGCCCGCGGGCAGCCGGTACGCACGCAACACCACCGACGACTGCTGCGCCGGCAGCACGCCGGCGACGCCGCGCGCGGCAAGCCCCGCGCGCGCCTGTTCGGCCAGCGCCGCATAACGCGCGTGACGCGCGCGCCAGCCGCCTTCGTCGGCGAGTTCGCGCAACGCTTCGACGAGCGCGTAATACGCATGCACGGACGGCGTAAACGGCGTGTTGCGCTGGTCCTGCAAACGCGCGAGGCGCCCGAGATCGAGGTAATACGTGCGGCTCGCCGCCTGCGCGAGCGCCGTGCGCCGCACCAGCACGAACGATGCGCCCGGCACGCCGTGCAGGCACTTGTTCGCGGTCGCGGCGACCGCATCGAGACTTGCATCGGCGAAATCGATCGGCTCCGCGCCGAAGCTGCTGACCCCATCGACCAGCAGACGCAGACCGCGCTCGCGACAGAGCGCGCCAAGCGCCGCGATATCGTTCAAACGCCCTGTGGTCGTTTCGTGATGGATCACCGCGACGTGCGTGAACGACTTGTCCGCGTCGAGGCGGTCGGCGATCAGCGCCAGATCGGGCGCGGCCATCCAGTCGTGCTTTAGCGCTTCATGCGCGATGCCGTATTGCGTCGCGATTTGCGCGATCCGCTCGCCGTACACGCCGTTTTCGATCACCAGCAGCTTGCCGTGTTGCGGCACCAGCGCGGCCGTCATGCTTTCGACCCCCGCCGTGCCGGATCCGGTCATCAGCACCGCCTGCCATTCGTTCGGATCGAGCCCGTACACGTCGACCAGACGCGTGCGCGCCTCTTCCTGCAAGTCGAAAAACTCGCTTTCGCGGTGGCACAGATCCGTCTGCAACAGGCTGTTGCGGACGCGTTCGGTGAGTGTTACCGGGCCTGGGTTGAGCAGCAGCATCGGTGTTCCTTTCGTGCGTTGGGTTGCATCGGGTTCAGCCCGCGCCGATGTGGCGCATCAGCCGCGTCTTCACATCGGGCGGCGTGATGGTCGGGCGCGGCAGGCCATCGGGCGTGCCTCGGCGGATTGCCACGCGCGCGAAGCGCGGGCCGTCGAGCGGCGGCGCGGCGAACAACTCGTCGATCACGGCCGGGTCGTCGCTCTCCACCGCCGACGCGTAGCCGCACGCCGCCGCCACACCCGCAAACGACACCTGCGGCGACACCGTCGCCTGGCCGCCCGTCGAGTCATGCGCGCCGTTATCGAGCAGCAGGTGCGTGAGGTTCGACGGACCGTACGCGCCGAGCGTCGCGAACACGCCCATGCGCATCAGCGCCGCGCCGTCGCCGTCGAGCGCAACCACCTGCAGATCCGGACGCGCGAGCGCAAGGCCGAGCGCGAACGGTGTCACGCAGCCCATCGAGCCCACCATGTATAGCTGGTTCGCGCGATCGTCGATCGCGTACAGCTCGCGACCGCAGAAACCGGTCGATGCGAGCACCACGGTCGAATCAAGCGGCGTGTGCGCGATCACCTTTCGCAGCGCGTCGTGGCGCGTCGCCAGTTCGTTCGCCGCCACGCCGCGCAACTGCACGTGCGCCGCAACGTGCGGGCGCTGCGCGGGCGCGCCGACGTCCTTCAACTCATAGGGCGCGACGCTGCCCTTGTGCATCACCAGCGCGTAAGGCCGGCCGGTTGCGTCCATATGCGCGATCGCGCGATCGAGCGCCGCGCCGATCGCGTCGGCCTCGGTCGGGAAGGTCTCCCACGGAATCTCCATCGTATCGAGCATCGCCGGCGTGATCGGGCCCATCAGTGCGTGCTGCGGCTCGTCGGCGACGCCCGGCTGCCCACGCCACGTGACGATCAGCAGTTGCGGCAAACGGAAAGTCCACGTGAGCGACGTCAACGGACTCACCGCGTTGCCAAGCCCCGAGTTCTGCATCATCGTGATGCCGCGCCGGCCGTTCTTCGCGCCGAGCGCGACGCCCGCGATCAGCGCGACCGCGTCGCCTTCGTTGGCCGCCGACACGTAATGCAGCGATTCGTCTTGCAGGACATAGTTGATGAACGGCGTCAGATACGAACACGGCACGCCCGCATACCAGTCGAAACCGCGCTCGCGCGCCGCTTCGACGAATTGCGCGGCTTCGATCATTGCGCGCCTCCGCTTGCCGCGTTGTTCTTCGCCGCGGTTGCCACTGCGGTTGTCGCCACAGTCGTCGCCGCAGTCGTCGCTGCGGTTGTCACATCGCCGAGCGCGCCGGCGAACGGGGCCTGCGCATGCGCGAAGTCGCCCGCGCGGCGGAAGTCGTCCAGATCGTTGACGCCGCGCCAGTGGCCGTGCACGTATTGCACCTCGATCGACTCGCCGGCTTCGATCAGCGCGTTGAGCAGCGCGGGCATATCGAGCGACGCGAAATCGTCGCGTGCCTGCAATTCGCGCATCACCGCCTGCAAGCGTTCGCGGCCTTCGCCGCGCACCTTCAGCAGCCCCACCCAGCGGCCGTGCGGCGCCTGCGCCGCAAGCGCCGCCGACGACGCATGCTGCCCGCTCGCGACGTGACGCAGCATCACCTTGCTGCCGAACAGACCGCGATCATCAGCGGCCGAGCACCACGCGAAATCGCGCACGCTGGCGTTTTCCGCGTCGGTCAACGACGAATCGACGACCACGCTGAACGCGGCCTCGCTTTCCACCAGGTCGCGCAGGATATAGCTGCGGAACAGCAGATCGCCGTATGAGATCACGGTATCGCCGGCGAGCTTGTCGACGGCGCACGCGAGCGATGCAAGCTCGCCGGTTTGCGCATGCCGCTCGTTGACGACGACGCGAATCCCCGCGGTATCGATTGCATCGGCGCGATAGCCGCCGACCACCGTGATGTCGTTGACGCCCTGCTTCTTGAACGCATCGACGAGCCAGCGCAGCAGCGGCTTGCCGGCGATCGGCAGCATCACCTTCGGACGGTCTTCGGTGACGGCTTCGAGCCCCTTGCCGCGGCTCGCGGCCAGCACGACCGCCGAGCCGGCCGCGCGAGCGCTCGACAGATAGCGGTCTTCCGCTTCCGAATATTCGTCGGCGTCCTGCAAGCGGAAGATCTCGTTGACCCCGGCAATGCTGTCTTCGACGTTGACGAGCGTTTCGCTCGAATGGATTTCCTTCGCGACGGCCTGCATCGCGGAGGTCGCCGCGCGAATCAGATGGTTCGCCCAGATCACCGTGCTGATGCCCGCTTCGCGGAACACCTCGGTCGGCGTGCTGTAGTACTTGGTCGGCACGATCACGAGCGGCCCGCGGCCGGCCCATTCGCGTGCGAATTCGAGAATTTCGTCGGGACGCGACAACTTGCTGTGGATCAGGATCGCGTCGGCTCCGGCCCGGCGGTATGCTTCCGCGCGGCGCAGCGCCTCCTCCATCCCCCAACCGGCGATCAGCGCCTCGACGCGCGCGACGATCGAGAAATGCTCGTCGGTCTGCTAGTCCTTGCCGGCCTCGATCTTGCCGCAGAATTCGTCGATATCGGCGAGCGGCTGCGCCTCGCCGTTGATAAAGCTGTTGGTCTTCGGAAACTGCTTGTCTTCGATGCATACGCCAGCGATGCCGCGTTGCTCGAGCTTGCGCACCAGACGGCGCACGTTGTTGAAGTTGCCGTAACCGGTGTCGCCGTCGAGCAGGATCGGCAGATCGCTCGCGTCCGCCATGAATTCGAGCGTGTCGACGACCTGGGTCCAGCTTGCTTCGTTATTGTCGCGCACGCCGAATTGCGCGGAGATCGCAAGGCCCGAGCCCCAGATTGCTTTAAAGCGGGCTTCGCGAACGATTCGCGCGGACAAACCGTTATGGGCCTCCATCATGAATTCGAGTTCGTTACTGACGAGCATCTGGCGCAGACGCGCGCTACGGGATGCGGCAACGAAAGCGGGTTCGCGAGCGTTCATTTTCTGTACTCCTGGTGGCGGGCTCATTGACGCTTTTTTATGCCCGGCTGGGACTGGAAAAGGGCGACTATAGCGGAATTTCTATCGACTGGTTTTCTGAAATACCCACGGCTTTTCGTCGTTGCGATTAAGTGGAGAAATGTGTCGTTTTTTGCGTCCGCATGCCGATAAAGCGTTTGGCGTTTCCTTGGCGTTTTGTGGAGTTGTGACTCCACTGCTGGCGCCCGAGGGCCGCCAGGCGGCCAGATCGTTTATTCTCTTTCGATCCTTCGACTGCCGACTTTCAAGCGTTGGATTAAATCAAATCATTATCCCGCCGCTAAAAACGTTTCGTCGATTCGGGCCTGTTCTTTCATAACACCAGCGAATCGAGATACAGAAACAGGTTTTTACCCAGCAAACTCGATTGTTCCCTCAGCGCGATTTTTCGCTTGTGAATCAAGTAAATGAGCAACAACTGCTCAATCAAAAAACCCGGGCCAATAATCATACAAATGTCTGCGCCCGACAGCGGGTTTCCCCTGCCCTGCATTAATACCTTGCCGCGCCGTAAACATAGAAAGCGGCAAACAGACCGCATCCAATGGACTCAAGTGGCGAAAGCCCATTTTCTTGCTATGACTCTGAACCGAAAACTGGCTTCGATGATTGCCGTCCTGTGGACCGGCCTGATCCTGATCGGCGGCTTTGGCGCGTGGCAGAACCGTGCGTCGATGATCTCCGACCGGCGCGACCAGTTGCGCTCGCTGATCGACCAGGGCAATCACGTCGTCGCGCGCTATTACGCGCTCGCGCAGCAGCACACGCTGTCCGAAGACGACGCCAAAAAGCAGGCGCTCGCGACACTCGCGGCGATGCGCTATGGCACGGACGGCTACATCTCCGTCAACGATTCGCAGCCGGTCATGCTGATGCATCCGATCAAGCAGGATCTCGTCGGCCAGAAGCTCGCGCAGTTCACCGATCCGGCGGGCAACCATCTGTTCGTCGATATCGTCAACGCGGGCAATCTCAACGGCGGTGGCTTCGTCGATTATCTGTGGGCCAAGCCGGGCAGCGAAAAGCCTGTCGCGAAGACCAGCTATGCGGCGCACTTCGCGCCGTGGGACTGGTATCTCGTAACCGGCATGTATATGGACGACGTCGAAAGCGCGTTCTATCGCAATCTGCTGCGCTGGTGCGCGATCACCGTAACGCTCGGCGCGCTCGCCACGGCCGTGATGCTGCTGGTGCTGCGCAGCATCCGCCGTTCGCTCGGCGGCGAACTGGAAGTCGCGGTTGAACACGCACAACTGATGGCGCAGGGCAATCTCGCCACGCGCGTGCCGATCGCGCCGCACGATACCAGCAGCCTGCTGCATGCGCTGCACACGATGCAAACGGGCCTCGTCGACACCGTATCGCGCGTGCGTCAGGGCACCGAGAACATCAACGTCGGCGCGAACGAAATCGCCGCCGGCAACACGGATCTATCGCAGCGCACCGAGGAGCAAGCGGCGGCGCTCGTCGAAACCGCGTCGAGCATGGACCAGATGACGGTCAACGTGAAGCAGAACGCGGACAGCGCAGCGCAGGCGGCGAACCTCGCGAGCGAAGCCGCCGGTGTCGCCACGCGCGGCAGCCTCGTCGTCGAAGACGTGGTGCGCACGATGGGCGAGATCACCGCGAGCTCGCGGCAGATCGGCGACATCATCGGCGTGATCGACGGCATCGCGTTTCAGACCAACATCCTCGCGCTCAACGCGGCGGTCGAAGCGGCCCGCGCGGGCGAACAGGGGCGCGGCTTCGCGGTGGTCGCATCCGAAGTGCGCAGCCTCGCGCAGCGCTCGGCGACGGCCGCCAAGGAAATCAAGGCGCTGATCGAAACCTCGACCCACACCGTCGAAACCGGCGCATCGCTCGTCGCGAACGCCGGCGCGACGATGGGCGAGATCGTGCAGTCGGTACGGCGCGTGAACGAAATCCTCGAGGAAATCAGCCATGCGTCGCGCGAACAGAGCGCGGGCATCGAGCAGGTCAATCGCGCGGTCGGCGAAATGGACCAGGTCACGCAGCAGAACGCGGCGCTCGTCGAACAGGCCGCGGCTGCCGCGCATTCGCTGAAGGATCAGGTCGGCGTGCTGCGCGAGGCAATCGCGAGCTTCGCGTTGCCGGCTTGACAGAGGATTAGCTGCGGGCGCGCGTCAGCTAAGGCGACCGGCCCACAAAAAAGAAGGCGCTCCACAGGCAGGGAAGCGCCTTGTCAACATGCCACGTCGTGTCGACGCATCAATCGAACGAGCCGGCCGCGCGGATTTTGCAAGTCCGCGCGGCTTTTTGCTGTCGGCTCGTGCATGCCATTCACGCCGGCATGCTCTTCCTCACGGTCTCGCGTCGCCTTGGCTCAAATCGTCCTTTTTGACGATGCTCGCGCTTGTATTACGTTTTATTTACAATCTGCCGACGACGGTCCTGTTGACGGCTACCTGCCCGCATCGAACGCCCGGCACTCGCGCAGCCCACAACGGCCCTCTCCCCCTCCGCCTCCGACTATCAGGGCGGCCCCGCTCCAT
The DNA here is from genome assembly GCF_036488505.1 of Paraburkholderia sp. Classification (GTDB taxonomy): domain Bacteria; phylum Pseudomonadota; class Gammaproteobacteria; order Burkholderiales; family Burkholderiaceae; genus Paraburkholderia. Next base: position 12,141 of record NZ_DASXHN010000349.1, on the reverse strand, counting down.
CGAGACGTCCGTTATCCGCGCCCATGATCCGACAGAAGAAACCGCAGTCGCACGAGCGCTACTCCCCGGCCGCGAAGCATCCGCTGCTCGCCGCACGCCTGCCCGCGTGGCGCTCGAAGCTCGTCGTGCTGCTGATGTTCGGTGCGTTCGGGGCGCTCGCGGCCCGCGCGTTCTGGGTGCAGGTCCTCAACCAGGACTTCTATGTCGACCAGGGGCAAAAGCGCTATCAGCGCACGCTCGAACTCGACGCGACGCGCGGGCGCATCGTCGATCGCCATGGCTCGATGCTCGCGGTCAGCCTCGCGACTTACGAGATCTGGGCGTCGCCGAAGCTGATCGACGAAGCCGCGTTCACGCCGCTCGCAAAGTTGCTCGATTTGCCGCTCGCCGAGCTGCGCCGACGCCTGAACGGCGAGCGCAGCTTCGTCCTGCTCAAGCGTCAGGTCGACGCCGACACCGCCGCGCATCTGTCACGCCTCGGCCTCGCCGGCATCACGCAGATCGCCGATTCGAAACGCTTTTATCCTGAGGGCGAATCGGCCGCGCACGTCGTCGGCTTTACCGACATCGAGGACAACGGCCAGGAAGGCGTCGAACTCGCGGCCAACGAGCGCTTGCGAGGCGTGCCAGGCCAGCGCGAAGTGATTCGCGACCGGCTCGGCCGGGTCGTCTCCGAGACGCGGCCGCGCGTGCCCGCGCGCAACGGCGACACGATCCATCTGACGATCGACCGGCGCATCCAGCAGCTCGCCTACGCGCAACTGAAAGCGGCGATCGCGAGGCATCGCGCCGAAGCGGGCAGCGTGGTCGTGCTCGATGCGCGCAACGGCGAGATCCTCGCGCTCGCCAACTACCCGAGCTTCGATCCGAACGACCGCGCGGGTCTGAGTGGCCGGCAGTTGCGCAACCGCGCGGTGATCGATACGTTCGAGCCCGGTTCGACGATCAAGCCGCTCGTCGTCGCGCTGTCGCTCGACGAGGGCAAGGTGCGGCCGCAAAGCATCATCGACACGGCGCCTGGCTGGTATCGGATCGGCCGGGCCGTGATTCACGATACGTCGAATCACGGCGCGATGACGATCGCCGAAGCGGTGCAGAAGTCGAGCAATATCGCGCTCGCAAAGCTCGCACTAAGACTGCCGGCCGAGACCATCTGGACCAAGTATCAGCAGTACGGGCTTGGCACGAAGCCCGAGCTGACGTTTCCGGGCGCGGCCGCTGGCAAGCTGCGGCCGTACCAACGCTGGCGCCCGATCGAGCAGGCGACGATGGCGTATGGCTACGGCTTGTCGGTCTCGCTGCTGCAGATCGCGCAGGTCTACACCGCCTATGCGGGCGACGGTGCGATGCAGCGCGTAAGCCTGTTGCGCGCTCCGCTCGATGCACACACAGGCGCGACGGCCACGGATCGCAGCCGGCCGGTCACCACGCCCGCGACCGCGCGCGCGATCCGCAACATGCTGGAAATGGCGATCGGCGCGGGCGGCACCGGACGCGCGGCGGCGGTGCAAGGCTACCGCGTCGGCGGCAAGACCGGCACCGCGCGCAAGCAGATCGGCGCGACGTATGCGAAGAACCGTTATCGCGCGCTCTTTGTCGGCATGGCGCCAATGAGCGACCCGCGCCTGATCGTCGCGGTGATGATCGACGATCCCGCCGGCAAAGCGTTCTACGGCGGCACGGTCGCCGGGCCGGTGTTCAGCGGCGTGATGGGCGGCTCGCTGCAACTGCTCGGCGTGCCGCCGGATGCGGCGGGGGTTTGACGCGCACGCGGCGCCAGCGCGCCGGCGCGATTCGCGTCGTCTTGTTTTGATCCGTCGGTTGGCATCGCGTTGGCGACCGCGTTCTAGCCGTTCAACGCGCGAGCTGCTGCGCATCGGCCTCCACGACTACTGCCTCGATACGATTGCGTCCGTTGCGCTTGGCCTGCTACATCGCTCGATCGGCCTCCTTGATCATCATCTGCGCCAACGACATCGCGTCGGCCGGTGCGTAGTCGTGCATGGGCTTTTTTCCGTCCATATGCGTTTGCTTCCACTCGCTTACCGGCATTGAAAATCGTTTGCGCAATGGCCGTGCTTCTTAAGTTTCGCTTAATTGTTCGCTGCAAGTATGTCGCTCATCCCCTGTTGAGCCGCCAGAACATCGGCGGCATTTTTTCTTGTGGGGATGTCGCCGCAATTGGCCACTGCCAGAGAAGAAGAAGGAGGCAAGTCATGGTTGAACAGATGGTAGTCGAACACCTGCGTGCGATGCCCGGCCATGAATGGACTCGCCAGATTCATTCCTGCAAGGTTTCCGATCCGTTGCAACCGCCCTGGGGCCGCTCCTACCGGCTCGTCGAATGGACGATGAAGCACGCAGCCGAATCGAGCCGTCGCGTCGTTCCCGCCGAAAGTACTCCCCTCGAAATCGCTCAAGCCGTGGTGTCCCACGTGCCGGGCCGCCGCTTTTGCCAGCAAGCCGACTGATAGTGGCATTGACGGCGCCCCATCCCGCCAAGACCGCGCTAGCCGCGTGGCGTCATCGAATCGCAGTAGTCCAGCGCATCTTCCAGCCTGTCGTTCCCCCAAAACATTTCGCCACCGACAAAAAATGTCGGCGCACCGAATATGTGTTTGTTCATCGCGGATTCGGTCTGTTCGCGCAGGCGCAACTTATTGGCGTCGCTTTGCGCATCGGCAATCAGACGTTGCGCCGGCAACCCGAGTACGTCGAGCGCTTCACTCACGACTTCGACTGAACCGATGTCGCGGTCATCGGCGAAATTCAGTTGCACGATCTTGCGGCAATAGCCGGCGATCCATGCCTCGTTCGCACCGAGCACCGCGACCCGCATCGCGAGAAGCGCCGCGCGGGGAAACACGCTGGGACGGGTGAGTGCGATATCGTATTTGCGGCATTGCCGCTCCATATCCTTCCACACATACGCGCCCTTCTCTTTCTGCAATACGAATGGCGAGTTATCGAAACCCAGCTGGCGAAACACCGGGCCGAGCAGAAAAGGACGCCAGAGGATTTGCACGTGCCGCGCCGCCGCCAACGCTTCGATGCGCATCACGCTCAGATAGCTGTAGTTGCTGCCGAAGTCGAACCAGAACTCGATTGCGCGCGTCGCCGTATTCGTGAACGGCACCGCGGAAGAGACTGAAGAAGTCGTCGCGTCATTCACTGCTGTCTCCCGAATCGCCAGCGATGCGCTTTCGCACGTGTCACCGCATCGCACCTTGCAAACCTTAACAGTCGCACGAAGCGCTTCTGCCTATGATGCTTCTTTCGCTTCGTACGTTCTCACCCGATCATGAATTGTCCGTATGACCTGGTCGCCGCGAGCTTCCTGCTAATCGTTGTTTTCGCGTCGGGATTCTGCTCGCGTTGACCTAGCAATCCAACCCTTCTCACAAACGCGCCACCGACGCGGGGCGGCTTCGCTCCAGCCTGCAAGCAGCGCAGATGCAAGCGACGCAGCGGGTTTGAGTCAGCGGGTTTGAGTCAGCAGGTTTGACTCAGCGTGTTTGCACCGCCACCCGCAGGCCGAGGGAAATGAACAGCACGCCGATAATCTTGTTCTGCCAGCGCGTGAGCCACGTCAGCCGCTTCACGAGTCTGCCCAGCGGACGCATGGTCAGTACGATCAGCGTCGTATAGAGCGCGCTCATGCCGACGAAAATCAGCCCTAGCGTCGCGAACTGAAAAAACGTCGAGCCATGCTCGGGCCGCACGAATTGCGGCAGGAACGCGAGGAAAAACAGCGCGGTCTTCGGATTCAGTACTTCCGCGGGAATCGCCTGAAAAAACGCCTTTGAGCCGGACACCGGCGCGACGGCGGGCAAATGCGGATTTGCCCGCTTCTCGCGCAATGCGCGAATGCCCAGATAGACGAGATAGGCGGCGCCGATGAATTTGACCGCATTGAAGGCCAGCGCGGAAGTCATCAGCAGCGCCGAAAGCCCGATCGCCGCGCCCAGCGTGTGCACGAAATCGCCGGTTGCGATACCGAGGCCGGTCAGAATGCCGGCGCGACGTCCGCCGTGCATGGTGCGCGTGAGCACCAGCAGCACGGCCGGCCCCGGTATCAAAAACAGGCCGAGTACGACGGCAACGAAAGTCCCTAACGTCGAGAAGTCAAGCATGTCATCTCCTTGGGAACGCGCTGGATCGGGTCAATGGACCCGCGTTCAGCGGCCCATTGTAGACGAACGCGCGAACGTCGCCACGGGCCCGGCGCAGCGGCGATCCGTTACCATGGCGGGCACCGCGCCGCTTGCGCGCCTTTTATCGACTGACGTTCCTGGCTTGCCGACCTACACCTTGCCCGCGCCGCTGAGCGCGGAACTCGAGATTCGCAAGAGCCGTTTCGTTGCGCACGCGATACCGGTTGCGGATCGCGACGCGGCGATGGCCGAATTGCAGCGTCTGCGCGAACAACATCCGTCCGCGACGCATGTGTGCTGGGCGCTGCTAGCCGGCGGTCAGTCGGGCATGTCCGACGACGGCGAGCCCTCTGGCACCGCAGGCCGGCCGATTCTCGAAGTGCTGCGCCATCACGATCTCGACGGCGTACTGGCCGCGGTCGTGCGTTATTACGGCGGTGTAAAACTCGGCGCGGGCGGTCTCGTGCGCGCGTACACCGACGCGATCGCGACGGCGCTGCTCGATGCGCCGCGGGTCGAGAGAATCGCTCAGGTTTCGCTGGGCGTGGAAGTCAGCTATGCGGACGAAGCCAAGGTACGTAGATGGATCGATGCCGAAGCTTATGCGCTCATCGAAAGCGTGTACGGCATGCTGGTGAAGATGACGATGCGCGTGCCCGCCAACGCGGTTGACGACGCAAAACGTGCGCTAATCGACATGACGCAGGGCAAAGCCGGTTTCTTCTGATCGACTCCCCGCCGGTATCCATCGCAAACGCAGCCAGGTATGATGGCCGAACTTGCCGGCCGGATCAGCGAATCGAAAGGTCCGGTCTGAAAGTCGACGGTGTGACTCACTACGGCCATGCAGTTCCCGACCGGTACGACTTCATTTGAAAGGCGAACTCCCCTGACTTCGACCGCAGCTTTCTCCAGCATGGCCGCCGCAGCTTCGCCGCCGAGATCCGCGATCCTCAAGCGCTGCGGCACCGTGCTCCTGCCGCTGATGCTGTCCGCCTGCTCATGGTCATGGTTCGGCCTCAACAGCAGCGCGCAGCACACGAGGACGCATGCGACCGGCTCGCTCAGCGTCGCCCCGGCTCGCGACTTCCTGTATTTGCCGGCCCGTGATGGCCGTATTTCACCGAACCGCATCGAAAACACCGCGATGACCGGACTGGTGCTGAAGGACGATATCAGTCAGGTCGTGCGCAACAGTGTCGCCAACAGCCTGCGGGTAGCCGGTTTGCGTATCGATAACAACCGCCGCGTTTTGAGCGGTTCCATTGAAACGTTCACGGTCGACGACATTCGCTCGCCCGCGCTCTGGACGCTGAAGATGCGCTACGTCGTGATCGATGCCGGGACGCAGAAAGTGCTGTTTTCCACTACCCGCACCGTCAAGCAGAAGTCGCCCAAATTCACGAGCAATACGATCGCGATCGAAGACACGGTCAAGCTGAGTGTCCAGACGCTGCTCGGCGACCCCGGCTTCATCGAGGTGGTGAACTGATCTGAATCGCGTGGCCACCGGAAGTCTCGCGCCGTTTCGCTACAATCAGCCCACACGCGTCGCGCGACAGGGCGCGCAATCCATCGCCATCGTCCGTTCCGTGTGGGCCCGTCATGTCCGTTACCGCCTGGCTGTTCTTTTTGCCCGCCTGCTTTGCGATCAATCTCGCGCCTGGGCCCAATAATCTGCTTTCCATCAATGTGGCCGCGCGTCACGGTTTCATCAAAGCGTTCGTCGGAGGCAGCGGGCGGCTGCTCGCGTTCGCGATGATGCTCGCGCTCGCCGCGACGGGTCTGGCCGTCGTACTGCATGCGTCGGAATGGATCTTTCTCGCAATCAAGGTGACCGGCGCGGCCTACCTGATCTGGCTCGCGATCCAGTTGTGGCGCAGCGACGCCGCCGCCGTCGATACGTCGCAACCGCAGCCCGCCGGGCTGACCCCGATTGCCCGCCGGGAGTTCTTCGTGGCAGCGGGCAATCCGAAGGCCATCCTGGTTTTCACCGCGTTCCTGCCGCAATTCATCGATGTCACGCAGCCGATATTCCCGCAATTCGCCGCGCTTGGCGCGAGCTTCCTGGTCCTCGAATGGATCGCGATTGCACTGTATTCATGGGCCGGTATGTACCTCGGCAAATGGCTCGTGCGCGCGAACGTGCGGCGCTGGTTCAATCGCTGCTGCGGCGGATTGCTAGCGGCGATCGGCGTGAGCTTTCTGCTGGTGAGGCGGGGTTGAAAGTGCGCAACGGCATCCAGTCCAGTCAGCGGAATGCTGCCGTCGCGTCGTTGATGAATAAACCTGCGTCGCGCTTCCATAAACGATCGCTAATGCACGCAGGGAAAAACTTTAACTATCGCTATTCGTTCGCCGAACTTATGCTCCAGAAGTAACTGCCGCCGCGGCTCGAAAAATGCGGTGTCACGCAAACGGCTTTTTCATCGTCATGGGAGCGACATCATGAAGATCTGTGTCTTCGGAGCGGGAGCGATAGGCGGTTTGATGGGCGTGCAATTGGCGCGCGCCGGCGCGGACGTGAGTTTTATCGCGCGCGGCCCGCACCTGGCCGCAATGAAAGAGCATGGCGTGCGTCTGATCATGGATGGCGAAACCTTCAGCGCACCGGTTCGCTGCACGTCCGATCCGCGTGAGCTCGGCGTGCAGGACCTGGTAATCATCACCCTGAAGGCACATTCGCTGCCGGCCGTGGTCGATTCGATGCAGCCGCTGCTCGGCGAGCATACGGCGATCGTCACCGGCGTGAATGGCATTCCGTACTGGTACTTCTATCAGCATGGTGGACGCTTCGCCGGCACGCGGCTCGCGAGCGTCGATCCGGACGGTAGCCAATGGACCAAGCTCGGACCCGAACGCGCGATCGGCTGCGTGCTGTATCCGGCGGCCGAGATCGTCGAGCCTGGCGTCATCAAGCATGTGTATGGCAAGAAATTCCCCATTGGCGAACCGAGCGGCGAGCGCACGCCACGCATTCAGCAATTCCACGAAATCATGCAGGCAGCCGGATTCGAAGCGCCGATTCGCGACAATATTCGCGACGAAATCTGGCTCAAGCTGTGGGGCAATCTTTGCTTCAACCCGATCAGCGCACTGACGCACGCGACGCTCGACGTACTGACGAGCGACCCCGGCACGCGCGCGGTATCACGCACGATGATGCTCGAAGCGCAGCGCATCGCGGAGCAGTTCGGCGTGCATTTCCGCGTGGACGTGGAAAGACGCATCGACGGCGCGGGCGCGGTCGGTGCGCATAAAACATCGACGCTCGTTGACCTGGAGAATCGTCGTCCGATGGAAATCGATCCGTTGCTGACGGTCGTGCAGGAGATGGGCCGCCTCGTCGCCGAACCGACGCCGACGATCGACGTCGTACTCGCACTGATCAAACTGCGTGAGCGGATGGCCTTGCAAGGCGATTGACTCGAACAGCTACCCGGATCGCGAACTCGTCGCGGCTCGTGGTAGTTCGTGATATCGGCGAAAGGATCGAGCGCAACCGTGCGCTCGATCCTTTTTTTATGGGCCCGTTATTGATCGATCGCGAGCCACACCGCTTTCGGCTCCGTGAAGTTCTCGATCGCCACATCGCCATGCTCGCGGCCAAAACCTGAATCGCCCGAGCCGCCCCATGGCAGGCGCACGTCGGTATAGCCATAGGTGTTGATCCACACGGTGCCCGCTTTCAGATCGCGCGCGACGCGGTGCACACGGCCGAGGTCCGCGCTCCACACGCCGGCCGCGAGACTATACGCGGTGCCGTTGGCTATTCGGATCGCGTCGGCCTCGTCGTCGAAACGGATCACGCTGGCCACCGGTCCGAAGATCTCTTCTTGCGAAATGCGCATTTCGTGCTCGACATTGGCGAACACGGTCGGTTCGACGAAAAAGCCGCGTTCGCCGACTCGCGCACCGCCTGTAACAAGTGACGCGCCTTCCGTGCGGCCGGTGTCGACGTAGCCCAGCACCGTCTTCATCTGCGCGGCGGAGATCAGCGGCCCCATCGACGTATCCTTCACCGACGGATCGCCGACCTTGATCGACTTCGCGCGCGCCGACAGGCGCTCGACGACTTCGTCATACACGTCGCGGTGCGCGAGAATCCGCGAGCCCGCCGAGCACACCTGGCCCGTGTTGAAAAACACGCCGGAGGCCGCCGCTCGCACCGCATTGTCGAGATTCGCATCGGCAAAGATCACGTTTGCCGATTTGCCGCCCAGCTCGAGCGTCACGCGTTTGAAATTGCCCGCCGCGCCTTGCAGAATGCCTCGGCCGACCGACGGCGAACCGGTGAACGTGACCTTGTCGATGCCGGGATGCGAAACCAGCGCATCGCCGACCACGCTGCCCTTGCCGGTCACGATATTCAGCACGCCCGGCGGCACGCCCGCTTCGAGCGCGAGTTCGCCGATACGCAACGCGGTGAGCGGCGTGATCTCCGCAGGCTTGACGATCAGCGTGCAGCCACATGCAAGCGCCGGGGCGATCTTCCACATACCGATCATCAGCGGGAAATTCCACGGCACGATCGCGGCGACCACGCCGACCGGTTCGCGCAACGTGTACGTCAACGCATCGGGACGGGTCGGCACGACCTGGCCGTTGATCTTGTCGCACCAGCCCGCGTAATACTCGACCGTATCGATCGCGGCGGGAATGTCCTGGCGCATCACCGCGGAAATCGGTTTGCCGCCGTCCAGACTTTCGAGCGCGGCGAGTTCTTCGAGGTCGGCGCGCATGAGGCCGGCAAGCCGCTGCAGAATACGCCCGCGTTCAGCGGCCCGAATCGAATTCCACACCTTCAACGCGCTGCGTGCCGCGCGCACCGCGGTATCGACATCGGCCGCGCTGCCCTGCGCCACTCGCGCAATCGGTTCCTCGGTGGCCGGATTGATGTCGACCGAATATTCCCCGGTGCCGGGCGGCAGGCGTTTGCCGTCGATCAGCAGATCATGGTGCCTGAGGTCGGTTTGGGTTTCCATCATGAAGCTCCTCGAGTAAGACGTTATGTGGCTTGGCGGTGCATCGGGTCAAGACCGCTACTGGTTCGCTGTGTTGCGGCCGGCACCCGGTCTACGGTTCATGCAAAAGCCTTTGGCCTGGTGCGACGGGCGGCCAGTCGAAGGGTCGCTCAACGGAGCACGCGCTATCGGCGCTATCGGCGCAATCGCCGGCAGGTGAAGGCGCGCTCGCGGCCGCGGCGAACTGCGCCCAGGCCGCGGCCGCGTTCGGACGCAGCGAACGGTTCCGGCGATGCACGAGCACGGTGGTAAGCGTGGCTTCGGGAACCAGCGGACGGCTGACCAGCGACGAGTCCGGTAAAGGCCAATAGGTATCGACCGGCAATACGCCGATGCCAAGGCCCAGTTCGACCATCCGCGATACCGCCGCCACATGCCCGAGTTCCTGGATCGGCCAGCGTTTCAATTCGTTCGCGGCGACGGTCGACTCCAGCGCCGCACGTGCGCCCGTGTCGGCGTTGAGCGTGATCAGCGGCGATTCGCGCAGCGCCCGCCACCCGACACTGTCGTGCCGCGCAAGCGGATGCGTCGATGGCATCACCGCATGGAACGGTGTGGTGAAAAGGACTTGTGCGTGCAGCAGATGGTGATCGAACGGCTCGGCGCCCGATACCACGCCGAAGTCCACCTCGCCATGCTCGACGCTCGCCAGCACCCCGCTTTGCGGCTGATCCCGGACCGACACCATCAGTGCGGGAAACGCGCGCGCGCACCGCGCCAGCGCGTGCGGCACCCAACCCGACGACAGCACGGGATTACTCGCCAGCACCACGACGCCCGTGTGCCCATCGTAGGCGGCGCGTTCTTCGAGCAGCGTCAATTCGATTTCGTCGAGCAGCCGGCCGATTCTTCGCTCGAGGCTCGCGCCTGCATGGGTCAGTTCGACCTGACGCGTGGTGCGGTCGAACAGTTTCAGTTCGAGCGCCTCTTCGAGTTCGCGTACGCAACGGCTCACCGCCGATTGCGTCAGGTGAAACTCGCGCGCCGCGCGCGTGAAACTGCGCTGGCGCGCGACCGCGACGAACACCTTGAGTTGCTGCAGCGAAACATTCATGGCGTCGGCTCGGCTCGCGCGCGGCTCACGCTATTCGCCCGTCTGCTCGGGCCAATGGCTCATGCGCGACGCGTTGCCGCTTGCCGCCATCGCCAGTGTGCCTGGTTGCTGCTCCGGTTCATTGTGCGACTCGATAAAGCGCCGGCGCATCGGCTCGAGTATGAATTTCGCCGAGACGCCCGCGACAATCGTAATCACAGCGGCGACGACAAAGACCAGGCTCCAGCCGCCCGTCGCCGCCAGTATCGACGCGATCGGCACCACCAGCGAAGCCGTGCCTTTGGCGGTGTACAGCGTGCCGGCATTGGCCGCCGCATTCCTGCTGCCGAACGTATCGGCGCAGGTCGCCGGAAAAATCGAGAAGATCTCGCCCCAGAACAGGAAGATCAGCGCGGCAAATACCATGAACGCATACGGATTGCTGCCGAATTGCATCATGCCGAGCAGCGCGAGACCTTCGCCGATGAAGATGATGAACATCGTATTTTCACGGCCGATCTTGTCCGACACGAAGCCGCACAGCGGCCGCGTCAGCCCGTTGAAGATGTTATCGATCGACAACGTGAGGGTAAGCAGCGGCAAGGTTGCGCCGAAAATCGTCATCGGGATGCGCGCGATGCCCCAGTCTTTGGCGATGGGCCCGAGTTGCGCCGTTGCCATCAGGCCGCCCGCGGCCACCGCGACAAATGACGCATAGATCACCCAGAACACCGGCGTTCGGATCATCTGGCGTGCGGTGAAGTCGACCTTCGATACCGCAAACCGGGTTTTGCGTGTCGCCTTCTGACCCAACGTCGGACGGATCAACAGCATCGCGAGCAGCAGAATGCTGATGCCCTGCACCAGTCCGAAGAAAAAGAAAGTGTCCTCGTAGCCACGGCGCGTGATCATATTCGCGATCGGAATCACGGTGAGCGCGGCGCCCGCGCCGAAGCCCGCTGCCGTCAAGCCGGCGGCGAGACCGCGCCGGTCCGGAAACAGTTTCAGCGCATTGCCGACGCAAGTGCCGTACACGCCGCCCGCGCCCATGCCGCCGATCACCGCGGCCACATACAGCATGCCGAGCGTCGTCGCGTGGGAATTCAGAATCCACGATAAACCCGCGCAGACCGCGCCGGCCGCCACCACCGGCCGCGGACCGAACCTGTCGACGAGCCAGCCTTCGAACGGCACCAGCCAGGTCTCAGTCAGGATGAAGATGGAGAACGCCAGCTGAATCGACGCTTCACTCCAGTTGTGCCTCGCATGCATAGGCGCCACGAACAACGTCCACGCATATTGCAGATTAGCCACCAGCGCCATGCACACCATGCCGATGACCAGTTGCCACCACCGATTCCGCCAGAAGGTGCCGGCGGTTGTTTGCTGGGTGATATCGTCCATGACTTGTCTCCACTATTTATTTAGTGCAGCCGGCCTAAGCGCCGTGCTGGATGCGTCCCACCTTATTTTTATGTCCGAAAAGAGCTCCGCCATTTCGGAAGATTCAAAAATTGGCGCCCCGTATTGCGCTGGATCAAAGCGTTCGACGCTTTTCTCAAGCGATTCTTTCTTTATTCCGATCAGATAAGAACGCCGCGCCGGTAAGCATTACAGCCTGTTTCCCGCCATTTCGTGCGCTGTCGCGCCCTATCCGTGCGTTAACCCGAGTATTCAGCCGTGCATTGAACGAATTCACTGATTACTTCGTCGGGTAGTGCAGGGCATTTTCGCCGCTTATGAGATCCATGCTAGGGTCTATGCTGAATTACCCATAATTAAAGTTTGTTATTATGTCGATTCACGATTCCTTATACATCGACCATGACGATGCGCAATGCGACTCTGCGGCAACTGAAGGTCTTTGAAACGGTCGCGCGACACCTGAGTTTTTCGCGCGCCGCCGAGGAATTGCATCTCACGCAGCCCG
>NZ_DASXHN010000342.1:0-34411 GCF_036488505.1 Paraburkholderia sp. | reverse complement strand
TTCACCGAATAGCCGAGCACCGCGAGCACCGCGGCCAGCACCGACAGCGAGAACTCCCACTGGAAGAACGCGAAGAAACCGAGAATGATCACCACGTCGTGCAGGTTCGCGATCACGCCGGCTATCGCGTACTTCCATTCGAAGCGGAACGACAGGTAGATCACGATGCCCGCCACCACACAGGCGAGTGCCAGCAGACCGTCGGTGGCGAGCTCCTTGCCGACCTGCGGGCCGACGAACTCGACGCGCTGCAACTGCACTTGCGGCGTCTCGGCCTTGAGCGCGCCCATCACCTGTTCGCTCTGCTGCGCGGACGTATAGCCCGTCTTCAACGGCAGGCGGATCAGCACGTCGCGCGACGAGCCGAAGTTCTGCACCTGGGCGTCGGCGTAGCCCAGCTTGCCGAGCGTGTCGCGCACCGGGTCGAGCGGCACCGTGCCCGGATATTGCACCTCGATCACGGTACCGCCGGTGAATTCCACCGACAGATGCAGCCCGCGATGCACGAGGAAGAACACGGCGGCGAGGAAGGTGATCAGCGAGATCGCGTTGAAGATCAACGCGCGCTGCATGAACGGGATGTCTTTACGGAAACGGAAAAATTCCATGGTCTTGTTCTCCGGGACTCAGCGGGACGAACCCGGTTTTTGCGGCGCGGACGTGTTCGACGACGAGCCGTCCGACGCCGGCGTGCCCGGCGCATTGCGGCGGCGCACGCTCGGTTTCACGCGGCCCTGCGCGCCAGCCGCGGCTTTCGCGCCGGCCTTTGCATTGGCCTTCGAACTGGCCTTCGAACTGGCCCGGGCGGCGGCGATGGCCTGCGCGGTGTCGGTCGCGGCGTCGTCGTTGCCGAGGCTGTTCTCCAGATACGCGGCCGTGCCGGCGCTCGCCGTCTGCGGACGCCACACCTGGCCGATCGACAGCGACTTCAGCTTCTTCTTGCCGCCGTACCAGAAGTTGACCACGCCGCGCGAGAAGAACACCGCCGAGAACATCGACGTCAGAATGCCGATACAGTGGACGATCGCGAAACCGCGCACCGGACCGGAGCCGAACGCGAGCAGCGCGAGGCCGGCGATCAGCGTGGTCACGTTCGAGTCGAGAATCGTCGCCCACGCATGCGCGTAGCCGTTCTGGATTGCCAACTGCGGTGGCGCGCCGTGGCGCAATTCTTCACGCACGCGCTCGTTGATCAGCACGTTCGCGTCGATCGCCATACCGAGTGCGAGCGCGATCGCGGCGATACCCGGCAACGTGAGCGTGGCCTGCAGCATCGACAGCACCGCGACCAGCAGCAGCAGGTTCACGGACAGACCGATCATCGAGATCACGCCGAACAGCATGTAGTACGCGATCATGAACACGGCGATCGCCGCGAAGCCCCATACGACCGAGTGGAAGCCCTTCTTGATGTTGTCGGCGCCGAGGCTCGGGCCGATCGTGCGTTCCTCGATGATGTCCATCGGCGCGGCGAGCGAACCGGCGCGCAGCAGCAGCGCGAGGTCGGCGGCGGCTTGCGGGGTCGGCTGACCGGTGATCTGGAAGCGGTCGCCCAATTCCGACTGAATCGTCGCGACCGTCAGCACTTCACCCTTGCCGCGCTCGAACAGCACCATCGCCATCGGCTTGCCGATGTTGTCGCGCGACACCGCGCGCACCGCCCGGCCGCCGGCCGAGTCGAGACGGATATTGACCGACGGACGCTGATGCTCGTCGAAGCCCGCCGAGGCGTCGATGATGCGGTCGCCGGTGAAGATCACCTGCTTGCGCAGCAGCACCGGCGCCTGGTTGCCTTGCGTGAAGAGTTCGTCGCCCGGCGGCACCGGATCGTTCGGATTCGGGTGCGTGTTGACCGGATCGGCGAGGCGCGCTTCGAGCGTCGCCGTACGGCCGATGATGTCCTTCGCCTTCGCGGTGTCCTGCACGCCCGGCAGCTCGACCACGATGCGGTCGGTGCCTTGTTGCTGGATCACGGGCTCGGCCACGCCAAGCTCGTTCACCCGGTTATGCAGCGTCGTGATGTTCTGCTTGAGCGCGGCATCCTGCACCGCGCGCTGCACGGCCGGCGTGAACGTGCCGACCAGCTGCACGCCGCCGTCCGCGCCGGTATTGGGCTGCGAGGCCCACTGGAGTTCGTTGACGCCGCGGTTGAGCAGCTTGAGCGCCGCGTCCGCGGTGGCCTGGTCAGCCAGATTCACCACCACCGACTGGTTCACGCGATTCACACCGCCGTCGCGGACGTTGTTGTCGCGCAGCAGCGTGCGCACGTCCGACGCGTCGGAATCGAGCTTCTTGTTGAGCGCGCCGGCCATGTCGACCTGCAGCAGGAAGTGCACACCGCCGCGCAGGTCGAGACCGAGGTACATCGGCAGAGCGTGCAGCGCGGTCATCCAGTTCGGCGACGCGCTTTGCAGGTTCAGCGCGACGACGAACTGCGGATCGTTCGGGTCGCTATTGAGCGACTTCTGCAGCAGATCCTTCACGCGCAGCTGGGTGTCGGTGTCCGCGAGACGCACGCGGATGTTCGCGTTGTTCTGCGAGTTGTCGAACGTGATCGCGGTCGGCTTGATCTGATTGGAGGCGAGCGCGGCTTCGACCGACGCAAGCGTCGTGGCGTCGAGCCTGACCGTCGCCTTGCCGCTCGACACCTGCACCGCCGGCGCTTCGCCGTACAGATTGGGCAGCGTGTACACGAGGCCGATGACGAGAGCCACCAGCATCACGGCGTATTTCCAGAGGGGGTAGCGATTCATGAGTGGTCCAACGGGAAGGTTGGCTTGGATGCGGTGCGTCCGGCGATGAGCGCGGGCGATTCAACGAGCTGCGGGAAATTGTCGAACCGCCGGCGAGGCCGCGCCGGACGCAGGAGAGCAGGCCTTAAAGCGACTTGATCGTGCCCTTCGGGAGAATTGTCGTGACCGACGCTTTTTGCACGGTGATTTCCGTGCCTTGCGAGATTTCGATGCCGACGTAGGCGTCGCCCACCTTCGTCACCTTGCCGACGATGCCGCCGTTGGTGACGACTTCATCGCCCTTGGCCATCGCAGAGAGCATGTTGCGATGTTCCTTCTGGCGCTTCATTTGCGGACGAATCATGATGAAGTACAGCACGCCGAACATCAGGATCAGCGGCAGGAAGCTCATCAGGTTCGATTCAAGGCCACCTGCTGCAGCGCCTTGTGCGAAGGCATTGGAAATGAACGACACGTTGGTCTCTCCGTTATCAGTCAAACACAAAAAAATCAGCCGATTATTCTACCACCGGCCGTAGGCGCGCCGTCGCGGCGAATCGGCTTTGCGATCAACCGGTTAAGGCTCCGGTCGGGTCCGCGGCTCGCTTCCGATCCGCCGTTCGGCGAAAGTTGATTGTAAGTTTTCGGGCGCGCCAGCGGGCGGCCACGCCAATTCTTTTGCGCAATCCGCGCGCACCGCTGTCAGGACGAGGGTGCGGCGCCGCGCGCGCGGTCTTCGTGGAAGCGCTGGCGGAAAGTGTCGAATAGCTTCGCGTCGATCGCGTCGCGCATTTCCTGCATCAGCTCAAGGTAGTAGTGCAGGTTGTGGATCGTGTTCAACTGCGCGCCGAGGATTTCGCCGACGCGGTGCAGATGATGCAGATAGCCGCGCGTGAAATTCCGGCAGGTGTAGCAGCCGCACTGCTCGTCGAGCGGGCGCAGCGAGCTCCTGTGCGTCGCGTTGCGGATCTTGATATCGCCGAAGCGCGTGAACAGCCAGCCGTTGCGCGCGTTGCGGGTCGGCATCACGCAGTCGAACATGTCGACGCCCGCGGCGACCCCGGCCACGAGGTCTTCCGGGGTGCCGACGCCCATCAGGTAGTGCGGCTTGTCGGCGGGCAGCTTCGGGCCGATGTGGTTCAGGATGCGCATCATGTCTTCCTTCGGCTCGCCGACCGACAGACCGCCGATCGCGAGGCCGTGGAAGTTTTTCTCCGCGAGGCCGGCGAGCGATTCGTCGCGCAGGTCTTCGAACATGCCGCCCTGCACGATTCCGAACAGCGCATTCGGATTGCCCAGGCGCTGGAACTCGTCGATCGAGCGCTGTGCCCAACGCATCGACATGCGCATCGATTCGGCTGCGTCGTTGTGCGAGGTCGGGATGTTGTTGGTCGCGTAAGGCGTGCATTCGTCGAACTGCATCACGATGTCCGAATTCAGCACTTTCTGGATCTGCATCGACACTTCCGGCGACAGGAACAGCCGGTCGCCGTTGATCGGTGACGCGAACTTGACGCCGTCCTCGGTGATCTTGCGCAGGTCGCCGAGCGAGAACACCTGGAAGCCGCCAGAGTCGGTCAGGATCGGCTTGTTCCAGCCCATGAAGCCGTGCAGGCCGCCGTGCGCGTCGATCGTCTCGAGCCCCGGGCGCAGCCACAGGTGAAACGTGTTGCCGAGGATGATCTGCGCGTGCATCTCGTCGAGCTCGCGCGGTTGGACCGCCTTCACGGTGCCGTAGGTGCCGACCGGCATGAAGATCGGCGTTTCGACCACGCCATGGTTGAGCGTGACGCGGCCGCGGCGCGCGAGGCCGTCGGTGCCGAGCAGTTCGAATGTGAGGCCGTTAGCGGGACGCTCGTGAGCAGGGTGTTGCGGGGGATGACCGACGGTCATGGATAACTCCTGAGCTACCGGAAAACAGTCCGGCGCGGATATGGACGCGCCGCCGCGAAGATACGCGGCGGCTCGAGAAAGGCGAAAACAGGGCAATGCTATGTCAGGCGTTCGAGCTCGATCAAACGTCGCGCCGCGTCAGCAGCATCGCGTCGCCATAGCTGAAAAACCGATACCGCGCGTCGATCGCATGCCGATACGCGGCGCGAATCGTCTCGACGCCGGCGAACGCCGACACCAGCATCAGCAGCGTCGATTTGGGCAAATGGAAATTGGTCACCAGCCGGTCGACCACCCGGAACCGGTAGCCCGGCGTGATGAAGATGTCGGTTTCCGCGCGAGTCGCGGCCAGCGGCCGGCCGGCGGTCTCGGCGTCGCGCGCGGCGGCTTCGAGCGCGCGCATCGAGGTGGTGCCCACCGCGATCACGCGGTTGCCGCGTGCGCGGGTCGCGGCGATCTTGTCCGCGAGCGCTTGCGGCAGGTGATACCACTCGCTGTGCATCTTGTGCTCGGCGATGTTCTCGACCCGTACAGGCTGGAACGTGCCCGCGCCGACGTGCAGCGTGAGCGTCGCGCGCTCGATGCCGCGCGCGTCGAGCTTCGCGAGCAGCGCGTCGTCGAAATGCAGGCCCGCGGTCGGCGCGGCGACCGCCCCCGGATTCTGCGCGAACACCGTTTGATAGCGGGTTTCGTCGGTCGCGTCGGCATCGTGCTCGATGTACGGCGGCAGCGGCAGACGGCCGTACTGCTCGATCAGCGTCAGGCAGTCGGCCGGAAAATGCAGTGTGTAGAACGGCTCGACGCGCTCGCCGACGGTGACGTCGAACGCATCCGCGAGACGGATCGTGGTGCCCGGCTGCGGGCTCTTGCTCGCGCGGATTTGCGCGAGCGCGGTGCGCTCGCCGGCGAGGCGCTCGACCAGCACTTCGATCCGGCCGCCGCTCGCCTTCTGGCCGAAAAAGCGCGCCTTCAGCACCTTGGTGTCGTTGAAGATCAGCAGATCGCCCGGCGCGATGCACTCGGGTAGTTCGGTGAAGCGGCGGTCCAGCAGACGCGCGGCGCCGTCGGCGGCACCGGCGCCGTCCACTTCGAGCAGACGGCTCGCGCTGCGCTCGGGCAGCGCGACTTGCGCGATCAGCTCGGGCGGCAGATCGAAATCGAAATCGGAAAGCGTAAACATGCGAACGACTGGAAGCGAAATGGGAGTGAATTGAGCCTAAGCCGGAGCCGGGCGGCTATGATGACGGGACGCCGAAGCGGCCCCACGCGCCGTGTGCCGCCTCCTGCAAGCGCTGGAGCGCAAAGAGCGGCACGACGTTTTTCAAAGCAGCCGATATTGTACTTGCGAAGCAGCCCATGCCTTTGTCCGACCGCCGACTGTCCGTTGCCACCCTCGAAGCGGGCGCCGCGCCGCGCCGCCGCGGCGCGCGTGGGCAAGCGGCGCAAGATGGCGAGGTGGAGGGCGGCGCGCGCGGCGGCATCACGGCGGCCGAGTTCGACGCCGCCCACAGTGGCGAACCCGCAAGCGGCACCACGCCCGATCCGGCGGATGAATCGGCAGACGCGAACGCGGGCGGCCAGGCCGCCACCCAAGCAAGGCCCGCCGGCAAATCCGCAACCCGAGCCCCGGTCAAAACCGCCGACAAGCTCGCCAAACTCGGCCTCACCCGCTCGATCGATCTCGTGCTGCATCTGCCCATGCGCTACGAGGACGAAACCTCGCTCACGCCGATCGGCCAGCTATTGCCCGGTGGCATCGCGCAAACCGAAGGCGTGGTGTTCGACAATGAGATCACCTACCGGCCGCGCCGCCAACTGCTCGTCAAGCTGCGCGACGCGCACGGCGACGAACTGATACTGCGCTTTCTCAACTTCTACGGCTCGCAGGTCAAGCAGATGGCGCCCGGCGCGCGGCTGCGGGTGCGCGGCGACGTGCGCGGCGGCTTCTTCGGCATCGAAATGGTGCATCCGGCGGTGCGCGTCGTCGATGAAGACACGCCGCTGCCGCAGGCGCTGACGCCGGTCTATCCGAGCACCGCTGGGGTGTCGCAGGCCTATCTGCGCAAGGCGATCGACAACGCGCTCGCGCGCACGCCGCTGCCCGAACTGCTGCCCGAGCCGGTCGCGCGCGCGTTTGTCGAGCCGCTCGGCGTGCCGTCGCTGCTGGATGCGGTGCGCACGCTGCATCATCCGGGCGTGCAGTCGGACGAGACCGCGCTGATCGACGGCACGCATCCCGCGTGGATTCGTATCAAGTTCGAGGAACTGCTCGCGCAGCAGATGTCGCTCAAGCGCGCACACGACGAGCGGCGCACCCGCGCCGCGCCGGCGATGCCACGTCGCAAGCTCGGCGATGAGTCGGCGCTGGTCGCGCGTTTGCTGAAGGCGCTGCCGTTTGCGCTGACGGGCGCGCAGCAGCGCGTCGGCGGCGAGATCGCACTCGATCTGACCCAGCCGCATCCGATGCAGCGGCTCTTGCAGGGCGACGTCGGCAGCGGCAAGACGATCGTCGCGGCGCTCGCCGCCGCGCAGGCGATCGACGCCGGCTACCAGGCTGCGCTGATGGCGCCCACTGAAATCCTCGCCGAGCAGCACGCCCGCAAGCTGCGCGGCTGGCTCGAGCCGCTTGGCGTCAGCGTCGCGTGGCTCGCGGGCAGCCTGAAGACGAAGGAGAAGCGCGCGGCGATCGAAGCCGCCGCGCTCGGCACCGCGCAGCTCGTGATCGGCACGCACGCGATCATTCAGGACGCGGTCGAGTTCGCGCGCCTCGGCCTCGTGATCGTCGATGAACAGCATCGCTTCGGCGTCGCGCAACGGCTCGCGCTGCGCGCAAAGGCGAAAAACGCGGCCGATGGCGCGCGCGACTTTCAGCCGCATCAACTGATGATGTCGGCGACGCCGATTCCGCGCACGCTCGCAATGACCTACTACGCGGACCTCGACGTGTCGACGATCGACGAACTGCCGCCTGGCCGTACGCCGATCCTCACCAAGCTGATCTCCGACGCGCGCCGCGAAGAAGTGATCGGCCGCGTGCGCGAGGCCGCGCTGACGGGGCGTCAGGTGTACTGGGTGTGCCCCCTGATCGAGGAAAGCGAGACCTTGCAGTTGCAGACCGCGGTCGAGACCTACGAAACGCTGGTCGCCGCGCTGCCCGAACTGAAGGTCGGGCTCGTGCATGGCCGTCTCGCGCCCGGCGAGAAGGCGGCGGTGATGGACGCGTTCTCGCGCAACGAGGTCCAGCTACTGGTCGCGACGACGGTGATCGAAGTCGGCGTCGACGTGCCGAACGCGTCGCTGATGGTGATCGAGCACGCGGAGCGCTTCGGCCTCGCGCAACTGCATCAATTGCGCGGGCGGGTGGGACGTGGCAGCGCCGCGTCGGTCTGCGTGCTGCTGTATACCGGGCCGCTGTCGATGACCGCGCGCGCGCGCCTGCAAACGATGCGCGAGACCACCGACGGTTTCGAAATCGCGCGGCGCGATCTCGAAATTCGCGGTCCGGGCGAGTTTCTTGGCGCGCGCCAGTCGGGTGCCGCGATGTTGCGCTTCGCGGACCTTCAGAACGACCAGTGGCTGATCGAACCGGCCCGCGAGGCCGCTGCGGCGCTGCTGGAAAACTATCCGGACGTGGTGCTTCAGCATCTGGCGCGCTGGCTCGGCGCCCGCGAGCAGTATCTGAAGGCGTGAGGCCGGCGCGGGCCGTGCGGTGGCACGCTTCAGCCGAAAGCCCGGCCCAGGTTGGCGAACCGACCCTATAGGTGTATAACTAGAACCTATCGAATCCACCAAACTGATTGATCCCCGAATGACGCTCACCGAATTGAAATACATCGTGGCGGTCGCGCGCGAGCGGCACTTCGGCCGGGCCGCCGAAGCGTGTTTCGTCAGCCAGCCCACGCTGTCCGTCGCGATCAAGAAGCTCGAAGACGAGCTGAACGTGCAGATCTTCGAGCGCGGCACCAGCGAGGTCAGCGTCACGCCGATCGGCGAACAGATCGTCACGCAAGCGCAGCGCGTGCTCGAGCAGACGCTCGCGATCAAGGAGATCGCGAAGCAGGGCAAGGACCCGCTCGTCGGCCCCCTGCGCCTTGGCGTGATTTACACGATCGGGCCGTATCTGTTGCCCACGCTGGTCAAGCAGATGATCGCGCGCGTGCCGCAGATGCCGCTGATGCTGCAGGAAAACTACACGCTCAAGCTGATCGAACTGCTCAAGCAGGGCGAAATCGACGTCGCGATCATGGCGTTGCCGTTTCCCGAGACGGGGCTGATGCTGCGTCCGGTCTACGACGAGCCGTTCGTCGTCGCGCTGCCGTCCGGTCATGCGTGGGAAACGCGCGCGAAGATCGACCCCGAAGACCTGAAGCAGGAAACCATGCTGCTGCTGGGCAGCGGCCACTGCTTCCGCGATCACGTGCTCGGCGTGTGCCCGGAACTGATGCGTTTTTCGCAGAATGCGGACGGTATCCAGAAGACCTTCGAGGGCTCGTCGCTGGAGACGATTCGCCATATGGTGGCGAGCGGCGTCGGCATCACGGTGCTGCCGCGCATGTCGGTGCATGAGGTGAAGCCGCATGCGGCCGGTATCGACGCGGGTCTGCTCAGCTACGTCGCGTTCGACGAGCCCGTGCCCGACCGGCGCGTCGTGCTTGCGTGGCGCAAAAGCTTCACGCGCATGCCCGCGATCGAAGCAATCTGCGATGCGATCGCCGCTTGCGATCTGCCGGGCGTCAAAAAGCTCGATCTGCCGGCGGCGGTCAATTAAGAGACGGCCGCTTGCGCGCCGCATTGGCGGCCGGATGTCTCGAAAAGATCGCAAGTGCGTCCTATCGAATAGATTAAGTTAATCAAACACGAAAGTTCGATAGCATTGATATAGTCTCCTCCACGGATCGCCCGATCCTTGTCCCACACGGCGCAGCGCTCGGCCCGGAAGCCTGGCGCGTAACGCAAACCGGAGGAAAACATCATGCAAGCGGATTCGCAGCCCATCCACGCTTCCGACACACCACAGGCCACGCCGGCCCCGCTGATCTCAACCCCGAGTACGCGCACCGTCGCGGTGGCCTTGTTGGTCGACCGGGTGCTGGGCGCCTGACGAGCCGATTCATCACGGCATCCGGTTTGCGGATGCCGCGCCGCTGTTCTCTATTTCGATAAAAATCCACGCAGGAGTACGCATGTCAGAACGCAAGCTCACCAACGCGGCCGGCGCGCCCGTCGCAGACAACCAGAATTCGATCACCGCCGGCGCCCGGGGCCCGGTCGTGCTGCAGGACGTCTGGTTGCTCGAAAAGCTCGCCCACTTCGACCGCGAAGTGATTCCCGAGCGCCGCGTCCACGCGAAGGGTTCCGGTGCATTCGGCACACTGAAGGTCACGCACGAGATCTCGCGTTATACGAAGGCCAAAGTGTTCGCGCAGCTCGGCCACGAGACGCCGCTGTTCATGCGCTTTTCGACGGTGGCCGGCGAGCGTGGCGCGGCCGACGCCGAACGCGACGTGCGCGGCTTCTCGATCAAGTTCTACACCGAGGATGGCAACTGGGACGTGGTCGGCAACAACACGCCGGTGTTCTTTATCCGCGATCCGCTGAAGTTTCCGGACTTTATCCATACGCAGAAGCGCGACCCGCACACGAACCTGCGCAGCAACGTCGCGGCGTGGGATTTCTGGTCGCGTCATCCGGAGTCGCTGCATCAGGTGACGATCCTGATGAGCGATCGCGGCATTCCGAAGAACTATCGGCAGATGCACGGTTTCGGCTCGCACACGTACTCGTTCATCAACGCTAACAACGAGCGGTTCTGGGTGAAGTTTCACTTCAAGTCGCTGCAGGGCATCGACAACTTCACCGATGCCGAAGCCGCGCAGGTGGTCGCGTCGGACCGCGAAAGCGCGCAGCGGGATCTGATCAACAGCATCGACGCCGGCAACTTCCCGAAGTGGCGTTTCGCGATTCAGGTGATGCCGGAAGCGGAGGCTGCGAGCTATCGCTTCAATCCATTCGACATCACGAAAGTATGGTCGCAGAAGGACTATCCGCTGATCGACGTCGGCACGATCGAGTTGAACCGCAACGCGGCGAACTATTTCGCCGATGTCGAGCAGGCGGCGTTCACGCCGGCCAACGTGGTGCCGGGCATCGGCTTCTCGCCGGATCGCCTGTTGCAGGGGCGGCTGTTCTCGTATGGCGATACGCAGCGTTACCGGCTCGGCGTCAATCACCATCAGATCCCGGTGAACGCGCCGCGCACGCCGAACCCGCATTCGTTTCACCGTGACGGCGCGATGCGCACCGACGGCAATCTCGGCGGCACCGTGAACTACGAGCCGAGCCGCTTCGGCGACTTCGCGCAGGATGCGGATGCGTCCGAGCCGCCGCTTGCGGCAGGCGCGGTCGCGCATTACGAGCATCGCGAGGACGACGATTACTACACGCAGCCGCGCATGCTGTTCGAACTGTTCGACGCGGCGCAGCGCGAGCGTCTGTTCGGCAATATCGCGCGGCATATCGATGGCGTGCCGCAGGACATCGTCGCGCGTCAGATAGAGCATTTTCGCCGCGCCGACCCGGCCTACGCGGAAGGTGTCATCGCGGCGCTGGCCGCATCGCAGGAACGCAAAGGCCGTTGAGCGCTGCGTGTGTAGCAGGTAGCAAAGCCGTAGTGGCGTAACAGAGCAACGGGCGGGTGCGGCGCAGGCATGCAGCACCCGCGCCAAGACGAACCGGGAGGACGATCATGATCCAGATGATGATGGCAACCATTGGCGGTTCGGCCGCCGCGCGTGGGATGCGATGGCAGCAGAAGCGGCACGCGGAGATCCTGCGCAAGGCGGTCGGATTCGCGATCGTCACGAGCGGCTTCGCGGTGCTCGCCGCGCAGGCGTTGCAGCACGTGCTGCGCGGGTGAGCGGCGGCGGATTGGCGCGAGACGGGTGCACGCGAGACGATCGAAGCAGCGGTGGATTCGACTTGCCACGATGGCGAGACGCTCGCGCAACGGGGCTCGAACCGCTGTCAAATCAACGCGCGCAGCCGCGCGTCGCGCGAATCTCCCGGAATTTCACGCTACACTGTCGAACGTTTTAGGTCCGTTTCGCAGCTGTCATTTGCCGACCGGTTCGTATCACTCTTCGAAGGAGTCATCATGGCCAAGAAAGAAGCCGCAGCCGTACAGCACGTCAACATCGGGATCAGCGACAAGGATCGCAAGAAGATCGCGGAAGGGCTGGCGCGTCTGCTCGCCGACACTTACACGCTCTACCTGAAGACCCACAACTTCCACTGGAACGTCACGGGTCCGATGTTCAATACGCTGCATCTGATGTTCGAAACGCAATACAACGAACTCGCGCTCGCGGTCGACGCAATCGCCGAACGTATCCGCGCGCTGGGCGTGCATGCGCCCGGCAGCTACAGGGACTTCGCGAAGCTGTCGTCGATCCCCGAAGCCGATGGCGTGCCGGCTGCGGAAGACATGATCCGCCAGCTCGTCGAAGGTCAGGAAGCGGTGGTGCGCACCGCGCGCGCGATTTTCCCGTCGACGGAAGCCGCCAACGACGAACCGACCGCCGACCTGCTCACGCAACGCATGCAGACGCATGAAAAGACCGCTTGGATGTTGCGCTCGCTGCTCGCGTGACCTGTGGGCAAGCTGCACTCGACTAGCATCTGATGCGGGTGTGGCGATGCGCACACCGTGCTGAAAGCGAATAAAGCCTCCTCATGCGGGAGGCTTTATTTTTTGCGTTGGCCGCCGCGTGGCCGCGTCATTAGCACGCCCCCGCAAGCGAGCGCCCGGCCACTCGAAACCGGGCCAGCCACCTGCATCCCATAAAATAGCCGCACCGTGTTCGCACTTCACCGAATCCGTCCCATGTTTGCCCGACTCCCCCTGTATCTGCGCCTCGTGCGAATGGACAAGCCGATCGGCAGCCTGCTGTTGCTGTGGCCGACGCTCAACGCGCTGTGGATTGCATCCGGCGGTCATCCGTCATGGCAGTTGTTGGTGATTTTCATCGTCGGCACCGTGTTGATGCGCTCGGCCGGCTGCGCGATCAACGACTATGCGGACCGCGATTTCGACCGCTACGTGAAGCGCACCGAGAATCGCCCGCTCACATCCGGCAAGATCAACGCGTGGGAAGCGATCGCACTCGCCCTCGGTTTGTCGCTGCTCGCGTTTGTGCTGATACTGCCGCTCAACGCGCTGACCAAAGAGTTGTCGGTGGTGGCGCTGTTCGTCGCCGGCTCGTATCCGTTCACCAAGCGTTTTTTCGCGATTCCGCAGGCGTACCTCGGTATCGCGTTCGGTTTCGGCATTCCGATGGCCTTCGCCGCGGTGCAGGACCACGTGCCGCTGCTCGGCTGGGTGATGCTGCTGGCGAATGTTTTCTGGTCGGTCGCGTACGACACCGAATATGCAATGGTCGATCGCGAGGACGACATCAAGATCGGCATCCGCACGTCGGCGCTGACGTTCGGCCGTTTCGACGTGGCCGCAATCATGCTGTGCTATGCGGTGACGCTCGGGATCTATGCCGGCATCGGCGTGACGCTCGGTTTCGGGCTGTTGTACTGGATCGGCTGGGCGGCCGCGGCCGGATGCGCGATCTATCACTACATGCTGATCCGCAACCGCGAACGGATGGCGTGCTTCGCCGCGTTCCGTCATAACAACTGGCTCGGCGGCGCGCTGTTCGTCGGTATCGCCGCGCATTACGCGGTGGCTTCGTTTTAATTTTCGCCGCGCTTTTCAACGCCGCTGCCGTGTCTGCACGCCGTAGGCGCTCGCTCCGATTCGACGGGCGAGCGCCTACGGCAGATATATGTTTCCGCTGGACGATCGGCTTACTGCTTGCCGAACTCGTCACCCATCTCGCGCGCACGCGCATCGGCGGCCAGCGCGCCGCGCACGATCGCTTCCTTGATGCCGCTCGCCGCGAACGACGCGAGCGCCGCCGCGGTGGTACCGCCCTTCGACGTCACGCGTTCGCGCAGCACGCTCAGCGGCTCGTCGGAACTGGCCGCGAGTTGCGCGGCGCCCGCGAAGGTCGCGACCGCGAGCGCGCGGCCCTGCGCGTCGTTCATGCCGAGTTGGCGCGCGGCTTCCTGCAGCGCTTCGATGAAATAGAACACGTAGGCCGGCCCGCTGCCCGAGATCGCGGTCACCGCGTCGATCTTCGCTTCGTCGTCGAACCACACCGTTTCGCCGACCGCGCCGAGCACCTGCGATGCGAGCGCGCGGCCCGCCTCGTCGACGTCGTTCGTCGCGACCAATCCCGTCACGCCCATGCCGATCAGCGCCGGCGTGTTCGGCATCACGCGCACGACGCGGCTATGGCCGTTCAGCCAGCGCGACATGTCCGCGATGCGAATGCCCGCGACGATGCTGATCGCCAGCTGTGACGCTTGCAAATGCGGCGCCACCGTTTCGGCCACGCTCTTCAGGATCTGCGGCTTGACCGCGAGGACGACCGCGTCGTACGCGGCGAGCGCGGTGTCCGCGGCGGCCCCGGTGCGGATGCCGAATCGCTGCTCGTTGCGCTTGCGCGCGTCTTCGTTCGGATCGACCGCGTACAGGTCAGCGGGCGCGGCGCCCCGCTTGATGAGGCCGCCGATCAACGCCGCGGCCATGTTGCCGCCGCCGATAAACGCAATTTTCATGATGGTCCGGGTGAGGTTCAAGTGAGAGGCGGGATGCGATGACGGACCCGGCTAGTCGCGCGCGGGTCCCGGAAAAAGCTCAGTGCGAATAGTCGCGCGCGCCGAAGATCGCGGTGCCGACGCGCACGATCGTCGCGCCTTCGAGCACGGCCGCGTCGAGGTCCGCCGACATGCCCATCGACAGCGTATCGAGCGCGAGTCCGTCGCCGCGCAAGCGCTCGAACAGTTCGCGCAACTCGCGATGCGGCGCGCGCTGTGCGTCGAGGTCGCCGGCCGGTTCGGGAATCGACATCAGGCCGCGCAGTGTCAGCTTCGGCAGCGCGGCGATCTGGCGTGCAATATCGGCCGCGTCGGCGACGGTCACACCGCTTTTCGACGCCTCGCCGCTGACGTTGACCTGCAAACAGACGTTCAGCGGCGGCAGATGGTCGGGGCGCTGCTCCGAAAGCCGCTGGGCGATCTTGAGCCGATCGACCGAATGCACCCAGTCGAAGTTCTCCGCGACGGGGCGCGTCTTGTTCGATTGCAGCGGGCCGATGAAATGCCATGCGAGCGACGCGCGCAAATCGGCGAGCGCCTGAATCTTGTCGAGCGATTCCTGCACGTAGTTCTCGCCGAACGCCGGTTGCCCTGCCGCATGGGCGGCGCGCACGGCATCGGCGGGAAAGGTTTTGGAAACCGCGAGCAGCGTGACCGCATGCGGGTCGCGGCCGGCCGCTTGCGCGGCCTTCGCGATGCGCTGCTGCACTTCGGCGAGGTGGTGAGCGAGATGATGATTCAGATCGGACATGGAACGGAACCGGTGTTCGGCGACGACCCCGATTATACGGACAGCATGTGCTCGACCAGTTCGATCCAGTGCGCGACCGGCGTCGACGTGCCGCTTTGCAGATGCGCGATGCAGCCAACGTTCGCCGATACGATCACTTGCGGCTCCTGCGCCTGCAGCCGCTCGAGCTTCTGATCGCGCAATGCATACGACAGGCGCGGCTGTGTCAGCGAATACGTGCCGGCCGAGCCGCAGCACAGATGGCTGTCGGCGGGCAGGCGCACTTCGATGCCAAGGGCGGTGAGCAACTGCTCGACCTTGCCGCGAATCTGCTGCCCGTGTTGCAGCGTGCACGGCGGATGAAAGGCGACCGTATGCACAGAACGGCGCCGCGTGATCGCGACGAGCTGCTCCTCGAACTCTGGCAGGATCTCGGCGACGTCGCGCGTCAGTTCGACGATACGGCGCGCCTTCTCCGCATACGCCGGATCGTGGCGCAGCAGATGCGCGTATTCCTTGACCGTCGCGCCGCAGCCCGACGCGTTCATCAGGATCGCCTCGGCGCCCTGCTCGACGTGCGGCCACCATGCGTCGATGTTGGCGCGCAGGTCGTCGAGCGCTTCGTCGTTATAGCCGAGATGCAGGCGGATCGCGCCGCAGCAGCCGGCTTCGGGCGCGACCACCGTTTCGATGCCGAGCGCATCGAATACCCGCGCGGTCGCGACGTTGACGTTCGGCATCATCGACGGTTGCACGCAGCCCGCGAGCATCAGCATCTTGCGTTCGTGTTTCGCGGACGGCCATTCGAGCGGGCGTTGCCGCGCGGGCACCTTGTCGCGCAGCTTTTTCGGCAGCAAGCCGCGGAACTGCTGGCCGAGCCGCATCGCCGGCGTGAAGATCGCGCTGTTCGGCAAGACGCTCGCGAGCACGCGGCGCAACACGCGCTGGCCGAGCGGGCGGCGCACCTTTTCCTCGGTGATCTTGCGGCCGATTTCGACCAGCCTGCCGTACTGGACGCCGGACGGGCAGGTCGATTCGCAGTTGCGGCAGGTGAGGCAGCGATCGAGATGCGTCTGTGTGCTGCGCGAGACCGGCGCGCCCTCGACCATCTGCTTGATCAGATAGATGCGGCCGCGCGGGCCGTCGAGTTCGTCGCCGAGCAGTTGATAGGTCGGGCAAGTCGCCGTGCAGAAACCGCAGTGCACGCATTTGCGCAGGATGGCGTCGGCTTCGTCGCCATCGGGTGTATTGCGAATGAAGTCCGCGAGGTTCGTTTGCATCGCGTCGCTCAGAAGTCAGAGTAGAGACGGCCGCGGTTGAAGATGCGGGCCGGGTCGAAAGCATGTTTGAGGCCGCGATGGATTTTCATCAGCGGCGCGGGCTGCGGCGTGAAGACGCCGGCGCTACGGTCATAACCGTGGCCGCCGCGGAAGATCGTCGCGTGGCCGCCGGCCTGTTTCGCGCTGATGCGCACGGTCTGCGCGTCGGTGTCGGTGATCCACCAGCGCTGGCCGCCGCCCCATTCCATCAGTTGCGCGCCGGGCAGTTGCAGCGGCTCGGTGATCGACGGCAGTGCAAGTCGCCACAGCGCAGCGTTCGGCGGAATCGCCGCGAAAAACGAATCGGTTTGCTCGCGCAGGCCGGCCCAGAACCGCGCCGCTTCCACCGCATCGACGACTTCGCCGCCTAGCGCCGTGCGTGCCGCCTTGACCGCGGCTTCCGCGCCCGCGAGGCGCACGGCGAGCGTGCCGTTGCGCCATGCGCTCGCGGTGATCGGCAGCGGGCGGCCGGCCCATTCGTTGAGCTTGCGCACCGCGTCGGTGCCGTTCATCTCGAATTTCAGCGTGGCTTCGGCCTGCGGCAGTGGCAGCACCTTGATCGACAGTTCGAGGATCAGCCCGAGCGTGCCCAGCGAGCCCGCCAGCAGACGCGATACGTCGTAGCCCGCGACGTTCTTCACGACCTGGCCGCCGAAGCGCAGAATCTGCCCCTGGCCGTTCATCACGACGGCGCCGAGCACGAAGTCGCGCGCCGCGCCGACAGCCGGCCGGCGCGGTCCGGAAATGCCCGCGGCGATGCAGCCACCGAAGGTGGCTTGCGGGCCGAAGTGCGGCGGCTCGAATGCGAGCATCTGATCGTGCTCGGCGAGCGCAGCTTCGATTTCCAGCAGGGGCGTGCCCGCCCGCGCGGTGATCACGAGCTCGGCCGGGTCATACGCGATGATGCCGCGATAAGCGCGCGTGTCGAGGATTTCACCTTCCAGCGTTTGACCGTACCAGTCCTTGGTGCCGCCGCCACGGATGCGCAACGCGCGCCCTTCGGCGCTGGCCGAACGCACGCGCTCCGACCATACCGCGACGATGTCGTCCTCTTCCATGGTGTCCTGCTCGTTGTGTTTCGATTGATTGTACCGGGCGGGGGCTCGCTGGCAACCCGGAGCGCACCCGTACCGGCACCGCATCGGGCAGCAACGGCTGGAGGCGCCGGCGGGCGTTGCGCGCACGCGCGCTGGCCCACCGCGCGGGTCAGCGAACCGGCAGGTCATGCGCGATGCTGGGCCGGACCCTAGAAGCGCGGCAGATCGGGATGAGGCAGCAGCCCGCCGCGCACGTGCATCCTGCCGTATTCGGCGCACCGCGCCCGGGTAGGAATGCCCTTGTCGGGGTTCAGCAGGCCCGGCGCGTCGAACGCGCGCTTGACCGCGTGGAACGCATCGCGCTCCTCGGGTGAAAACTGCACGCACATCGAATTGATCTTTTCGATCCCGACGCCGTGCTCGCCCGTCACCGTGCCGCCGAGTTCGACGCACGCCTCGAGGATGTCGCTGCCGAAGGCCTCGGCGCGATGCCATTCGTCCCGGTCGTTGCCGTTGAAGAGGATCAGCGGATGCATGTTGCCGTCGCCCGCATGGAACACGTTGATGCAGCGCAGTTGGTACTTTTTTTCCATTTCTTCGATGCGCGCGAGCAGCGGCCCGATACTGCGGCGCGGTACCGTGCCGTCCATGCAGTAGTAGTCCGGCGAAATGCGGCCGGCCGCCGGAAACGCGTTCTTGCGCCCGGACCAGAAGCGCAGCCGCTCCGCCTCGGTGCGGGAAATCTGGATGCGCGTCGCGCCGTGTTCGCGCAGCACCGCGGTCATGCGCACGACCTCGTTGGCGACCTCTTCGGGCGTGCCGTCGGACTCGCACAGCAGGATGGCCGCCGCGTCGAGGTCGTAGCCCGCATTGACGAATTCCTCGACCGCGCGCGTGGCCGGCTTGTCCATCATCTCGAGGCCGGCCGGAATGATGCCTGCCGCGATGATGCCGGCGACCGCGTCGCCACCCTTGATGACGTCGTCGAAACTCGCCATGATCACCTGCGCCGTTTGCGGTTTCGGGATCAGCTTGACGGTTACTTCGGTGACGATCGCGAACATGCCCTCGCTGCCGATCATCACCGCGAGCAGATCGAGCCCGGGCGCGTCCGGCGCGAGCGAGCCGAATTCGACCACCTCGCCTTCCATCGTCACCGCGCGTACGCGCAGCACGTTATGCACGGTCAGGCCGTACTTGAGGCAATGCACGCCACCGGAGTTTTCCGACACGTTGCCGCCGATCGTGCAGGCGATCTGCGACGATGGGTCCGGCGCATAGTAGAGACCGTACGGCGCTGCGGCCTCGGAGATCGCAAGGTTGCGCACGCCTGGCTGCACGGTCGCGGTACGCGCATAGGAGTCGACTTCGACGATCTTTCTGAAGCGCGCGAGCGAGACCACCACGCCGTGCTTGATCGGCATGGCGCCGCCGGACAGTCCGGTGCCCGCGCCACGCGGCACAATCGGCACTTCCAGGCGGTGGCAGATCTGCACGATGCGCTGCACCTGCGATTCGGTTTCCGGCAGCGCGACCGCGAGCGGCAGTCGCCGGTAGGCCGCGAGGCCGTCGCAGTCGTACGCGACGGTGTCTTCCTCGCGGTAAAGCAGACAGTGGTTCGGCAATACGGCCATCAGCGCCTGCACGACTTCGCGCTGGCGCTGGGCCAGTACGTCGGCCGACAGTTCAGCGGGTGCGTTCATGTGATTCGTCTCCATCGTGGCTTTCGCCGCTTCGGCTCGCCGGCTCGCCGTTCGAGCCGGCTGTTTGCGGCGCTTGCTTTATCCGATCTGTTCCACGCCGGTTGCTTCGCGCTGCTTTGATTCAGACGCGAGCGGCGCGCAGGCCACCCGACCTGCCGCGGTGCCCGGCTTGCCCGCTATCCGTCACGCCGCCCAGGCGAAGATCTTGCCCGGGTTCATCAGATTGCGCGGATCGAGCGCATGCTTGATCGCGCGCATCGTATCGACCGCGGCGTCGCCGTGCTCTTCGAGCAGGAAACCCATCTTGTGCAGACCGACACCGTGCTCGCCGGTGCAGGTGCCGTCCATGCGCAACGCGCGCTGCACGATGCGACGATTCAGGCGTTCGGCTTCCTCGAGTTCTTCCGGCTTGTCCGGGTCGATCAGGATCGCGACGTGGAAGTTGCCGTCGCCGACATGGCCGACGATCGGGCAGGGCAGCGGCGATGCGTTCAGATCCTGCTCCGTTTCGACCACGCATTCGGCGAGGCGCGAGATCGGCACGCATACGTCGGTCGTGACCGCGCGGCAGCCGGGCTTCAGTTGCAGCATCGCGAAGTAGGCGTTGTGACGCGCATTCCACAGACGGCTGCGGTCTTCCGGCCGGGTCGCCCATTCGAAACCTTCGCCGGCGTTCTGCGCGGCGATGTCCTGCACGAGTTCGGCCTGCTCTTTCACGCCGGCCTCGGTGCCGTGGAATTCGAAGAACAGCGTGGGCGCTTCGCGCAGCGTCAGATTCGAATGGCGATTGATCGAGCGGATCGCGAGCGAGTCGACAAATTCGACCCGCGCGATCGGCACGCCGATCTGGATAGTCTCGATGACCGCGCGCACCGCGTCGCCCATTGACGGAAACGTGCACACAGCGGCCGATACGGCCTCGGGCTGAGGATAGAGGCGCACGGTGATTTCGGTAATCACGCCGAGCGTGCCTTCGGAGCCGACGAAAAGACGCGTGAGGTCATAACCCGCCGACGACTTGCGCGCGCGCGTGCCCGTTTTGATCACGCGGCCATCGGCGAGCACGACCGTCAGGCCGAGCACGTTTTCACGCATCGTGCCGTAGCGCACGGCGTTGGTGCCCGACGCGCGCGTGGCCGACATGCCGCCGATGCTCGCGTCCGCACCCGGATCGATCGGGAAGAACAAGCCGGTGTCGCGCAGTGCTTCATTCAGCTGCTTGCGCGAGATGCCGGGTTCGACGGTCACGGTCAGGTCTTCCGCATTGATCGACAACACCCGGTTCATTGCCGACAGATCGATCGATACGCCGCCTTGCACCGCGAGCAGATGGCCTTCGAGCGACGAGCCGTTGCCATACGGAATGATCGGCACGTCGTACTGTCCGCACAGTTTGACCGCGGTTTGCACGTCTTCGGTGGTGCGGGCGAAGACGACCGCGTCAGGCAGTTGGGGATCGAAAGGGGATTCGTCGCGGCCATGGTGCGCGCGCACGGCTTCGGCCACGGACACGCGTTCGCCGAACGCGGCTTTGAGGTCGTTCAGCAATTCGACGGGAAACGGCCGGCGCAGCGCGGCCGGCGGCACGGGATGGTTCACGCATGTCTCCTTGTCGATCCGGGCAGCGCGACGGACCTGCTCCGATCGATGAAAATAGTTGCTGATATGCCGGGGTGCGGCTTCTTTTGCAGCATGCGCTTCATTCTACGCTGTTCGCCTGCGGGGCGGCATCGGCCGGCTCGTGCTCATATCGTGCTCATATAATGGCGGCGATTTTGCGATGCGTGCAATATGGATAAACGTGGTGGGCATTCGGCCCGGCGCGTTTGATTCGTGCATCGTTACTGAATAGACGGAGACATCATGGGCAATCGCCTGAGCAAGATCGCCACTCGCACTGGTGACGACGGTACCACCGGCCTGGGCGACGGCCGTCGCGTGCGCAAGGACAGCGCGCGCATCGCCGCGATTGGCGAGGTCGACGAACTCAATTCGAATCTTGGCGTGCTGTTGTGCGAGCGCCTGCCCGACGACGTGCGGGCCGCGCTAGTCGCGATTCAGCATGACCTGTTCGATCTGGGCGGCGAATTATGCATTCCCGGTCACACGATGATTACCGACCGGCACCTTGCGCAACTCGACGGCTGGCTCGCCGATTACAACGCGGCATTGACGCCGCTCAAGGAGTTCATTCTGCCCGGCGGCTCGCGCGCAGCCGCGCTTGCGCATGTGTGCCGCACGGTATGCCGTCGCGCTGAACGCGCGATTGTGGCGCTCGGCGAACACGAGGCGATCAACCCGGCGCCCCGTCAGTATGTGAACCGGCTCTCCGACCTGCTGTTCGTGCTTGCGCGCGTGCTTAATCGCGCGGATGGCGGCAGCGATGTGCTGTGGCAGCACGATCGCGGCACCCATTGAAGGCCGGCGCGACTCGCGCGCATGCACATGCGGCGCGCAAGCGTTCACCGATGATCAACCAATCGCGAGCGTCACCGGCTTGCCGATGCGGCTCATCATTTCGACGAGTGTGTCGATCGTGAACTTGGTGGTTTTCTTGTTGACGACGTCAGACACGCGAGGGCGCGACACCATCAGAATTTCGGCGGCTTCGGCCTGCTTCAGATGATGCTGTTCGATCCAGCTGGACAGCTCGGTCATCAGTTGCTCCTTGAGCAGCCGCGTGTCGTTGATCTGCTTTTGCGACGCGGCATGCAGGCGTTGCGCTTCTTCGGCGGAAAAGCCGAGTTGCGCAAACAGATTGCAGCCGGGTTTGCTTACGTGACGGATTTTGGTGTCGATCGTCATTGCCAGGTTTGCCTCTCGTTAATGATGGCGCGATATCGAGTCGCGGCGATCTTTCTGTCTTGCGCGCCGAGCTTCCGCGTTTTCTTCTGGAAACAATGCAGCACGTAAAGCGCTTCGACGTACTTGGTCACATACATCAAGCGGAAAATGCCAGTTTCTTCGTGAATGCGGATTTCCCGCGTTCCCGCACCGATCGACTCAAGCGGTTTCCAGTCGTCAGGATCTAGCCCGGACTGAATCTTGTGCAGCTGAAACCCCGCGAGACGACGTGCTTCGTCGGGAAAGGCGAGCAAATCGCGATAGCTCGAGCCTAGCCAGCGAATTTCTTTCTCCTGCTCTTTTTCATGCCCCATAGCCGCCCTGATGTACAAAATTTTATACGTTGCACCGAACCCGGTCAAGTCGCACAGGACCGGGCAACCAGCTGTTACGGTACAGAGGCGGAGTTCGAAGCACCATTCGTCCGAATGGCCGATAAAAAACCCGGTTAGAAATCGAACCAGGCTTTCTACAGAGGGCTGACGGGCAGCCGTATCAGCGCGGGACGAGCAATTCAGTTACCGCTGCCGCGCGCGACGCGACGCTGCTTGACTGCATCGGCAAGACCTTCGAGCACGGCCACGCTTTCGTCCCAGCCGATGCACCCATCGGTAATGCTCTGGCCGTAAGTCAGCGCGCAACCTTCCTGCAAATCCTGGCGGCCCGCAACGAGGTGCGATTCCACCATCACGCCGACGATCCGCTCATCGCCGGAGCCGATCTGGCGAGCAATGTCCGCGCACACCGGAATCTGGTTGTCGTGCTTCTTGGAGCTGTTCGCATGGCTCGCGTCGATCATCAGGCGCGCGGCGAGACCTGCCTTGCCGATGTCGGCGCAGGCGGCGTTGACGCTATCGGCGTCGTAGTTCGGCGTCTTGCCGCCGCGCAGGATCACGTGGCAATCCTCGTTGCCCGCCGTCGACACGATCGCCGAGTGGCCGCCCTTCGTGACCGACAGGAAATGGTGCGGCTGCGAGGCTGCCTTGATCGCGTCGACGGCAATCTTGACGTTGCCGTCCGTGCCGTTCTTGAAGCCGACCGGGCACGACAGTCCCGACGCCAGTTCGCGGTGCACCTGCGACTCGGTGGTGCGCGCGCCGATCGCGCCCCACGAAATCAGGTCCGCGATGTACTGCGGGCTGATCATGTCGAGATATTCGGTGCCGGCCGGCAGGCCCAGTTCGTTGATGCGCAACAGCAACTCGCGCGCGGTGCGCAGGCCTTCGTTGATCTTGAAGCTGTTGTCCAGATGCGGATCGTTGATGAGGCCTTTCCAGCCCACCGTGGTACGCGGCTTTTCGAAGTACACGCGCATCACGACTTCGAGCTCTCCCGCGAAGCGCTTGCGCTGCTCGACCAGCCGGCCGGCGTATTCGAGCGCGGCCTTGGTGTCGTGAATCGAGCACGGTCCGACGATCACGATCAGACGGTCGTCCATGCCGTGCAGAATGCGATGCATTGCATTGCGCGCGTCATAGATCACGTTGGACACGGTCTCGTCGCAGGCGAATTCGCGAATCAGGTGAGCGGGCGGCGTAAGTTCTTTCAATTCGCGGATGCGGACATCGTCGGTGTTGTGCGGGGGCATGTTGTTTTCTCCTGAATCGGTTGTAGCGTGTTCGCGCGGGCAGCGGAGGTTGCGATCAAACAGCGATGCCAGAGCGGACGGCACTCAAAAAATAGTCGACGGCGAAAGCTGCGGCCGCGGTTGCAAAGCGGATTTCAAAAACGTGACGCGAAAAAAAACCGCCAGGCTGGGCTGGCGGTTTTTCGGGAATTCTTGGTGTCCTGCGTGCACTAACACCCCTCTCGATCCGCCAGCGGTCTGAGATGCCAAAAAAAGTAAAAGTAAAACTTGGCGGACATGGCGGAATGAAATGCGTCGGTGGTTAAAAACGGTGGTTGAGTTTATAACCCGGTACAGGCTCGGCTGACAAGCGGGACGGCGCAAAAACGCGGCAAATCCGCACGTTCCGTGCGCTTCGCGCACGAAACGTGCATTCGTGGCTCGCTCACGCCGTGCCGCCCACCGTCATCCGCTCGATGCGCAGCGTCGGCTGACCGACGCCGACCGGCACGCTCTGGCCTTCCTTGCCGCACACACCGACGCCCGAATCGAGCTTCATGTCGTTGCCGATCATCGTCACGTATTTGAGCGACTCCGGGCCGCTGCCGATCAGCGTCGCGCCCTTGACCGGATAGGTGATCTTGCCGTTTTCGATCATGTACGCCTCGGAAGCCGAGAACACGAACTTGCCGTTCGTAATGTCGACCTGACCGCCGCCGAAGTTCACCGCGTAGAGGCCGTTCTTCACGGACGCGAGAATTTCCTGCGGATCCTTGTCGCCGTTGAGCATGTAGGTGTTGGTCATACGCGGCATGGGCAGTGCCGCGTATGATTCGCGCCGTGCGTTGCCGGTGACGGGCATCTTCATCAGACGCGCGTTCAGCGTGTCCTGGATATAGCCCTTCAGGATGCCGTCTTCGATCAGCGTCGTGCACTGCGTCGGGTTGCCCTCGTCGTCGATGTTCAGCGAGCCGCGGCGGTTCGGCAGCGTGCCGTCGTCGACCACGGTGACGCCTTTCGCGGCGACCTGCTCGCCGATGCGTCCCGCGAACGCCGACGAGCCCTTGCGGTTGAAGTCGCCCTCGAGGCCGTGGCCGATCGCTTCGTGCAGCAGCACGCCGGGCCAGCCGGGGCCGAGCACGACGGTCATCGCGCCGGCCGGTGCCGGGCGCGCTTCGAGATTCACCAGCGCCGCGTGCACCGCGTCGTCGACGTAGCGCGACAGCACTTCGTCGGTGAAATAGCCGTAGTCGAAACGGCCGCCGCCACCGCCGCTGCCGATCTCGCGGCGGCCGTTCTGCTCGGCGATCACCGTGACCGACACGCGCACGAGCGGCCGGATGTCCGCCGCGAAGCCGCCGTCGCTGCGTGCGACCAGCACCACGTCGTATTCGCCGGCGAGGCCGGCCATCACTTGCTGGATGCGCGGGTCGCGGCCGCGCGCCATCTGCTCGATGCGCTCGAGCAGCTTGACCTTGGCGGTCGCGTCGAGCGAATGCAGCGGATCGGACGGCAGGTACAGATCGCGCCCGGCGATGCCGGTCAACGACGAAGCGACCTTGATCTTTTGCTTGCCGCCGCCGGCTTTCGCGATCGCACGGGTCGCGATGGCCGCCTGGCGGATCGCCTCGGGCGACAGGTCGTCCGAGTACGCGAATGCGGTGCGCTCGCCGGATACCGCGCGCACCCCGACGCCCTGATCGATACTGAAGCTGCCCGATTTCACGATGCCTTCCTCAAGGCTCCACGCTTCGCTGCGGGTCGCCTGAAAGTACAGGTCGGCGTAGTCGACGCGGTGCGTGAAGATTTCTGCGAGCGTGCGCGTGAGCAGCGACTCGTCCAGACCGTAGGGCGTGAGGAGGATGTCCTTGGCGGCGGCGAGATTACGGATACCGGGTTCGATGATGTTCATGCGAAGTATGTTCTGCTCGATACGAAGGGGTGGGGTGGCGCCTGAGCCGCTATATGCGTGACAGGCGCCGCAGTTTCAATGTCGATGCGGGCGTCAGTCGAGCACGCGATGACGCCACGCGGGCAGGCTCTGCCGCACTTCGTCGATGCGCGCGCGCTCGATGTTGCCGGCGACCACGCCAGCGCCTTCGTCGCGCACCGCGACGATTTCGCCCCACGGGTCGATCAGCATGCTGTGGCCCCACGTGCGGCGGCCGTTTTCATGTTTGCCGCCTTGCGCCGCGGCGAGCACGTAGCACTGGTTTTCGATCGCGCGGGCGCGCAGCAGTAGCTCCCAGTGCGCGCGGCCCGTCGTGTAGGTAAATGCCGACGGCACCACGATCAGCGCGCAGTCGCCCATGCGCCGGTACAGCTCCGGGAAGCGCAGATCGTAGCAGACCGACAGGCCGACCCGGCCGAACGGCGCGTCGAAGCCGCGCACCTCCGTGCCGGGACGAATCGTGCGCGCTTCGTCGAACGATTCTTCGCCTTTCTCGAAATTGAACAGATGGATCTTGTCGTAGCGGGCGGCCTCGTTGCCGTCAGGGTCGAACACGAGCGTCGTGTTCAGTACCCGCGATGCTTCCGGCGCGGTCAGCGGCAAGGTGCCGCCGATGATCCAAAGGCGATGGCGGCGCGCGGCGTCGGCGAGAAAGCGCTGGATCGGGCCGTCCCGGTAAGGCTCGCGCACGGCGAGCTTGTCCGTGTCCTTGAAGCCCATGAAGCAGAAATATTCGGGCAGCAGCACGAGATGCGCGCCGTCGGCCGCGGCTTCGCCGATCAGGCGCTCGGCGTCGGCCAGGTTGCGCTCGCGATCGGGCGTGCTGACCATCTGCAGCGCGGCAACCCGGAACGGGCTGCCGGCGGGGCCGCTCGATGCCGCGGCAATGGAGGAAGAGATGTGTGTTTCGCTCATGAGCGTATCGAAGGACTCCCGGCAGGGCGGCGGTGCGAAGCGCACGCCGCTTGGGTCGTTCAGGGCTGGCGCGGCGGCCGTTGACGCGCCGGAACCGGCCATGCAGCCAGCGAAATCAGTGCGCTTCCACGGTCGAAGCGGGAGCGTCCATCTTACCCCGTTCGGTGGTGACCCGCTCGACGTGCGGCCTTGTCCACGAGCCGGTGATGCTGTACTCGCGCGCGAACACATGCGACACCGAATGCGAAAACGCCAGGTCGGCAATCAGCGCGCCGAGGCCGAAAAGCGGATTGACAACCGTCGCCGCGATCACCGCTGCGCCAGCGCTAATGGTCGGCACCACATGCAGATGCATGTCTTGCGTCTTCTGCGCGATGTCGACCGACCCCCTCATCTCGGCACGCGCCGGCGCGGTCACCATCCTGAAGTTGTCGGTGCGGGCGATGCCGTTATGAATCTCCGCGGTGCCCGTCACGCTGGAAAACGGCAGTCCCTCGCCGATCACGTCGCGGAAGTCGAGCGTTGCGATGCGCGCAAGGCTTTGCAGGCTCAGCACGCCCAGCAGTGTCGCGACGCCCGGATCGACCTTGAGGATCTGGCCGTGATGCAGATCCAGCGCGAGATTGCCGTTGAGCGTCGTGTAATCGATCGTGGTCGGGCCGCCTTGCCACGCCACCTTGCCCGCGAGCGAGCCACTGCCGTTCTTTAGCGTCCTCGCGAGGCCGAAGCGTTCGAGCAGCGCGCCGGCATCCTTGACGTCGAGCTTGAAATCGAACACGGTGCGGCGCGGCGTGTTTTGATCCGCTGCATTGTCGAGCCAGGTCGACGTGCGCCAGTTCGCGGTGGCGCTCAGCGTGGCCGCGGGGTTCGTCACGTCGAGCTTGTCGAGCTGCCAGACCGGCACGCCGTTTTCCTCGAAATTATGCGCATTGACCTCGAGCCGGCCGATGTTGCGCTCGCGCAAGATCAGTTCGTCCACGACCAGATCGATCGACGGCATGTTGAGCGCCGGCGTGGAGATCACCGGGCCGAGCATGTCCTTGTCCTCGACCGATGGAATCACCACGCGCGCAAAGCGCGCCTCCAGTTTGCCGGGCGACTGGCGGGTCGCGCCCGGCAGCCACGACACGTGGCCCGATACCTGGTTCGACGCGATGTTCGCTTGCCAGGTGCGATCCATGCGCGACGCGCCGACGATCACGTTGTCCCAGTGACGCTTGAACAGCGTCAGCGTGTCGATGTGCAGCGCAAAGCGGTTCGGCAGGAACTGCGTGACGGCGGGGTTAGGCGCGGCCGCTCGCGAGACGGTGGCGGTAGTGTCAGCTGCGCCGGTCGCGCCGTTGGCGCCGTTGGCCCCGGCCCGCAGCTGCGAGGCGAGCGCGCGCCATGCATCGGCGTCGAACGCCTTCAGGTCGACCACCGCGACCACACCGTCGGACGGCAGGTCCGCAGGCCGGTTGACGCCAATCGCGCCGCGCACGACCTGCGGCGGCGTATTCGGCTGCAGTTTCGGCTGATAGCGCAGTACATACGTGGCCGCGGCCGGTCCGAACGTCAGGTCGAGCCGCTCCAGACCGGCTTCGCCGGGCGCGGTCGCGGGGTTCACTGCGAAGTGCAGCGGCATCGGCGTGCCGAGCGGTTTCTTGAACGGCGCCGGGAAGTCGAGCGCAAGGCCCGTCAGATCGGAATTCGCGCTGACTTCCGGCAAGCTGCCGCGCGCGCCGCTGATGTTGAGCGCGTACGGCGCGCTGCCGCTCATATGCGCGAGCACCTGCGCGGCCGGGCCATGCAGATCAAGGCCGCGCGCCGCATCGACGGCGATATGGCCGCCGAGCGCCAGCGCATACGTGCCGTCCTGGCGCAGGCCGCCGTTCGCGTGCACGTCGCCGCCGAGGAACTGCGCGGAGAGCCGGTCGAGCTGAGCCGTGTGTTCAGTAAAGCGCACGCGGCCGTTCAGCTGCGACAGTGGCGGCACGTGGTTCGCGCTCAGCCGGTTGTTTTCGAAGCCGACCGTGCCCTCCACGCCGACATGCGGCTTCGGCGTGCGCGGGATCGTCAGCCTGAGCGCGAGCGACGCGGGCCCTTCAGCGCGGATCTGCTCGGTGCGGTGCCGCGCCATGATGCCGAGAGAGCTGCCGTTCACATAGTCGAGCATGTCGGCGAGCGGCCCGCGCGCGTTGCCCTGGATGGTCAGGTTCGAGCCCTTCGTGCCGAGGTCGGCGATCGTGCCGGTTACGCCACTCAGCGCAATGCGCTTGTAACGCCCGCGGTCGATATCGAAGCGCAGCACGTTCTGCTTGAGCTCGAACATCCCATCGATGCCGTCGAGTGCCGGCCATACGTTAGGTGCGCCGTTGCGCATTCTGCGCGGCGGATACGGCGTCGGGTCGAACCTGCCACCGGTGAACGGCGCGACGATACGGAACAGGCCTGCGTCGGGGTCGCGCGCGTACGGGAACTTGGTCAGATCGCCATGCACCTCGATCTTGCCGCCGCGCGAGACGCCCGCTTGCAACGCGTGGCCGAGGTAGATGCGCAACTTTTCGGTGACCGCGGTCGGCAGATAGCGAGCGATGCGCGTCACCTGCGCGCGCTGGAAGTTGGCTTCGAGGTCGAGCGAGCCGCGGCCATGGCCCGGGTTGCTGTAGTCCGCGGTCGCGGTGGCCGCGACGTCGGCGTTCGACACGCTGATATCGGCCAGCTTGACCGCGAAGCCCGGGCGAACGGCGCCGGGCTCTTTCGGCAGCATCGTCCAGTTCGCGCGGCCGCGCAAACGGTCGAGCTTCAGACGCGGATCGTCGAACACGCCCGGCAGCGTGATCGCCACATTCGACGTATCGAGGACCGCGTTGCCGCCTTTTTCGTCGGCATCGACGCGGCCCCACAGATTTTCGATGCCGGGTAGGCCGGCACGCGGATGACCCCGCGGCGTGAGCCCCGGTCCCGGCTCCTGCGCGGCGAAGCTGATGCCCTGCAGATCGCCCTTGAAGTGATAACGCTCGATCGGCTCCGCGCCGCCCGGCCGGCGGTCGCTGCCGGCTTTGCCGGATTCCGGCTTGCCGCGCTCCACCTCGATCAGATAGTCCGACACCAGCCCGCGCGGATTGATACGCACCAGCTCATTCAGGAAACGCCGTGGCAGCGGCAGCGCGCGGCTAAATTCAGCGAGGATGCCGAGATCGACGCGATCGCCGCTCACGCTCAGGAATTGCCCGTGTTGTTGCGACGCGGTCCGGTAGCGCCCGGTCAGCGTCTGGAAGGTCAGGCTGCGGGTGAGCGGCGTGCCGTCCTCGAGCGGCGGCTGGCCGAGTTCGGCGCGCAGGTCGGTGAGTTGCAGTGTGTAGCCGCCTTCGCTTGCTTCGACGCGCCACCGGAAATGGGCGATCGGCATCAGCAGCTTCGGCTGCGTCGGGCGCACGCGCAACGCGACGTCGGTGCCGTTCAGCTGGCCGTCCGCGCTGGTCATGCGGCCTTCGGTGAAGTCGATCCAGATCGCATTGTCGATGCGGCCGGCGAACGTCTCGATCGGAAATTTGACGTAGCGCGCGAGCGCCGGCAGATCGACCGTGCCCGTCGATATATACGCCTGGCCGGTCCAGTTGATTGGCTTGCCGATCGCGGAGAGCGGCGCGTGCCGGAAATGTGTGCGGAAATCGAGGGGCTGGTGCAGCAACTGGCCGTCGGGCGGCGCCTGCAGCGCCATGCGGTGATCGTAGCCGTCGTTGAGGATCGCGATGCGGATGTCGCGCAGTGCGAGCTCGGGCGCATTGCGCGTCGCGTCGTGCCAGCGCAGCACGCCGCCGCGCACGACGATGGCCTGCTGGCGCAACAGCCAGGTGGACAGTGTGTCGTTGCCGCTATGGCGCGTCGGTACCGGCACGCCCGCCACCCACAGCACGCCGTCCTCGCTGCGCGAGACCAGCACGTCCGGCTGATCGACGATCAGGCTCGACAGCGCCGGGCGAAACTGCCACAGCGAGTGCCACGACACCGTCGCGGTGGCATGCGGAATCGTCAGCGCCGGG
This sequence comes from Paraburkholderia sp., assembly GCF_036488505.1. Lineage (GTDB taxonomy): Bacteria > Pseudomonadota > Gammaproteobacteria > Burkholderiales > Burkholderiaceae > Paraburkholderia. Next base: position 3,984 of record NZ_DASXHN010000342.1, on the reverse strand, counting down.
TTGCCGTCGCCATCGCGGATCACGAGGTTGGTTACGTCGAGACCAGGCTGGAAGCCACTCCAGTGCGGCGCCAGCCGGCCGATGGTGAACTGTGTGTGAAGTTTTTCGGAGACCGCGGCTTCGATGCGCGGCCGGAACGTGTCGATACGCGGCAACACCACGTAGCGCAAGCCCAGAAACAATGCCGTTGCGATGAAATAGAGAGTCAGCGCGAGCGTGACGAGCACGCGCAGGGTCCGGCGCAGCACGACGTGGTCGCTTGCGCTCACATGCCGGGCCAGCTCCTGTTCGTGCGGGTCGGCGGGGTCGTTTCGCTCGGACATGCGGCGGCGGCTGGGCGTATGGTAGTTTTGCGAATTAACGACGAAATGTAACACACGGAAAAGCGTCGGCGGACCTCCTGCAAACCCTGTCCGCATGCCGCCTCGCGGCCGGTCAGCGTGATCCGGCAAGGCCCGCGGCGCGCTCTTTTGCGCACCGTTTGCACGCTGCCGATGCGCAACGAAACGACATCGGAACAACACCCTACGACGCGACTCAAGCAACGAGCGAGCCCGATTTTCAATGACCGACGCCACCCTTCTGAGTTCCAGCTATTCCCATTACGCCGCGCGCGCCGCCGCGGCCCGTCCGCAACTGGTCGCGCAGGTCGGCGCGCTGGCCGCCGCGCCGCTCACGCGCGAGCGTATCGACGCCCGTCTCGATGCGTTATGCGCGGAGGCTGGCGCTCAGCCCGGCGCGCCGTCGAACGAAGAGGCGCTCAAGCGCGCGCTGCGCCAGTTGCGCACCGAGGTGTTCTGCGCGGTGATGGAGCGGGACTTGGCCGGCGAGGCGGATATCGCCGAAGTGACCGGCGCGATGACCGATCTCGCGGAAACGACGATCCAGCGCGCGCTGACGGTGTTGAGCGCCGAGCTCGAAGCGCTCTACGGCGAGCCGCGCGGCCCGCAGGGCGAACGGCTCACGCTCGGCGTGGTCGGCATGGGCAAGCTCGGCGGGCGCGAGCTGAACGTGTCGTCGGATATCGACCTGATCTTCATCTACGAAGACGACGGCGAAACCGCCGGCGGACAGCGCTCGCCATTGCCGACCCAGGAGTTCTTCACCCGCCTGGGCAAGCGGCTGATCGGCGCGCTTGCCGAAGTGACCGCCGATGGCTACGTGTTCCGCGTCGACATGCGGCTGCGGCCGAACGGGGATTCGGGGCCGCTCGTCTGCAGCCTCGGCATGCTCGAAGAGTACTTCTACGTGCAGGGCCGCGAGTGGGAGCGCTATGCGTGGATCAAGGGACGGCTCGTGTCGGAAGGCGACAGCGCTCAGGCGCGGCGGCTGCACAAGCAGCTCGACGCGATCGTCACGCCGTTCGTCTACCGGCGCTATCTCGACTTCGGCGTGATCAGCGCGATTCGCGCACTGCATTTGCAGATTCGCCAGGAAGCGCAGCGCCGCGCATCGATGCGGCCCGACAAGGCCGACGACATCAAGCTCGGGCGCGGCGGCATCCGCGAGATCGAATTCAGCGCTCAGGTGTTCCAGCTGATTCGCGGTGGCCAGGACGCGGGCTTTCGCGTGCGGCCGACGCTCGCGGTGCTGCGCCATGCAGCCACGCATGGGCTGATGGATGCGTCGGTGTGTCTGAAACTGTCGCACGCATACCGTTTCTTGCGCGAGCTCGAACACCGTCTGCAGTACCGCAACGATGCGCAGACTCACGCGATGCCGGTCGACCCCGAGGACCGCGCGGCGCTCGCGCGCACGATGGGCTGTGACGACTACGCGGCACTGATGACGAAGCTCGACGCGCATCGCGAATTCGTCGAACAGCAGTTCGACCAGATTTTCGCCGACAAGGTGGGCGGCCGCGATGGCTGCGCCGTGCCCGAGGACGGCGCGGCCGCGTGGGTGTGGAGCAGCGCGCTCGCCGACGACAGCGCCGAGGACGCGTTGCGCGCGCGCCTGATCGAACTCGGCGTCGCCGAACCGGGCGATCTGCTCGCGCGCCTGCAGGCGGTGTGGCGTTCGTCGCGCTACCTGGGCCTCGCCGAGCGCAGCCGGCAGCGTTTCGACATCGTCGCGCAGCGTGCGCTCGAAGCCGCGCGCACGCTCGAGCCGGCGGCGCGGCGCGGCGATACGCTCGCGCGCCTGTTCGATCTGCTCGAGGCGGTGAGCCGGCGCGGCGCGTACCTCGCGTTGCTGACCGAATATCCGCAGGCGCTGCACCAGGTGCTGTCGGTGCTGGGCGGCTCGCGCTGGGCGGCCGGCTATCTGATCCGCCATCCGCAACTGCTCGACGAATTGCTCGACGGCGAGGTGATCAACAGCCCGTTCGACTGGCCGGAATTCAAGCGTACGCTGCGTCTGCGGCTGGCTGCCGCGGACGGTGTCGAGCAGCAGATGGATCTGCTGCGCCATGCGCACCAGGCCGAGGTGTTTCGCATTCTGCTGATCGATCTGGCCGGCAAGCTAAGCGTCGAGCACGTCAGCGACCGGCTGTCCGAGCTCGCCGACGCGGTGCTCGACGTCACGCTCGAAGCCGTGTGGAAGCAGTTGTCCAAACGTCATCGCGACGCGCCGCGCTTCGCGGTGATCGCGTACGGCAAGCTCGGCGGCAAGGAGCTCGGCTATGCGTCGGATCTCGATCTGATCTTCCTCTACGACGACCCGAGCGATGCCGCCGCCGATGTCTACGCCACCTACGCGCGGCGGCTGATCAGCTGGCTCACCACCGCGACCGGCGCCGGCACGTTGTTCGATATCGATTTGCGTCTGCGGCCGAACGGCGAGTCCGGCCTGCTCGTTACCAGTCTCGACGCATTTCGCCGCTATCAGCTGCGCGAGGGCGACGCGGCGAACACCGCGTGGGTGTGGGAGCACCAGGCGCTGACGCGCGCGCGTTACTGCGCGGGCGACGCCGAGATCGGCGCGAAGTTCGAGGCGATCCGCGAACAGGTGCTGACGACGCCGCGCGAAGCGGCGCCGCTCGCCAGCGAGATCGTCGAGATGCGCACGCGCGTCGAGGCGGGGCACCCGAACCATACGCCGCAGCTATTCGATCTGAAGCACGACCGCGGCGGTATGGTCGATATCGAGTTCACGGTGCAGTACTGGGTGCTGCTGCATGCGGCAAGCGATCCCGAACTGATCCGCAATACCGGCAATATCGCGCTGCTGCGCGAGGTGTCGCGTTTCGGGTTGATGAGCGAGGCCGAAGCGGAGACGGTCGGCGCCGCGTATCGCCGGTATCGCAAGTTGCAACACACGCTGCGGCTGGACGGGATGGAGAAGGCGCGGGTCGATCCATCGCTCGTGAGTTCCGAGCGCAATGCGGTGTTGGGGTTGTGGAAGCGGGTGTTTGGCTAAGGTGCTGAAGCACTGCTTGCGGCGCCGCCAGGTGGCCGGGATCGCTATCACATCCCGGCCATTTGTTCGAGCCGCGCGAAAGTCGATGCGCGGCGCACGCTAGGCCGCCAGCATTTCCTTTGCATGCTTGCGCGTGGTCGCCGTGATTTCAAGACCGCCGAGCATTCGCGCGACTTCCTCGATGCGGCTGGTCTTGTCGAGCGAGGTCACGCTGCTGAGCGTACCGCCGTTGCCGTTGCTGGTCTTCGCCACCTGGAAGTGGTGATCGCCGCGCGCGGCAACCTGCGGCAGGTGGGTCACGCACAGCACCTGACGCGCTTCGCCGAGCTGATGCAACAGCCGCCCGACCACTTCGGCGACCGCGCCGCCGATGCCGGTGTCCACTTCGTCGAAGATCAAGGTCGGCGTCGGACTGGCCGCGCTCGCGATCACCGCCAGCGCGAGACTGATGCGCGCGAGTTCGCCGCCCGACGCAACTTTCGCGAGCGGCCGCAACGGCACACCGGCGTGACCGGCGACGCGAAATTCGATCTGCTCGAGCCCGTGCGCGCCGCCTTCGGGCAGCGGCACCAGCGCCACTTCGAAGCTGCCGCCTTTCATCGACAGTTCCTGCATGCCGGTCGT
>NZ_DASXHN010000319.1:0-8302 GCF_036488505.1 Paraburkholderia sp. | reverse complement strand
ATCGTCGAGCGTTGAGATGAAGTGCCATTGCGCGCCTTTGTCCGCCATCGCGCGGCGCACCTGCGCGAGCTTTTCCGCGCGCGCGACACTCGCCTGCGGCGCGGCGTGTTCGAACACCGCGTCCGCGGGCAGCGTCGGACGTTGCGCCCAGATCGCGTCGAACAGATCGACGTCGGTGCGCAGTTGCACGCCGCGCGCGCCGAGCGCCGCGCTCAGTGCCCGCGCCGCCGCGACGCCGAGCACCGCGCCGTCCACGCCGACCGTGCCGCCGGCGGGCACGTTCTGCGCGAGCCATTCGAAATGCGGGGTGGTCAGTTGGCCGCCGGTCATTTTCATCAGCTCGACGCCGGTGCCGGCCAGTTGCGCGTTCGCCTGCTCCCAATAGCGGCTGTCGGTCCAGACGCCGGCGAAATCGGCGCTCACGACAAGCGTGCCGGCCGAGCCGGTGAAGCCCGACAGCCACTGGCGGCCTTGCCAGCGTCCGGGTAGATATTCGGACAGATGCGGGTCCGCGGACGGCACCAGATAAGCGGCGATGCCTTCGCGCGCCATCGCGGCGCGCAGGCTCGCGAGGCGCTCGGGAATGGAGGAGGTTTCGGGGAGTCGGGCGTTCATGGAGTTACCTGCAAAGGTTCATCGACGGCTCGATCGGCCGGCAAGGAGGCCGACCGTCATGGCGACGGCGATCAGCGCGACGGCGGTGCACACCGGCCATTCGAGGATGTCGCCGTCATGGAAGAGACCGGTCACGTTGCCGGCCATGCGCGCAATGCTCGCGCCGGCTATCCCGGCTACGAGGGCAATCGACCAGCGGGCGCGGCTCGTGCGGCGTAGCGGATGCAGCCACCAGCCTGACACGCCAATTACCGCGCCGAGTATGAAAATGCCCGGCCAGCCCATCAGAAACGGGCTCCGAAACCGCATGCGCGCGTGCATGCACACGAGGGCAAAAGCTCATGCGCAAGAGCGAGTGGAAAGGCGACAGAAACGGTGGTCAGGAGGGACTGTGACGGCACTTTCAGAATCGTCTCATAGGCGGTAGAAGCCGGCATGGCTAGCATTTTTGCCTCTTTAACTATGGAAGTTCAGCACGGCGCTTTCCGCATAGCGGTTGAGTTTAGGGGTCGGGGTGTGCTTAGGCAAGCGGTCAGTCCGACGAAAACGCCTGCCCCGCCCGTTGCCGGGCTGACGCCGCGCCATGCGCATCGCCCTTATCGAACCGGACCTGCAACACGCGAAACTGGTCGACCGGCTGGTCTTCGCCGGCGGCCACATCTGCCAGCGCTTCACCACGAGCGCCACGTTCCTGCAGCAGGCGAACGACGAGTTGTTCGACCTTCTGATCACCGCAAGCTGGGCCGGCGACTGTTGCGCCGAGGACGTGATCCCGCGCGCACGATCCATTCTGCCGGGCTTGCCCGTCATGATGATGATTTCCGCCCCCCGCGAGAGCCAGATCGTCGGCGCACTGCATGCCGGCGCCGACGACTGCCTGAGCAAGCCGGTGCGCGGCCCGGAGATGCTGGCCCGCATCGAAGCGCTGCAGCGCCGCGCTGGCCTGCGGCGGCCGGCCAACCGGCGGCGCGACGTCATCGGTGCTTATTCCTTCGACGCCGCGTGCTTCGCCGTCTCCTTCCGCGATCTGAACGTAGTGCTGACCCCCAAGGAATTCCGCCTGGCGCTGCTGCTGTTCAGCAACCTGGCGCGCCCGGTATCGCGCGCGCATATCCTCGAAACGGTGTGGTCGCGGCGCCGCGACGTGAAGTCGCGCACGATCGATACCCACGCGTCGCGGCTGCGCAGCAAGCTGCAACTGCGCCCGGAGCTTGGCTATTCGTTGGTGCCGGTCTATGGTTACGGCTACCAGCTCGATGCCGTTCCACCGGAAGGCATGGCAGGCGCTGCCTGAGCCATGCGCGGTATACAGCGGCCCGAATGTGAAAATGGTGGAAACGCTATAATATTGGGCTTAACGATAGCTCCCCCAAATGCAGCTCCTAACGATCGGAATCAACCACCACACAGCGCCTGTCGCCTTGCGCGAACGCGTGGCGTTTCCGCTCGAACAGATCAAGCCTGCGCTGGATACGTTCAAGGGCATCTGGCTGGGCCGTATGGCCCCCAATGCGCCTGAAGCCGCGATCCTGTCCACCTGCAACCGCACCGAACTGTACTGCGCGACCGACGACCTCGCCGCCCGCGACGCCGCGATCCACTGGCTGTCGAAGTACCACAATCTTCCCATCGACGAACTCGCGCCGCATATGTACGCGCTGCCGCAATCGGAGGCGGTGCGTCATGCGTTTCGCGTCGCGTCCGGCCTCGACTCGATGGTGCTCGGCGAAACGCAGATCGTCGGACAGATGAAGGACGCGGTGCGCACCGCGTCGGAGGCCGGCGCGCTCGGCACCTATCTGAACCAGCTGTTCCAGCGCACCTTCGCGGTCGCGAAGGAAGTGCGCAGCACGACTGAAATCGGCGCGCAGTCAGTGTCGATGGCGGCCGCCGCGGTACGCCTCGCGCAGCGTATTTTCGACAAGATCGCGAACCAGCGCGTGCTGTTCATCGGCGCCGGGGAGATGATCGAGCTGTGCGCAACGCACTTCGCCGCGCAGCAGCCGCGTGAGCTGGTGGTCGCCAATCGCACCGCCGAGCGCGGCCAGCGGCTCGCCGGGCGCTTCAACGGCCGCGCGATTACGCTGTCGGAACTTCCCGCGCGGATGCATGAATTCGACATCATCGTGTCGTGCACCGCGTCCACGTTGCCGATCATCGGTCTGGGCGCCGTCGAGCGCGCGGTGAAAGCTCGCCGTCACCGGCCGATCTTCATGGTCGACCTCGCGGTGCCACGCGACATCGAACCCGAAGCCGGTCAGCTCGAAGACGTGTTCCTGTACACCGTCGACGACCTCGGCGCGATCGTCCGCGAAGGCAATGCGTCGCGGCAAGCGGCGGTCGCGCAGGCCGAGGCGATCATCGAAACGCGCGTGCAGAACTTCATGCAGTGGCTCGACGCGCGCAGTATCGTGCCGGTGATCCGCCATATGCACACGCAGGCCGACGTGCTGCGTCGCGCCGAAGTCGAACGCGCGCAGAAAATGCTCGCGCGCGGCGACGATCCTGCCGCCGTGCTCGAAGCGCTGTCCGTCGCGCTCACCAACAAACTGATCCACGGTCCCACGCACGCGCTCAACCGCGCGAGCAGCGACAACCGCGAGAAGCTGATCGAGCTGATGAGCGGCTTCTACAAGCACGCCGGCTCGTCGGAGCGTTAGCGGCGCAGTCATCGCCGCTCCGATGCGGCTCGCCACGGCACTTCCGCCCCGGGCCACCGCCCATTCTTTCGCCGTCATCCTTTCCGGAGTCCGCTCCGCTATCCGCCCGATGAAAACGAGCATGCAACGCAAGCTCGACCAGCTCACCACCCGGCTGGCCGAACTGAACGACCTGTTGAGCCGCGAGGACATCACCGCCAACCTCGACCAATACCGCAAGCTCACGCGCGAACACGCGGAGCTGGGACCGGTCGTCGAACAGTACGGGCTCTGGCGCCGGGCGCAGAACGACGCGGTCACCGCGCAGGAGCTGCTGACCGACGTGTCGATGCGAGACTTCGCCGAAGAGGAAATCCGCGCGGCACGCGAGCGTATGGAAACGCTCGGCGTCGAGCTGCAAAAAATGCTGCTGCCGAAAGACCCGAACGACGAGCGCAATATCTTCCTCGAAATCCGCGCGGGCACCGGCGGCGACGAATCCGCGCTGTTCGCGGGCGACCTGTTGCGGATGTATCTGCGCTACGCCGAGCGTAACCGCTGGCAGGTCGAGATGATGTCGGCGAGCGAATCGGATCTCGGCGGCTACCGCGAAGTGATCGTACGGATCGCCGGCGAAGCCGCGTATTCGAAGCTCAAGTTCGAATCGGGCGGGCATCGCGTGCAGCGCGTGCCGGCCACCGAAACGCAGGGCCGTATCCACACGTCGGCCTGCACGGTCGCGGTGATGCCGGAAGCGGACGAGATCGGCGAAGTCGAGATCAATCCGGCCGAGCTGCGCATCGACACCTTTCGCGCGTCCGGTGCGGGCGGCCAGCACATCAACAAGACCGACTCCGCGGTGCGCGTCACCCACCTGCCGACGGGGATCGTCGTCGAATGTCAGGACGATCGCTCGCAGCACAAGAACAAGGATCGCGCGCTGAAGGTGCTCGCCGCGCGCATCAAGGACAAGCAGGCGCACGAGCAGCAGGCGAAGGAAGCGGCGACGCGCAAGAACCTGATCGGCTCCGGCGACCGCTCCGAGCGCATCCGCACGTACAACTTTCCGCAGGGGCGTCTCACCGACCATCGCATCAACCTGACGCTGTATCGCCTCGACGCGATCATGGACGGCGATCTCGGCGAACTGATCGCGGCGCTCGTCAGCGAGCATCAGGCCGAGCTGCTGGCCTCGCTCGGCGACGCGGATTGAGCGCGCCGACATCATGACCGGCGCTTCGTCCGCCCCGCTCGATCGGTCCGCTCGGCCCGCCACGGCCGACGCGTTGCTGCGCGCGTCGCCGCTACCGCCGCTGGAAGCGCGGATCCTGCTCACGCACGTGCTCGGCTGGCGGCGCACACAACTGATCACGCGCGGCGACGAGCCGCTGGATCGCGCGAGCGTCGAGCGCTATCGCGCGCTCGAAGCACGGCGCGCAGCCGGCGAGCCGGTCGCGCAATTGGTCGGCGCCCGGGAGTTTTTCGGACTCGAGTTCGAAGTTACACCGCACGTGCTGATTCCTCGCCCCGAGACGGAGTTGCTGGTCGAAACGGCGCTGGCGGCGATCGCGAATCGGCCGCACGCGCAGGTGCTCGATCTCGGCACCGGCACCGGGGCGATCGCGGTCGCGATCGCCTCGATGCGCCCCGACGCGCGAGTCTGGGCGCTCGACCGTTCGAGCGACGCGCTTACGGTCGCCGCGCGCAACGGCGCGCGCCTGCTCGACGCGAAGCGGCCGGGCGGCGCCGTGACGTTCCTGCAAAGCGACTGGTACGGCTCACTCGATCCCGCGCTGCGCTTCGACGTGATCGTCAGCAATCCGCCGTATATCGCGAGTGGCGACCCGCATTTGCTCGAAGGCGATCTGCGTTTCGAGCCGCGCGGCGCGCTCACCGACGAAGCGGATGGCTTGAGCGCGATACGCGCGATCGTCGCTGGCGCGCCCAGCCGTCTCGCCGCCGGCGGTGCGCTGTGGATCGAACATGGCTACGACCAGGCCCATGCCGTGCGTGCGCTGCTGGACGTGCAGGGTTTCGCGCGGGTTCGCTCCGAGCGCGATCTCGCCGGCATCGAGCGCATCAGCGGCGGGCAATGGCCCGGCGACGGCGCGGCATAAGCACCGCCGCGGCTCCCTGTGCGGCCGTTCGACTGGCGCAACCGGAAACCTTTCAGCCCACAGCACCTCCGGCCGCCGCTAGCGAAATCCGCTATCATTTCAGCCTATTCCCCACGCATTACCGAACCGCAAGGTCAGTCATGGATACGCAACAACGCATCAAGCAAATCGTCGACGGCAACAACGTCGTTCTTTTCATGAAGGGCACGGCCCAGTTCCCGATGTGCGGCTTTTCCGGCCGCGCCATCCAGATCCTGAAGGCTTGTGGCGTCGGCGAGATCAAGACCGTCAATGTGCTCGAAGATGATGAAATCCGCCAGGGCATCAAGGCGTTCTCGAACTGGCCGACCATTCCGCAGCTGTACGTGAACGGCGAATTCGTCGGCGGCTCGGACATCATGATGGAGATGTACGAGTCGGGCGAACTCCAGCAGCTTTTCGCCGCGGCCTGAACGCTCCGTCCGTTCCGGTTCGCTTGACCAGGCGCCGTCAGCGATGCCGCAAACCCACGTTGCGGCGCCTCGCCGGCTGATCGTCGCGATCACCGGCGCTACCGGCGCGATCTACGGCGTCCGGCTGCTCGAGACGCTGCGCAAGCTGGGCGACGTCGAGAGCCATCTGCTGATCTCCAGCGCAGGCTGGCTCAACATCCAGCATGAACTCCAGTTGAGCAAGGAAGACGTCCATCCGCTGGCGGATGTCATCCATTCAGTGCGCGACATCGGCGCGAGTGTCGCGTCCGGATCGTTCGCGACCGACGGCATGATCGTCGCGCCGTGCTCGATGAAGACGCTCGCGAGCATCGCGCATGGCCTCTCCGAGAATCTGATCACCCGCGCCGCCGATGTCACGCTGAAGGAACGGCGCCGGCTCGTGCTACTCGTGCGCGAAACGCCATTGAACCTCGCGCATCTGCGCAACATGACGGCCGTCACCGAGATGGGCGGCGTGATCTTCCCTCCGCTGCCCGCGTTCTACAACAAGCCGGCGTCGATCGATCAGATGGTCGATCACACGGTGACACGCGTGCTAGATTTATTCGCGCTGGGACCGGCGCTATCGGCCGCGTGGCAAGGGTTGCGCGGCGCGCAGGAGTGACACGGCGGACGCGTTTCCACGAGGGGCCTTGTGGCTACAGCGCGCAGCAGCAGTCGCACGCGCCCGCCAGGCATCAGCGGGCGATTAACAACAACCGCGACACGATCAATTCAGCGAAAGCCCGTTTATTAATCGACGGCGTGAATCTATATTCGTAGCAACCTAATCTCCACGACGCGCCCGCCCGGGCACGCTGCCGCCATGAACCGCTTACCTTCGGTCTTCCTGTCCCACGGCGCGCCGACGCTGCCGATCGATCCGTCGATGCCGTCCGCCGAATTCGGCACACTCAGCGCACAACTGCCGCGTGCCGATGCCATCCTTATGCTGTCGGCCCACTGGAATACCGCTCAGCCGCTCGCGAGCATTGCGACGGCGCCGGAAACCATCCACGATTTCTACGGTTTTCCGCGTCAACTGTATGAAATCCAGTACCCGGCGCCGGGCGCGCCCGATGTCGCGCGCCGCGCCGCCGCGCTGCTTGGCGCGCACGGCATCGTCGCGGACGTGCAACCGCACGGGCTCGATCACGGCGCGTGGATACCAATGCTGCTGATGTTCCCGCATGCGGACGTGCCAATCGCGCAGTTGTCGATCCAGCCGCACGAGGACGCCGCGCATCATTTCCGCGTAGGCCGCGCACTGCGCGCGTTGAAGGATGACGGTGTGATGGTGATCGGCTCCGGTCAGATCACGCACAACCTGCGCGCCGCCGATTTCTCGGCGCGTCCCGAAGACGCCGATCCGCGAGTGACCGAGTTCACCGACTGGTTCGAGCAAAAGCTTGCCGCGCGCGACATCGACGCGCTGCTCGACTATCGCCGCCAGGCGCCGCATGCGGTGCTGATGCACCCGACCGACGAGCATCTGCTGCCGGTTTTCGCCGCGCTCGGCGCCGCCGATGACGACTACTCGCTCGCGATTCAGTCGCTCGGCACCTACCAGCGCTCGCTCGCGATGACGAACTACGTATTCGGCACCGCCTGAGCCGGCGGCGAAAACGAGCCGGCGCGCCGGTGGAACGGCAGCGGGCGGCACACAGCGGCAAGCAGCGGCACGACGCGGCACGCAGCGCGAGCGCGGGCCGGACACAACGCCGCGCCAGTTCGCGCCATAAAAAACGCCGCCCGGTCTGCACCGGGCGGCGTTTCATTTCATCCCGACCCGCTTAGCGCGAATCCGTTCCCATTCGACATGGCGCTCAATGCGCGCCGATGCCTTCGAGCACTTCGTCGTGCACTTGGCGCTCTTCCAGGTACTCCGAGCGATAGCCGCTATTCACGCCCCAGTAGTAGAACACCAGCGAGAAAGCGATCACGACCAGCATGTCCCAGCCGTACGGCAGGATGCCGAAGCCGCCAAACTCCTTGCTGCCGATCAGCGACAGTACCGCCATGATCGGCAGATACGCCACCAGCCACCATGCAGCCTTCAGATCACGGCCCCAGCCTGAAAAACCCGACTTCGCCTGGAAGTAGAAGTACACCGGCAACGCCACGACCATCAGCAGAATGATTTCGCCGGTGAGCGGCCACTTCGCCCAGTACAGGATCAGCGACGCGCAAACGAAAGCGAACGGCGCGATGAATTTCATGCCCGGAATGTGCAGCGGGCGCTCCAGATCCGTTGCCGCGCGTCGCAGCGCCATCAGGCTGATCGGGCCCGTCAGGTACGAGATCACGGTCGCAACCGTGATCTCGTACCTGACGGGCCCGATCAGCCTGATGGCGTTGCGCCGCGCGGCGACGGACCTCGAGCGTCCGCTGCACATCGTGGGCATGAAGATCATTGCGCCGTTCGCGTTCACCTGCGCGTCGCTGATCCTGTACTGGG
>NZ_DASXHN010000050.1:0-13291 GCF_036488505.1 Paraburkholderia sp. | reverse complement strand
CTTCATCAATACGGCTTTCGCGTGCTGATCGCGGAGAGTTTCGCGGAGATCTTTTACAACAATTGCTGCAAGAACGGCTTGCTGCCGGTGCGGCTCGACGCGGCGGCGATTAGCGATCTGATGGACGCGGTGAAAGCGTCGCCGGGCTATCGGCTACTCGTCGACCTGAGTGCGCAGATGATGCTGGGTCCGAACGAACGGCGATGGACGTTCGACATCGAGGCGGGGTCCAAAACGCTGCTGCTCGAAGGACTCGACGAAACGGGCGCGACGCTTGGTTTTGCCGATGAGATTCGTGCTTTCGAGGCCGCGCATCTCGCTCGTTCGCCGTGGCTTTAATGCTTCAATCGCGCAGCTTCACCGGCGTCATCCGCGGCATCAGCAGATGAATGATGCCGAGCGCGACCAGATACGCGAGCGCGCCGACCGCGAATAACGCCCAGTACTGTCCGGTGCGCTGTAGCGTCTCGCCGATCACGCCGGAGTAGAAGAACGAGCCGACCATCCCGGCCACGCCGCCGATACCGATCACCGTCCCGACCAGCCGGCGCGGAAACACGTCGCCCACCGTGGTGACCAGATTCGCCGACCACCCTTGGTGCGCGGCCGCAGCCAGACCGACCGCGAAAACCGCAAACCACAGGCTCTGGAAATACGACAGCGTCGCAATCGGCAACACGCACAGCGCGCAGATGCCCATCGTGACCTTGCGCGCGAAGTTCGGCCGGTTGGTGCGCGCCATCAGCCGCGACGACAGCCATCCACCCGCCACGCTGCCGACCGATGCCATCGTGTAGATGCCGATCAGCGGTACGCCCATTTTGCCGATGTCGATATGCCGCGATTCGTTCAGCCACTTCGGCAGCCAGAACAGATAGAACCACCAAACCGGATCGGTCATCAGCTTGCCGACGATAAACGCCCACGTTTCGCGGTATTTGAGCACCGACAGCCAGCTAACGCGTTGCTCGGCGACCTCGTCGCGATCCGAATTGATGTAGTCGAGTTCTTCCCTCGATACCGACGGATGCCGCGCGGGCGGCCGATAGACCAGCAGCCATACCGCGAGCCAGACGAAACCGGTCGCGCCGCCGGCGATGAAGGTTGCGCGCCAGCCCCACATCACCGCGGCGATCGGCACGAAGGCCGGCGCGACGATCCCACCGATCGTCGCGCCCATGTTCCATAGGCCCGTCGCTAACGCGCGTTCCTTTTTCGGAAACCACGTCGCGGTGGTGCGGATCGCGACCGGAAAGTTGGCCGCTTCGCCGAAACCTAGCAAGCCGCGCACGGCCGCGAAACCCGGCACCGTGGCCGCCACCGCATGCAGCATCGCGGCGAGACTCCACATCGCCATCGCACTGCCGTACACCACTTTCGTGCTGACGCGATCGGCGATGCGGCCAAAAATCGCGAGACCCACCGCATACGCGACGGTAAATACCATCACGGTCTGCGCATACTGCACCTGGTTCCAGCCGATGTCCTTCTGCAGCAGCGGCGCGAGCAGCCCGAGCATCTGACGATCCATATAGTTGATCGTCGTCGCGCAAAAGATCATCGCGCAGATGGTCCACCGGTATCGTCCAACGACGGTGCCGGCGACGGCCGCATCGGCTTCTATTATTTTCATCGTGTCTCCGGAATGTTTAAGGAATGGCGTCTTACGGTTTCAATGCACGGCTCAATGGGCGTCCTGGCGCGCGGACGCCAGGATGCCTTCGCGCGGGCTCATCCGCGCAAAGAACACGACCCCGGCGGCGAGAACCGACATCACCGCGAGCCCGGTAAGGCCGCCTTCGATCGAGCCGGTCTTCTGTTCGAGCAAGCCGAACGCCGCGGGCGCGGCGAAGCCGCCGAGGTTGCCGATCGAATTGATCAGCGCGAGCACGGCCGCCGAAATCCGCGCGTCGAGATAGCCCTGCGGAATCGGCCAGAACAGCGACGACGCGGCCTTGAAACCGATCGCCGCAAAGCAGATCGCAATGAACGAGAAGAGCGCGCCGCCCTGGCCGGCCGCGTACATGCCGAGCGCGGCGATCAGCAGCACGCACGCGACCCACGCCTGCTGGAACTTGAAGCGCGCCGCCAGCATTGCGAAGAAATACATGGCGGCGATCGAGATCAGCCACGGGATCGAGTTGAACAGGCCGACCTGCAAATCATTGAAGTGGCCCATCTTGCGGATGATGCTGGGCAGCCAGAAGGTCGCGCCGTAGATCGTGAGCGACACCGCGAAGTAGATCAGGCAGAAGATCAGAATCTGCGGGTCGCGCAGCAGCGTCCACAGCGACGGTTTGACCGGATGCGACGAAGCGCGCTGGCGTTGCTCTTCGTCGATCTCGCCGAGCACCGCATCCTGTTCCGCGCGGCTCAGCCAGTGCGCGTCGCGCGGCTTCGAATCGAGCCATAGCCAGATAAAGCCGGCCAGCACGACCGAGAACAGGCCTTCGATCACGAACATCCACTGCCAGCCGCGCAGGCCGTCGCCGTTGATCAGCATCAGCCCACCGGAAATCGGTCCCGACAGCACCGATGCGAGCGCGGAGCCGCTCAGGAAGATCGCCATCGCCTTGCCGCGTTCGTTACCCGGCAGCCATTGCGTGAAGTAGTAGATGACGCCGGGAAAGAAGCCGGCCTCCGCGGCACCCAGCACGAGCCGCATCACGTAGAACGACGTCTCGCCGCGCACGAACGCCATGCCGACCGCGGCCAGGCCCCACGTGAGCATAATGCGCGTGAGCCACACCTTCGCGCCGAAGCGCTGCAGCAGGATGTTCGACGGCACCTCGAAAATCGCATAGCTGACGAAGAAGAGCCCCGCGCCGAGCCCGTAGGCCGCCGCGCCGATACCCAGATCGGCGCTCAGATGCTGACGCACGAAGCCGATGTTCACGCGGTCGATGTAGTTGACGATGAACATCACGACGAACAGCGGCAGCACGCGCCACTTGATCTTGTGCACCGCGCTCGCCAGCGCGCCGGCGCGTTCGGGCCGGGCCGCGTCCGCAATGGGGGTCGTCATCGGGTTGTCTCCTTCGTTGGCAACGCGCGCGCATCTCGCGTGCCGGATGTGCGAGCGGGCCGGACCTGCTGGTCAGCGGTGCGGCCCGAATCTGGACTAGAAGCGCGAATCGCAGCGCAGCTTAAAAACGCGGGTTCTTGCCGCTGAAGCTCGGGTCGTACTTGCGCATCTGCTTCAGGTCGTCGCGATTGCGCACGCCGCACGACAGGTATTGCGCGTGCAATTGCGCGAGCCGCTCGCGATCGAGTTCGACACCGAGGCCCGGCGTGGTCGGGACGGATACCGAACCGTTGTCGAAGCGCACGCGTCCGCCCTTGATCACTTCTTCTTCCTGCCACGGGTAGTGCGTGTCGCACGCGTAGGTCAGGTTCGGGATGCTTGCCGCGACGTGCGTCATCGCCATCAGGCTGATGCCCAGGTGCGAGTTCGAGTGCATCGACATGCCGAGGTCCCACAGCTTGCACATGCGCGCGAGCGTCTGCGTTGCGCGCAGACCGCCCCAATAGTGGTGATCCGACAGCAGCACCTTGACCGAGCCCATTTCGGCGCCGCGCCGGAAGTCATCCATCGTCGTGATCACCATGTTGGTCGCGAGCGGCAGCCGGGTGTGCTTCGCAAGTTCGGCCATGCCTGCGAGTCCCGGACACGGGTCCTCGTAGTACTCGAGTAGTTCGTCGAGTTGCGGAGCGGCCGCGATACTCGTTTCGAGCGTCCAGTTGGCGTTCGGGTCGAGGCGCAGCGGCATGCCGGGGAATGCGTCGTGCAGCGCGCGCATGCAGGCGATTTCATGCTCCGGTTCGAACACGCCGCCTTTCAGCTTGATGCTCTGAAAGCCGTACAGCTCGATCATGCGGCGCGCCTGCGCGACGATCTGCTGAGGGCTCAGCCCTTCGCCCCACGCGTCCGGCGCATACGGTTTGTCGACGTGCTCGGCGTACTTGAAGAACAAATAGGCGCTGTAAGGCACCGCGTCGCGCACCTTGCCGCCGAGCAGGTCGACGATCGGCGCGCCGACGATCTGCCCTTGCAGGTCGAGCATCGCGACTTCCAGCGCGCTGATGAGCTTCGGCGCGTTCTTCGCCGAGTGGGAGCCGGGCGCGAGTTCGAATTCGACCGCGCCGGGCGCCGCCTTGATCGACGCACGCACGCGTTCTTCCATCCGGTTCAGGTCGAACGGCGACAGGCCGGTCACCAGATCCTTCGCCTGTTCGAGCACGTAAAGCATCGGCCCGTCGCCATAGGTCTCCGAGATGCCGACGCGGCCGTCGCTCGTCTCCAGTTCGAGGATCGCGCGCAGCGCCCAAGGTTCGTGGATCCCGGCCGCGTTCAATAGCGGGCCGTCGCGAAAGGCGATCGGCGTAATTCGGACTTGGGTGATGGTGATGTCGCGAGTCATGGTGGCAATCGGCAGTCGAAGGAGGGGAAGCTGATGGGATGGATGGTAAAGCACTAATGTATTAGTGCGTCAGTGGGGTAATTACCGATCCCGTGGACGGGCGCAATCCGCCTGGAAGCCCGCTGGAAGGGCGTCGCGTCGGCTATAGTGCTAGTGTTTTAGCGGGCGGCGGTAGCCGTTCACCGCGTTCACGCTTCAGCTCCCAGCTATGAAAAACCACCATTCCCGGTCGGCGGTGATTCACCGGATCGACCGCTCCCGCCACGCCGCGCCGCAAATTTTCGAACGGCTGCGCGAGATGATCCTGTCGCTCGAACTGACGCCCGGCACCGTGCTGTCGCGCATCGAACTGGCGAATCAGTACGGCCTGAGTCAGACACCGGTGCGCGATGCGCTGATGAAGCTCGGCGAAGAAGGTCTCGTCGATATCTATCCGCAGCACGCGACCGTGGTCAGCCAGATCAATGTCGCATCCGCGTTGCAGGCGCATTTCCTGCGCCGTTCGATCGAACTCGAAGTCGTGCGCACGCTCGCCGAGCGGCGCGACGTCGTGCTGATCGCGCAGTTGCGCGCGACCATCGCCGGGCAGACGCAACTGCTCGATCTGAAGAACTACGAGCAGTTCGCGCTGCTCGACCAGACCTTTCATCGGCAGATGTACGAAGCGGCCGGCGTGCCGCAACTGTGGGATCTCGTGCGCAGATTGAGCGGCCATATCGACCGGCTGCGCCGGCTGAACCTGCCGGTGGAGGGCAAGACGCTGGCGGTGGTGCGCGGTCACACCGCGATCGTCGATGCGATCGAAAAGGGCGATGCGAAGGCCGCGCAGGTGGCGCTACGCGAGCATCTGTCGGGCACGCTGAGCCAGGTGGATCAGATCCGCGCGAGCCATCCGAATTTTCTGGCGGATGATTGAAAGTGGGGCGACGAGGCGGCTCGCGGTTGCCCCAGGTACCGTCTGATCGTGCGAAAAGGAAGTTACTGCGCAGCGACGGCTGCGTGCGTGTGTCGCGCGAGCACATGCCGATTCACCGGCCGCGGCAAGCCCAGATTCTCCCGCAGCGTGCGTGCTTCATATTCCGTGCGGAACAGTCCGCGCCGCTGCAACTCGGGCACCACCAGTTCGGCGAATTCGCTCAGGCCGCCCGGCAACCACGGCGACATGACGTTGAAGCCGTCCGCGCCGTCTTCCTCGAACCATTGCTGCAATTGATCCGCGATACTGTGCGGCGTGCCGATCACCTGTTGATGTCCGCGCGCGCCCGCGATACGCAGGTACAGATCGCGAATCGTCAGGTTTTCGCGCCGCGCGAGATCGAGCAGCAGACGTTGCCGGCTCTTGCCGCCATTGGTTTCCGGCAGTTCCGGAAAAGGCCCGTCGACGGGATAGCCTGACAGATCGATGCCGCCCGCCATATTGGCCAGCAACGACAAACCCACGGTCGGATGAATCAGGTCCTGGAGCGCAGCGAATTTTTCGCGCGCTTCTTCGTCGGTCCGGCCGATTACCGGAAAAATGCCCGGCATGATCTTCAGATGATCCGGTTGCCGGCCATAGCGCGCGAGTCTCCCTTTGAGATCGCGATAGAACGCTTGCGCTTCGTCGAGCGTCTGATGCGCGACGAACACGACCTCGGCGGTCTGCGCGGCGAGCTCCTTGCCGGCCTCGGACGCGCCCGCCTGTACGACGACAGGCGTGCCTTGCGGCGAGCGCGCGACGTTCAACGGGCCGCGCACCTTGAAGTGCTTGCCGCGATGGTTGAGCACGTGCAGCTTGTCCGGATCGAAGTACACGCCGCTTTGCTTGTCGCGGACAAACGCGTCCTCTTCCCAGCTATCCCACAGGCCCGCGACCACGTCATAAAACTCCTTCGCGCGCTCATACCGTTCACCATGCTCGGGATGCTGGTCGAAGCTGAAGTTCAGCGCTTCGGATTCGGTGCTCGACGTCACGAGGTTCCAGCCCGAGCGCCCGCCGCTCAGATGATCGAGCGACGCGAATTTGCGCGCGAGGTTATACGGCTCGTTGAAGGTGGTCGAAACCGTCGCGATGAGCCCGATGTTGCGCGTGACCACCGACAACGCCGACAGCAGCGTCAGTGGCTCGAAGTGATCGGCGCGCGCGGTGCGCGACAGCGAGGGCAGGTTGGTGTCGCGCACGCTGACGCTGTCGGCGAAGAAGATCGTGTCGAATTTGGCACGCTCGGCGATTTGCGCGAGTTGCGCGTAGTGCTGGAAATCGAGTCCGCCGCTCGCGTGCGTGTCGGGATGCCGCCACGCGGCGATATGGTGGCCGGTTTCCATCAAAAACGCGCCAAGTTTGATCTGCCGTCTGCTGTCGCTCATCGTCTGTTCCATGGAATGCTGCGGGTTGTAACGTGGCTTGCGCGCGTCACCACGCAAGCCGCCATTCGGTAATCGGCGCATGGGCAGGCCGCGCATCCCGCAAGCCGCCGTCACCGTCACCGTCGCGCGGCGCTGTGCCGGGCTCGCCGAAGTCGGCCACGATCTCGTCGCGCAAGCGGATGAAGCGCGCGTCGCCGCGATTGCGCGGGCGCGGCAATGCGATGTCGACGATGCGCTGGATGCGCCCGGGGCGCGGCGCCATCGTCACGACCCGATCGCCGAGATAAACGGCTTCGTCCACGTCGTGCGTGACGAGAATCATCGTGATGCGCTCCTGCTGCCAGATACGTTGCAATTCGTTTTGCAGCCGGCTGCGTGTCAGCGCGTCGAGCGCGCCAAACGGCTCGTCGAGCAGCAGCACGCGCGGACGATTGACGAGGCCGCGCGCGATCGCCACGCGTTGCGCCATGCCGCCCGACAACTGGTTCGGGTACGCGTGCTCGAAGCCGGTCAGGCCGACCAGCGCGATGTGTTCCGCGACGGCATCGCGCTTCTGTTTCGCGTTCAACGGCGCATTGCGCAGCGCCGCCAGGATGTTCTGCGAAGCGGTGAGCCACGGGAACAGCCGATGGTCCTGAAACACGATGCCGCGTTGCAACGAGGTGTCACGCACCGGCTCGCCGGCGACCAGGATATCGCCGCTGTAGTCGGTATCGAGACCGGCGATCAGCCGCAGCAACGTCGACTTGCCGCAGCCGCTCGCGCCGAGCACGCTGATGAATTCGCCGGGCCGCACGCTCAGCGTGATGTCATCCAGTACATCGAGCGTCGCGCCATGCTGAACATAGCGCTTCTTCACGTGACGGATGTCGAGGGCTTCGGATACCACAGCGTTCATAGGACGGATCCTCTGTAGAAATGAGCGGTTACGTTCGCGTCACGACGCGCCGAATGGGCGCCGTGCGAATAGCGCGCGTTCCGCGCGGCGCGCCAGCGCACTGAGCGCCCAGCCGGTCGAACCCACGACGATGATGCCGAACAGCACGAGATCCATCCTGAACTGCTCGCTGCCGTCGATCAGCAGATTGCCGATGCCGCTGCCCGATACCAGCAGATATTCGGCGCCGAGCGTCGCGAGCCATGAATAGATCAGCGCCAGATAGAGGCCCGTGAAAATCGACGGCAGCGCGGCGGGCAGAATCACATGGGCAACCAGTTGCAGCCGCGAATAGCGAAACGCGCGCGCCACTTCGATATAACTGCGCGGCACCGCGTGAATGCCGTCACAGGTATGCGCGGTCACCGGCAACAGCGCGGCCAGCGACAGAAACACCACCTTCGCTGCATCGCCGAGCCCGAACCACACCGAAATCAGCGGTATCCATGCGAACAGCGAAATCTGCTTGAACGTGTCGAAGCTGGGCCCCACCATCCGCCGCGCGATGCGCGAGAAGCCGAGCAGGCAGCCAAGCAACAGACCGCCCACCGTGCCGATCACGAACCCGCTCGCCTCGCGCGCCAACGAAGCGGACAGCGCGCGCACCAACGCGCCGCTCACGGTTTGCTGCCAGCCGGTTTGCAGCACCGCGAGCGGGCTCACCAGCAGGCCGCTTTTCACGAGATGGAGCGCCGCGACGAGCGACCACAGCGCAAGCGCGACGACCGGCAACAGAATGCCGCGCGATGCGACGAACGTTTTGAGCCGTCTTTTCCGCGGCGGTGGCGACGCGCAATCGCAGGGCGGCGGACCTCGATGCGCGGGCCGGTTCAGACCGCGCGGCAAGCGGAGTGTCGAAAGAAAGCGCATAGGTTTTTCCTCTGAATCACCGATGCATCACTCGCGAAACGCGGACGGCCGGCCGCGCCGCAAACGTGCTTCGAGTGAATCGAGCAGCTGGTTGACCACAAAACCGATCGCGCCGACCATGACGACGGCCGCCATCACCAGATCGAGCTGAAAGAGCTGCCGTCCATTGACGATCAGATAGCCCAGCCCTTCTGATGACGCGACCAGTTCGACCACCACGAGCGCGAGCCACGCCTTCGTGAACGCGAGCCGCACGCCGGTCGCGAGTGTCGGAACGGCGGCGGGCAACACCACATGGACGATTCGCTGCCAGCGGCTGTAGCCATAACCACGCGCGACTTCATCGAGCGAATCGGGCGTGTGACGGAACCCCTGCAAGGTACTCAGCGTGACGGGCACGAGCGCCGCGTGCGCGATCAGAATGTATTTGAGCGGCTCGCCGACGCCGACGATCAGTAGAAGAAATGGCAGCCAGCCCAGCACCGGAATCTGCACGACCGCGTTGAAACTCGGCAATAGATACGCTTCAAGCGTGCGCGAAAGCCCAAGTGCGGCGCCGAGCGCGAAGCCGCATAGCGTGCCGATGCCGAAGCCGACACCCACGCGTTGCAGGCTGATCAGCGTATGACTCGCGAGGTCGCCGCTGCGCGCGAGTTCCAGGAACGTTTCATAGACGCGCGCGGGCGGCGGCAGGATCTGCGGCGCGATCCAGCCGCGCTCGGTGCCGATCGTCCAGAGTGCGAACAGTAGTGCCGGCAACAGCCACGGTGCGACGTGCCACGCGGCGTTGCGCAGCCACGCGCGCGCGATGCGTCGCTCGCCTGAAGGGCCGGCGGTGGTCGTGGCGAGACGAATCGCGGTATCGCTCATGGCGGCTCCGGTTAGCTGAGTGGCTTACCGATCGCGTCGTAGCGCGTCCAGTAATGGTCGAGCTTTTGCGCGCGCAATGCGTTGTCGAGATAGCGCGGCTCGAACCACGAATCGACTTCGACGGGCTGACGGATCAGCCTCAGTTTCAGCGCATCCTGGGCGACCGCCTTGTAGCGCGCGACGATGAACGGGTCGATCAGCGGCGAGTTGCGGTCTTTCAGCGTCTGGTGCGCGAACTCAGACTGCCACGATGCGTAGCTGACGCCGCTTTTCTCCCACAGCTTGAACAGTGCATCGCGGTTGTTTTCGTCGGACGACCACTGCGCGCCTTTGACGAATGCATTGACCACACGCTGCACGACGTCGGGGTGCGCGTGTTCGAAATCGTCGAGCACGAGTAGATGCGATTGCCGCGTGAATTGCGGGCCATCGCTCTGCGATTCGTAGACGACCTTCGCCAGACCCTGGTCGCGCAGCTTGTACACGTGGTAGTCGTTGACGGACGCGTCGATGCCTTTCGATGCGAGCGCCGCGAGCGAGCTGGCGGTATCGAGATTGATCACGCGCAGTTCGCGTTCGTCCAGCTGGTTTGCGGCGAGCGCGTTGTCGGCGACGAGTTGCAGATTGGTGCCACGAAACATCGCGACGCGGCGGCCCTTGAGATCCTTGATCGTATGGATGTCCGAATCCGGCGGCACGGCGATCTTGATGCCGACGCGCACCCCGGATTCGAGCAGGATATGCGTCTTCAGGCCATTGGCGCGCGCCAGTACCGATGGCAAGTCGCCTTGAAATGCGAAGTCGAGCGACTTGTCGGCGATCGCTTCGTTGACGGCCGGGCCGGCACCTTTGAAAAAGAGCCATTCGACCTTGATGCCGTCCGCGGCAAACTCCTTTTCGAGTAACTGCTGCAACTGCACCGTCGCGGCGGGCGAGCCGCCGAACGTGGGCGGGTCCCCCGCGCCTTGTTGGGCGACCCCGATGCGAATGACGGATGGCTTGTCGGCATACGCATGAAGCGTTGCGGTGGTCAACGCGACGCACACCGCAAGGTATTTCGGGAGCTTGGAATAGCGCATGGTTTCCGTGTGAGACGAAGTGGGGCGGCGCACTTGCCAGTGCGGCATGTCGATCGGGCGCCGCGCGAGCAAGCCGGATGGAATGGGCTCGCATTGCGCTGGTATCGCGTTGGCAACGCAGCGGCATCGCGTTCGATGTACTACGCCTGTCACAGCCAGGTGCACAGCGCAATCGAGTATAGGAAGCCGCGCTCGCGCGCTCCAATAACGAATCGTTGGATCGTTATCGGCGGTGGCGATTTACGCGCGCGACCGTCGCGTTATTCGCCGGCGGTTGGCCGATTCGGGCTCAGCGGCTCCGTTCAGTTCAGCGCAACCGCCGCCGCGGCGCCGACAGGCGATCCTTCCAGCGCTACCGACTGCCGCCCGTCCGGGCCCACCGGCACGTCGCCGACGAGCGTCGTGCGATACAGCTGCCGGTCGAAGTCGAGATCGAAGATATCCGTGGGCGCGAGATGCGCGGTGCTGCGGTTGTCCCAGAACGCGATGCTGCCGGCCTCCCACTTGAAGCGCACGGTGAATTCGGGCCGCGTCACGTGCTCCCAAAGCAGTTCGAGTAGCGCCTGGCTCTCGCGCGGTGTCACGTCGACGATCGCTTTCAGAAAGCTAGGGCTCACGTAGAGCACCCGTTCGCCGGTTTCCGGATGAACCCTGACGAGTGGATGTTCAGTGACGAGCGCGCGCTGTTCGACCGCGCGCAGGAAAGCGTCGGTGCCGCTCGCGCCGGCCGGCGGTGTAAAGCGATGAATGCCGCGCAGGCCGTCGACGAAATTGCGCAGCGGCTTCGACAGCTTCTCGTAGGCGATTGCCAGATTGGTCCACTGCGTGTCGCCGCCGTACGGCGGGATCGTGACGCCGCGCAGGATCGAGGCCCACGGTGGATTGAGCGCCGCCGTCACGTCGGTATGCCAACCGGTCCAGGGGCGCAACAGGGCCTGACCTTCAAAGCGTGTCGCCTTGCGGTACTTCGAGATCGAATAGACCTCGGGGTGACCGTCGACATGCCCGAATACCGGATGCCCCAACGTCAGTTCGCCGAATTGAGCAGCGAACGCGACATGTTGCTCATGCGTGAGAAATTGCTCGCGGAAGAACACCACGCGCCATTTCAGCAAGGCCGCGCGAATCTGCGCGACCTGCGCCGGCTCCAGGTTGCGCGTCAGATCGATGCCATGAATCTCGGCGCCGATATGCGCTGACAGCGGTTTGATGTCGATCGACTGTACTTCGTGCAATGCGGCTGCGCTCATGCGAGGCTCCTGGAAAGGAAACGTGACCGGGCGCGGCTCGTGAGCCGCGGACGTTCACGTTAAGTTCGCCAGTGCATGAAGCCAACCAATCAATGCACATAAGAAAATCAGCAAATCTGTGAATGCCGACGAAGATGTGCGGCCGGCGCTGTGTGACGGATTACGACGCCGGATCACACCGCTAGTGCAGCTTGCTCGGCTGGTCGCCTGAAGAAACGATCTGGCCGGAACTGTCCACGATCGCTACCGATCCGACCTCCACGGCGGGCGGCTCGTCGACGACCACGAGCCCCGCGTTTTCGCCGCGCGCCGTCAGGGCCGGCACGCTCGAAGCGGTGTTCATGCCGATCGCGAACGTCTGCAAAACGCTGTCGAGGCGCTGCTGGGTCGCGGCGAGCAGTCCGCGCTGCGTTCGCAGCGCGATGTCTTCGACGTGCTGCCAATAAAAGAGCGTCTTTTTCACCGCGGCCGGGAGTTGTCCGGTGTGAAGCTCCGTTATCTCGTCGATCGAGCGCGCGGACAGTGCTGCTTGTGCGAGCACATTCTGCTCGTCGAGCGAAGCCTTTACCGTCTGCACATTCAACTCGACGAGTTCTTCCAGACCGCCAAACAGTGCGGTGGTGTAATCGAACGCCGCGTCGAGGGTCTTCGAGCTGATGATTTCGCTATACATAAAGTACTCCGTGGAAATGGGGCATGCGCAATGCCGGGAGGTCGATGGGTTAATCGTTGCGCCGTCAGCGTGCATCGAACGTGCCCGGCCGCGCGCGGTAGCGGCGGCGGCTGGGTCTTACGCCGGGTGCCGGATTCGCGCGCCGCGCGCGGTACGGGTTGCACATTCTTCGGCGCAAAGCCTTTGAACACGACGCTCGTCGCGATCGACCGGAGGTCAGCAACGCCCATTCCTCGGCATGCCCCAGCGGACGCCTCTCTGGCATGCTCGTTGCGAGCCGCAGGCTAGCGCTGAGCGATAGATGGGACCGGCGCACCTGAACGCCGCTGCGCGACGTACTGCGCTCGGGCGTTCGAAAATCCATTTAAGGGAGGCAATCATGAAAGCAGTCAACGCAGCAGTGGCGTGTTTTGCATTAGCGCTGGCATCCACGGGCGCAGTGTATGCGCAGGGTGCCGGAGGGGGCGGCGGAGGCGGTGGCAATAGTGCCGGGGCAAACGAGGCCGGCGGCGCGAACGGTGCCGGTCATGGCGGGGCGGGAATGAGTGCGCCTAACACCACAACCGGTGGCACCGGCGGTTCGGCGATGTCGAAGGGCTCGAAGACGACATCGCCCACCCGCTTGCCGCAGAACGCCCCGCGCGCGAAGGGCGCCTCCGACACCGCTGCATCGAGCGCGCAGTAAGTCGCTTCAGAGTGCGCTCTAACAGCGTCTGCTGGCTTCGGCCCGGACGCGCTCCATTCGCAAAACTTGTCTCGCGCAAGACAAGCGGCGCAGCGCGCGAACCGAAGGGCCGCGCGTCGACGTATCGCAGGGTGCGGATGACGGCGGACGCACTCTGGCG
>NZ_DASXHN010000047.1:0-13735 GCF_036488505.1 Paraburkholderia sp. | reverse complement strand
AACTTCGCGTGCAGCGAGTGGTTGCATCAGTTTCGATGGCAACTTGAATTCGACTTTCTCTTCACGGCCCGCCATCGTCGTGACATCGACGGGCCCCAATGCGCGCAGCGCATCGATTACATTCGTGACCATCTCTTCGGGTGCCGACGCGCCGGCCGTGATGCCGACCGCGTGGACGCCCACAAACCATTCCGGCTTCACTTCCGAGCCATCGGCGACAAGGTAGCTCGCCACGCCGCTTTCGCTGCCGATTTCGCGCAGCCGGTTCGAGTTCGAACTGTTGGTGGCACCCACCACCAGCAGCACTTGGACCTGGTGGCTCAACTGGCGCACCGCTGCCTGACGGTTCTGCGTCGCGTAGCAGATGTCCCGCGTGTCCGGACCGACGATGTCGGTAAAGCGGCGCAGCAACGCGTCGATGATGCCGCGCGTATCGTCGACCGACAGCGTGGTCTGCGTGACGTAGGCGAGCGGCGCATCAGCGGGCAGGTCCAGCCTCGCAACCTCCGCCTCGCTTTGCACGAGCAGTACCTTGCCCGGGATCTGGCCGATCGTGCCTTCCACTTCGGGGTGACCCGCGTGGCCGATCAGAATCAGCGTGCGGCCGGCGGCCACATACTGGCGCCCTTGCACGTGAACCTTGGTGACGAGCGGGCAGGTCGCATCGAGCACGTCGAGGCCGCGCGCTTCGGCATCGCGCTCGACGGTCTGCGCGACGCCGTGCGCGCTGAAGATCGCCACTGCGCCTTGCGGTACTTCATCGAGTTCTTCGACGAAACGCGCGCCTTTCTGGCGCAGATTGTCGACCACATGACGGTTGTGAACAATCTCGTGCCGGACATACACGGGCGAGCCGTGTTGCTGTAACGCACGATCGACGATTTCGATTGCGCGGACAACGCCCGCACAAAAGCCGCGGGGCTGAGCAAGGATGACTCGCATAAATTGGCGAACTCCGACAGACGCGGGTTTCGAAGAAGTCCTTGGAACCGACCTTGTCGCCGCGCTTATCTTGATTAGTTGACGTCTTGAGCCCCGGCGACCGGCCGGTACAGCAAAACCAAACGCGCATTCTAACGCTATCGGGGCCGCTTTGCTTTCCGGCGCGGTCCTGTGTTGGTTGCTTGCCGCAACCGCAATGCCATGCCCAGCGCCGCCTCCGGAAACGCCGGGAGAACGGCGCGGACACGGCCGGCGGCGTGTCGGACCATGAGCGCTCGCTGCGCTGCCTTGGCGGAACCCTTAAACTACCGATCCTTGCGGCATGCGCAAGACGCCGTATTACAAAAAGGTTTTCGAGGCTCGCTGGATGGATATCGATCCGAACGAAAATTTCCCGATCGCCAGCGTGCTGCTGCCAAAAAGGCTGCGCGCGCCTGTCGGCATTATCTATCAGGTCGTGCGCACGGCGGCCGATATTGCCGGCGAAGGCGAGTGGAGTGCCGGGCAGCGGCATGCCCGCCTCGCGGATTTCCGCGCCGGGCTCGACGCGCTCGCGCAGCGGCGCGCGGCGCCGGTCCATACGCTGCTGTTCGGCAAGCTGGCCGGCGTGATCGCGCAATATGAACTGCCGCTCGAGCCGTTTTACGCTTTGCTCGACGGCTGCGCCCAAGACATCGACACGCACCGCTATGAAGACCGCGCGGCGCTGATCGACTACTGCCGCCGCTCGGCGCATCCTGTCGGGCATCTGATGCTGCATCTGATCGGCGCAGCCACGCCGGACAATCTCGCCGACGCCGACGCGATCTGCACCGCGTCGCAACTCATCAGCTTCTGGCTCGACGTCGCCCACGACTGGAAAAGACAGCACGTATATCTTCCGCAGGCGGAGTTGACGCGGTTCGGCGTGACCGAGGCGCACATCGCCAACGGTGTCGTCGACGACGCATGGCGCGCGCTGATGGCGCACGAAGTGGCGTTCGTGCGCAACACGCTGATACGCGGCGCGCCGCTCGCGCTGCGCATGCCGGGCAGGCTCGGCATCGAGCTTTCTGGCGCGGTGCACGCGGGCCTGCGTTATCTCGAGCGGATCGAGCGCGCGAATTACGACGTGTTTCGCGAGCGCCCGGTGCTCACGATGTTCGACTGGTGCGTGGTGGCGGCGCGCACCGTGGCAATGCAACTGTCCAGACGCGTCGGCGTGGTGGCACGTTCAATCGAGGGTAAAGCTTAATGGCCTTAATGGCGGCGGCTCTGTTTGTTCTTTCGTGTGTTTCCCTGCTGATCTGGTGTGTGCTGCTGTTCGCGCGCGGCGGCTTCTGGCGCGCGCGTCCCGCCGCGCCGCTGAACGTCGCGTCGCGCGCAGAGTGGCCGGCGGTCGCGGCGGTGGTGCCGGCGCGCAATGAGGTCGACGTGATCGCCGAGGCGGTCACGTCGTTGCTGCAGCAGGACTATCGCGGCACGTTCCATGTGATCGTCGTGGACGATCACAGCACGGACGGCACCGCCGATGCCGCGCGCGCCGCCGCGTTGCAGTTGCAGTGCGCAGAACGGCTGACCGTGCTGAGCGCGAAGCCGTTGCCGCCGGGCTGGTCCGGCAAGGTGTGGGCGCAATCGCAGGGGATCGAGGCGGTGCGTACGCTCGGCCTGCCGGCCGATTTTCTGTTGCTGACCGACGCCGATATCGGCCATCCCGCCGACGCCCTCACGCAACTGGTCGCGCGCGCGGAGGCGGAAAAGCGCGACCTCGTCTCGCTGATGGTGCGGCTGCGCTGCGATTCGTTCTGGGAAAAAGCGCTGATCCCGGCCTTCGTGTTTTTCTTCGCGAAGCTGTACCCGTTCGCGTGGGTCAACAATCCGCGCAATCGCACCGCGGCCGCGGCGGGCGGCTGCATGCTGGTGCGCCGCGCGGCGCTCGAAGAAGCGGGTGGCATCGAATCGATCCGCGCCGAGTTGATCGACGATTGCAGCCTGGCCGCGCGCATCAAGCATCGCGGCACCGGGCGTCATCCGATACGGCTCGACGTCGCCGCCAGGAGCGTTTCGCTGCGTCCTTACGATAGCTGGCGTGAGATCTGGAACATGATCGCCCGCACCGCATTCACGCAGTTGCGCTATTCGCCGCTGTTGCTAGCGGGCACGCTCGCCGGCATGGCGATCATCTATCTGCTGCCGCCGGTCGCGGCTCTGGTGCTCGGGCCGCTCGGCTGGCCCGCATGGCTCGCGTGGGCGGCGATGTGCTGCGCTTATGCGCCGATGCTCGCGTACTATCGCCGCTCGCCGCTATGGGCGCCGTTCCTGCCGCTCGTCGCACTGTTCTACGTCGGCGCGACATTCGCGTCGGCAGTGCGCTATTGGCGTGGCAAGGGCGGGCAGTGGAAGGCGCGGGTGCAGGCGCCGGTGCAGGAGCGTTGAAGCAGGTCTTTAGCGGAACCGATGGACGTAAAAAAAGCGGCTTCGGCCGCTTTCTTCATGCTGGTCGTTCCGCTCGTTCGTGCATCACGCGTTGCTGAGCATCATGTACATCTGAATCACGACGTCGGGTGAGAACGTGAACGGCACCCAGCCGTGGCCGGTGTGGCGCATCACCAGCAGGCGATCGCCGTTCGACTGTTTCTGCACCGCCATCACCGGATTTTTCGTCGACACGAATTGCCAGCCCGGCGGAACACCCATCGGCTGTTCCGGCTGCATCGACGCGCGCGCGTTCGATAGCTCCTCGATCAGCTTACTAATCTGCTCCGGGCGAAACGAGACCATCTGGTTGCCGATCGTCATCGTGATCTCGTCGCGTGTCGGACGGCCGACTTCGAGCGTCGGCTGCAGTTGCGGGACGGACGGATCGGTGTGCGCGGGTTCGCTTGCGCGTGACGCCGATGTGTCGTGTGCGGCCGGCGTCGTGTCGACGTGCGCCGCATCGGTCGCGGATTCGGCCGCCTGCGATGCCGCAATCTGCTCTGGGGTCTCGGGAATGTTTTCGGCCTGCGGGGCCACGACAGCCTGAATGAGCTGATCGACGCCCATTTCCAATGCGCCGAGCTGTTCGTGAAGATTCATGCGAGGTTTCTCTGGTAGGACCCGCGATTTTACCTGCTGCGCGCGGGCTTGGACCCGTCGCCGCCGCGGGACTTGTAACAAAATGCTCATGCCCGCGCGGGATCTTGAAGAAGCGGCCAGTGCGGCAGCGCGCCGCGATCAGCGCTTCAGATAGCCCGCCTGCCGAAACCAATCCAGCGCATCCGCGAGCCCCTCGCGATAGGGCCGCGCGCAATAGCCAAGCTCGCGCTCCGCCTTCGTCGACGTGAAGTACATCTTGTTCTTCGACATCTTCAGCCCGTCGACCGTGACGAACGGCTCGCGCTTCGTCAATTTGGCGACCGCCTCCGCACCCATCGCGAGCGGATACAGCGGCCAACGCGGCAAGCTCAACGTTGGCGCCTTGCGGCCGGTCAGCGCGGCGATATCCGCGAGCATCTGCTGTAGCGGCAGATTTTCGCCGCCGAGGATATAACGCTCGCCGATCTTGCCGCGTTCGAGTGCGAGAAAATGGCCGGCCGCGACATCGTCGACGTGCACGAGGTTCAACCCGGTATCGACGAATGCCGGAATCTTGCCGAGCGCCGCCTCGAGGATGATGCGTCCTGTCGGCGTCGGCTTCACGTCGCGCGGACCAATCGGCGTGGACGGATTGACGATTACCGCGGGCAGCCCGTGCTCGGCGATCATGCGCTCCACCGCGCGCTCGGCAAGAACCTTGCTGCGTTTGTACACACCGATCGCCTGGGCGGGCGTCAGCGGCGCAGTTTCGTCGGCGGACTGGCCCGAACTCGTCACCTTGAGCGTCGCGACGCTGCTCGTGTAGACGATGCGCTCGACGCCTTCTGCTAACGCCGCGCGCATCGTCGCCTCGGTGCCTTCGAGATTCGAGCGCTCGATCTCGCTCGGGTCGGGCGCCCACAGCCGGTAATCGGCGGCCACGTGCAGCAGATAGCGCACGCCGCGCAGCGCATTGCGCATCGACGCTTCATCGCGCATATCGCCGACGACGATTTCCGCATCGAGCGATTCGACGTTTTTGCGCGGACTCGTCGCGCGCACGAGCACGCGCACCTTGAAGCCCTTGCTTTGCGCGATGCGCGCGACTGATGAGCCGACGAAGCCGGACGCGCCGGTCACGAGCACGAGATCGCGATTCTGTTCGGACATTCTGTTTCCAATTCCTGCATGACGGTCGACGGATTGTACGTGGCGCGTGAGATCGACGGAGGTTGTGGAGCACGGCCGCCGCGACGCGACTAGAATGCCGGCTTGAAAGATTGTGAGGAATCACAGGAGGTAGCGGCATGGCCCCGGATCTGGACGAGCGAATCGAAACCTATTACGTGCGGGTGCGTGGCATCGTGCAAGGCGTCGGGTTTCGCCACGCGACCGTGCGTCAGGCACACGCGCTAGGCATCAAGGGATGGGTCGCGAATCGCGACGACGGGTCGGTCGAAGCGACCTTGCAGGGACCGGCCAATCAGATCGACCGGATGTTGTCGTGGCTGCGTCACGGGCCGCCGGCGGCGCGTGTCACTGACGTGAGCGGCGAGGAGCGTTTGTCGGAAAAGCGCTACGAGCGTTTCGAGCAGCATTGAGCGCGACCACGATGCGAGGGTAGCGCGAACCGAGGCTCAATCAGCGGTGGACCCGCGTTGAATCAGCGTAAAAAAGCGGCGCGCCATCCACGGGCGGGCGCGCCGCTTCTCCGAGCTTTTCCTGCTTTTGCGACGTCGCGCGCTTGCTGGCGCGCGACGAACTGTCTTCAGCGCTTACCGCGCCACCAGCAAACTTTCCGCGAAGCCCCACTCGTCCTCGATCCACTGATGGCTGCACACGAAGCCGGCGTCGTCGGCAATCGCCGGCAGTTCCTCCGCGCGATACTTGTGGCTGCTTTCCGTCCAGATCGTCTCGCCTTCCTTCAACGACACCGACAACTGCGCCGCACGCACGTGCGCGGTGAGATCGCGCTTCGCGCGCAGATGCATCTCGATGCTGCGCGCGTCCGGATTGAAGCGCGCGACGTGCTCGAACGCGTCGAGCGGAAAGTCGCCATCGAGTTCGCGATTGATGCGCGCGAGCAGATTCAGATTGAACGAAGCCGTCACGCCGATCGCATCGTCGTAGGCGGCGATCAGCACCGGTGTCGGCTTGATCAGGTCGGTGCCGAGCAGCAACGCGTCGCCGGGTGTGAGCATGTTGCGGATATCGCGCAGAAAACGCGTGGCCGCCAACCTGCCGAAGTTGCCGATCGTGCTGCCGAGAAACAGCACGAGCAAGCGGTCTTCCGGTGCGCGTTGCCGGCTCACTTCGGCGAGACCGGCCAGATAATCGCGCTCATAGCCGACAATCGAAATCCGCTCGATGTCGCCGAGTTCGCGCCGGCACAACTGCAATGCACTGCGCGAAATTTCAATCGGGCAGTAAGAAGTGGGGCGCTTTTTACACAGTGCTTCGAGAATGCGGCGCGTTTTGCGGCCGCTGCCGCTACCGAGTTCGGCGACGGTCACGTCGTGCGGCAAATGCTCGACGATGTCCACCGCGTGCTGCGTGAGCAGCCGTTCCTCGGCGCGCGTTACGCCGTATTCGGGCAGTACAGTAATCACTTCAAAAAGCGCGGAGCCGACTTCGTCATACAGGTACTTCGAAGGCAGCTCTTTTTGTGGCGTATGGGTGAGGCCGGCACGCACCTCGGCCGCGAAGGCGCGGCGTAGTTCGGAAGGCGAGTTGCCAAGCGATAGGGCTGGCTGGGTCATGCTGGCTCCAGTAGTCACATTCGATAAGCGGGATAGCTGCCGGGGTGGCATGCGCGGTAAGCGCGGTTGACGCATGCCGTGGGCGAGAAGCGCGGGTGGCGCGGGTGGATTCGCGCGGCTGCCGGAAAACCCGCTCAGACTGCATGCGCCGGCCGGCTCGTGGGTGCTGCCCGGTCATGCCGCCTCAGCCGCCGCGGACCGCGATCGAGCAGCGCGCAACAGTTTCATAGCAAGATTCGCGCAAACGAGTCGGGCCCGAACCGCATTCCACATTCGATGGAAGCGCAATGCCGTTCGCCCACCGCGGCGCACGAAGTTAAGTTCTAGTGCATCGACGCCCGATGCGCACGACTTATTGCCGCCGACTGACGAAAAAGGGCGAACCCCGTTTGCCGGCAACCCGACTAGAATGCCCGATTTGCGCCATTCGTGCTGCCGGTTGCAAGCCACCCAAAATAATGAGGCAGCGTCTGCCTGCTTTCGAGACATCACATTCCATGACCGAAACGCCTGTCAGGAAAGCTGCGCGCCCGCCTGGCGCGCCGCGAATCCGCGTACCCACAGCTGCATCGAACCCGTCGAGCACGCCGTGCGCCAGGTCCACGCGCCGGTCCGCGCAATGAACCACAACGACTACGGACGCGGCATCGCGTTGTCGGTCGGCGCGTCCGCGATGTTCGCATTACTGTCCGCTTACGCGACGCTGCTCACGCCGCTGACCGGCCTCGACATCTTCGCGTGGCGCATCGTGTGGACCGCGCCTGGAGCGCTGCTGCTCGTCGCGCTGCGCAAGCGTCTGCCGATTCTGCGTCAGCTAGTTGACCGCATGGTGACGGAGCCCAAACTCGGTGTCGCGATGGTGCTCGCATCAGCGTTGCTCGGCACACAGCTATGGCTGTTTCTGTGGGCGCCGCTGCACGGGCGAATGCTCGAAGTGTCGCTCGGCTACTTCCTGTTGCCGCTGGTGATGGTGCTGGTCGGCCGCTTCCATTATCACGAGCGGCTGGACACGTTGCAGTGGCTCGCGGTTGCGTGCGCGGCTATCGGCGTGGGCCACGAACTGTGGGTAACGGGCGCGTTTTCGTGGCCGACCCTGGTTGTCGCGCTCGGCTATCCGCCGTATTTCGTGCTGCGTCGCAGGATCGATCTGGACTCGCTCGCGATCTTCACCGTGGAAATGGCGCTGCTGCTGCCGGTGGCGGTCGTGTTCATCGTTGCCGGCGGCTCACTGCAAGCGATCGCCGGCCGGGTGGACATGTGGTGTCTGCTGTTACCGGGCCTCGGTGCGCTGAGTACGGTCGCGCTCGCTTCGTATCTGAGGGCGAGCCGTCTGCTGCCGGTCGCGTTGTTCGGCATTCTCGGCTACGTCGAACCGGTGCTCCTCGTGCTCGTATCGGTGACGCTGCTGCGAGAGACGCTGAGCGCCACGCAATTGGCGACCTATGTGCCGATCTGGATTGCAGTCGCGTTGACCGCGCTGCATAGCGTGCGGTTGGTGCGCTTCGCTTCGGATTGAATGGCGCGGTCGTTCAGTGATGCAGTTCGGCACGCTCTGCATGGCTATGCGCCAGGCCGGCCTGTGCGTCGATCGCGTCGCGTACATCAGGACGTCAGCGGAAAGCGAACAGCGCCTCCGCGAGCAGGAACGGTGGCCCGATCAGCAGACCGGTTAGGTCATCGACGAAGGCGGGCTTGCGATGTTCGTACGCGCCGCATAATCGCGGACAGCGAAATTTGAAACCATCGGATAGCCGACGATCAGCGATCATCGCTCACCGATGCTGTCCCATGACTGACGATTCTTCATCGAATGAGCTGACCGCGCTGCTCGCGCGCAGCGCATGACCGCAAAAAAAAGGCGAGTCATATGACTCGCCCTCCCTGAACGGCGCAGCCCGGCTTCGATCAGCTTTTATTCGAACCCCCACCTGCCTGGCCGGTAAGCGCCGGAACCGGACACGTGTTATTGGGTGTTGGTCGTGCCGGTTTGCGCGCCATCGGCTTTCGCCGGCGCATTGCTGGCCTCCTTCGCGCTGTGCGTTTTGGTCTTTGCGGCGCTGGTCTCGACGGCGTTTTTCTTGCTGGACTTGTGGGTCGTCTTCTTCGTATGAGCGGCGGTCTTTTTCACCTGCTTCTTCGGTGCGGCTTCGGCGGGTGCCTTTGTCTCGGCCGCGCTTTGGCTGGTCGCGCCAGCTTGTCCCGACGTGCTCGCCTTCAGGTTGGCCTGACCGGTGGCTGGCATTTGCGCGGATTGCGCCGGTTGCGCGGTGGACGGCGCGGCCGTTTGAGCGAATGCGGTGGACACGAGCAGAGCGGAAGCGAGAGCGGCGAAAAGCGTCTTCATCAGATGACTCCTTGTTGAACCGGCGAATCTTTGTTGCGGCTGAATCATTTCAGCCTGCCGGTTTAACGTGGGCCGGAATACGGGCGTTGACGCTGTTGTGGTGACAAAACGTAACTACTGCGTCAGCGCCGATACAGGTTCGCGCGCTGGATCGAAGTTTCGGTGCGAATGCAAAGTACAAATGGAAATGGCGGAAGAACTTCGGCAGCCTGAGATTCTTCCGGGCTTTAACAGTACTTCGTATTGACGAGTGCAACAGCCCGTCGCGGTGAGAGCATCAACGTCATTGAAACGGATTTTGCACGACACCCGGCTTCGCATCCGGCTCGTCTTTCACCTTCGCCGGCAAATTCTTCTTCGCCTGCAGGGTCACGACAATCGCGTCGACTGCCTCCTTTAACGCCAGGGCCGCCTTCAGTCCGCGCTGATCGCAGGTCAATTCCAGCGTACCATTCAGCACGACCCGCGTTGTGCCGTTGCTGAGCGTGAGTGCGTCGCCCTGAATGTTGAGCACGTCATCATCGTTCGAGTAGGGTTTAAACACCTTTGAGTCCTCCTGGCCGCTGGTCCTTCAGGTTCTCCGGAATGCCCGGAAAACGGATACCCGATACTGCCTCGAGTTCGTGAATCGTCCGGATGTCGTAGCGATGGGTCGACACATTATCGACCACCACCGCGAATGCGAGGCGGCGCGACGGCACATAGACGACCTTGTACAACTGCGTCGGCACCAATACGCGCGTCGGTCCGATGGTTTGCAATTGCTGACCGTTGAATAGCGGTCCGGTGACGACGTAGGTGTCGTCATAAGAGAGCGCGATCTTACGCACCGCGGTTTCGATACGTGCCCACAGTCGCTGGTTGTTCTGACGGTTCTGCGGCACGATATTGGCGAGCGAGAACGACTGCGCCATCGCTTCCTCATTCCAGCGATTGCCCGCGGGGCTCATATGACCGCGATCGAAACCGCTGCGTTTGTAGTCGGCGAGCGTCGCGCCTTCGCCATCGGGCAGGCGCGTATCTTCGAAGAACTTGTTGGTACGTACCATCTCTTTCGCTTCTTCGATGTGCTCGCGCGTCAGATGCTCGGCGGACCACAGCGGCCCGTGCGTGATGCCCGAGTGCAGAACCGCGAAATCGCTATAGCACAGCAGGCGCGTTTTCGGCGCCATCTTCTGATTGGTGAGAACCGGCCACTGCGCATTCGGCGTGAACTGCGTGCAGGACGTTGCCGCGCTCGCATGAGCGGCGACGGCGAATAACAGACAGGCGAACCACTTCTTCATATGTCGGTCGTTCGAGGGATGGGGGCGCAAGTATAGCGTCGCTGCAGGTATCGAGGGACCTCATCAGCGCGGCAAATGCAGGCAATGAAAACAGAGGAGGGGGCGGCGGGATCGGGCGGACTGAACAGTGTCCGGAATGGCCGCAGTAAGTTCGCGCGGGCAAAAAAATGGGCCGCTTTGCAGCGACCCGAATGCGTGGATTTCCGACTCTACGCACGCAAGCTTAAGAACCTCTTAAGCGGAAGCGCGTGCCGGGCGGAATTGTGCGGTCGCGTACACACATTTACGCGCGCGAGCATTGGCCCCGCGCGCATCGGAAGTTTCGACCGGGAGTACTTGAACGCGTAAATCGCGCTGGATCCTAATTACCGAACACACTATTTTCCGCGTGTACTTTCTGGCGATCGACCGCCTGCAGGCGCCAGAACCCGCTCGTCTGCTTGTGCGTGCGCAGCGCGGTCCACGCGGCGGCGCCTTGCGCGGCACTCACGCGTTCCTTGCGATCGACATGCAGGCCGCGCAACGTGCAAAGCGGTGCATGGGCGCTGGGCGCGCACAGCGTGGTCACGCCGTCTTCGTCGTGCAATTCGCCCCATGGGGGCAAGTCGATCCCCTGATGCGCCTCTCTCGACCACCGGTGCTCATCGGTGTCGAGCCAAAGCACCGCGTAATCGTGGCTCACGGTGGGATCGGAACCGTTGATCAGGATGGTCAGTCGCATGTCAGTTCCGTACAAAGTGCGAAGTGCTTTATCAGTCTAGGCGGCGCCGCGCGTTATGCAAGGCAAAGGCGCGACGCGCGAGATGAAAAATTTTGCCGCGCAATGCGGTGTCGAGGTACAGGGATGCTTGATGCGCCGCGGCATTCCTTGGCGTGCGTGCCGTATTCTCTCGATACGCACACCGCGAGCGACATCGGTCCGGTCAGCGCGATGCAACATTCACGCGAGATCGAGCGTTCCGGTCAGATCGCCAAGCGGCGCGAGACCATTCTTCGCGAATGCGTTGTCGCGCGCCGCTACGCCATCGAGCGGCGCGAGTCCATGCACGCGGCTAATGAAACGCAGGATCGAATTCGTGTCGTATACCGTGTGATCGACATAGCCCTTCTTCGCGAACGGAGAGATCACCAGCGCGGGAATCCGCGAGCCGGGACCCCAGCGATCGCCGAGCGGTGGCGAAACAGGATCCCACCAGCCGCCGTTCTCGTCGACGGTGACGATGACGACCATGTTCTGCCATTGCGGGCCGCGCTGAAGATGTTCGATCAGCGTCGCGATATGACGATCGCCCGATTCGACGTCCGCGTAACCGGCGTGCATGTTCAGGTCGCCTTGCGGCTTATAGAACGTCACGGTCGGCAGACGTCCCGCGTCGATGTCGGCGATCATCCGGTTGGTCGATGCGTCGTTGCCCATTCCGCCGTCGCGCAAATGACGGCGGCGCGACGCGGTCCCCGGCGCATAGCTGGCGAAGTAGTTAAACGGCTGATGATGGTATTGGAAGTCGGGCATCGCGCCGGTATCCCGATGCTCGAGCGCGTACTGCCACGCGCCGCTATACCACGCCCAGTCGACGCCCTTGCCCGACAGCCGGTCGCCGATCGTCGCGTAGTGCTGCGGCGGCAGCACGCGCGGGTCCGCGGCATTCGCGAAGGCCGGGTCGCTCCCCTCGGCCGGACGCACGCTGCTCGGCTGATAGGGCGGCGCCATCGTGTTCACCGCATAGCCGTCGGCGGTGAACGCGCCGTCGTTGACGAATTTCGGCGGACCGCTGAGCGCCGACGGCGGCGAATCCGGCGCGACTCTCAGGCGCGTGCCGGTCGGATCGTCGCCTTCCACGACCGATACCATCTTCTTCGCCGGGCTGTTATGAATGTCCGGGTAATACGGCGCTTGCGCCGAAATCAGGAAGATGTGGTTCAGCCACGAGCCACCGAACGCCGCCATAAAGAAGTTGTCGCACAGCGTGTATTGCTGCGCGAGATTCCACAGACGCAGCGATTCGGCGGAGCTACGGTAATGCCCCATCACGAGGCCGCCGGAGTCGCTCCACGCGGCGAACTGATTGTTGCGCCCCGCGTTGATCTGCATCTGGTTCTGATAGAAGCGATGGATGAGATCGCGCGTTATTACACCGTTCGGCAGCGGGGCGCCGTGCGCATCGACGATGTGAAACGGCCGGTTGCGCAGATGATCGAGATCGTTTTCGCCGATCATGTAGCGCTTGCCGTCCACTTCCTGCGCCTGCGGCACGAGCCCGCCCCAGATCGCCGGCAGGCGCGGCAACGGCGTCTTGCCGTCGCGGTCTAGCTGTACGTAGCGATCGGCGCTCACCGCGTCGAGCGGATATTGCACACCGGGGTAGTTGCCGTAGAGGTTTGCGAAGCTGCGATTCTCCGCGTAGATCACCACGATATGCTTGACCCGATCGTGCAGCGCAGCGTCGAGCCGCAGGTCCGCGGCGCTGCGCGGCTGCGCGTTAGCGGCGATGCCCTCGCCGGTCTTGCAGCCGGTCAGCGCGAGGCCGAAGCCGACCGCCGCCAGGCCGGTCAATATGCGGCGGCGTTCGGGATCGTCGGGGGCGTCGGCGTTATCGGTGGCGTCGGGGTTGTTCAGATTCGGCGGCAGGTGAGGATCGTGGTCGGTCATCGGTCGGTTCGAAGTAGACGTGACGCACGCATCTACGACGCCGTGAGCGGCGCGCGCGACACCGGGTTGAGGATTCGACGCGGCCGGCTGGCCCCGTCGGCTTACGGCAGCCTGCGCTTCACGCGCCAGCTGTGATGCGTTGCATCGACGGCTAATAATAGCCAGTGCCGTGCGTTGACCGGATGACGTTTTTGAGTCGCATACCCGTCAACAGTCAATTCGAGTTCGTCGTGCGCGCGCAGATGGCAGGTTGCATGCGCGCCCGAGCCATCCGCGAATTCGACGCGCGCGACGGCCGCGCCGGCCGCTCTGGCGGGCTCCGGCAGATGCGCGATGCGCACCGCGCAGCCCGGATAAAGATGCGAGTCGGCGACCTGAATCTGGATCGAAACGGACATGGCCTTGCCTCCTTGCGCCTGCGCGGGGCGAGTGCGCGGCACCGATGTGCGGCGCCGATCGACCGGCTCAAAGCATAGCACCGCATGGCCGATTCGCCGCATGCTTCGCGCTATGATGACGAATCCTAGTCAATGAACCGACCTCGACGTGGCGTTCTATATCCTCGCGGTCGTGCCGTTCATGCCGTTCATGCCGTTCATGCCGTTCGTGGCGGCGCTGGCGGTGTTTTTCCTCGGTATCGAAACCAAGGACAAGGTGCTGGAGCAACTCGAGGCTTAGCGCCGGGTTGACCCTCGCGCTGCGGAGCAAAGCGTAGCGG
>NZ_DASXHN010000503.1:0-12882 GCF_036488505.1 Paraburkholderia sp. | reverse complement strand
GGTGCCTATGTGCGCCGAGAAAGCTATGCGAATGTCGCGCAGTCGTTGTGAAAACTGTCTGTGGTCCCATCGAATTGACCGTCCACAGTTGCAAAGCAGCCGGGAAAAAGCTGGGAACTACTACGCTCTTTTATGTAAGCGAGCTCGGCCATCAACGCAAGCTCGGTGAAGACTCACTGAGCGATGCAAAACACGGACATCGATTCCCTATTCCCACGATAGAAGCAATCAATCAGCGGATCGGAATATCACGCGCGCAGCGTTGTTTTGCGCAAGTACGCCCACCGTTCTGATCGCTAAAGGAAATCGAAATGACACTCCATTTGACAGCCGCAGCCGTTATCGTCGCGTCAGCCATGCTCGCAGGCAATGCCGCATGGGCCCAGAACAACGCCGCGACGTCCCCGACTCCCGTTCACAACGTCGTGCTCGTACACGGTCTTTATGCCGACGGATCGAGCTGGGCCAAAGTGGTTCCGCTGCTGCAGGCGAAGGGACTGCACGTCACGGCGGTACAGAACCCGACGACCTCGTTTGACGCGGACGTCGATGCGGTCAAACGCGCATTGGCTGAGCAGGATGGACCGACACTGCTGGTCGGCCATTCGTACGCCGGAATGGTGATCAGCCAGGCAGGCGATGATCCGAAAGTCACCGGTCTCGTGTACATCGCGGCGCGCGCGCCCGATGCAGGCGAAGACTATCCGGCGTTGACCCGCAAGTTTCCGGCGGCGCCTGCTGCCGCCGGGCTGACATGGTCTTCGGACGGCTATGGGAAGCTCTCTGAAAATGCGTTCGTGAACGACTTCGCCGGCGATCTGCCGAAAGCGGAAGCGCACACCTATTACGCCGTACAGCAGCCGCTAGGCAAAGCGATCACGATGGCGAAGACGACGGTTGCCGCGTGGCACGACAAGCCCACGTGGTATGCGGTGTGGACCGAAGACCGGACCATCAACCCCGATCTCGAACGCTTCATGGCCAATCGCATGAAGGCTCACACGATCGAAATCGACGCCAGCCATGTATCGCTGCTCTCTCATCCGAAAGAAGTGGCGGATCTGATTCTGGAAGCAGCAGGTCAGCAGACGCCGGCGCGATAGCGCGGTCCGTTGAGAGCGCCTGAGAAATCTCGCGTATCGGCCTACAATCGAAGGCTGCTGGACAACGACCGTGCGACACGCCGGATCGGGCGCATGCTGCGCGCTGCTTTCCCGCTCGGGCGACGACTGTCGCTTCCTTCGAATCGACTCATCGACTTGTACTCGATATGGAAAAACAGGCACTCATCATTGGCGCGACGGGCATCGTCGGCGGCAATCTCGCGCAACATCTGCTGGCGCGCGGCGGCTGGAGCGTGACAGGCCTTTCGCGCGGGCGCACCGCGTCGCCTGGCGCAATCCAATCCATCACCGCCGATCTGACTGACGCCGGATCCGTTGTCCGTGCGCTAAAAGGGCGCGACTTCAGCCACGTGTTCTTCACCGCGTGGTCGCGACAGGCAACCGAGCGCGAGAACATCGACGTGAACGGCGCGATGGTCCGTCACGTGCTCGATGCATTAGGCCCATCTGGCAAGCTCGAACATGCGGCACTCGTCACGGGACTCAAGCACTACCTCGGACCCTTCGAAGCCTACGCGCAAGGCAACGTACCGCTCACGCCGTTTCGCGAGGAACAGGGACGGCAACCCGTCGATAACTTTTACTACGAGCAGGAAGACCGGCTCTTCGACGCCGCGCGCCAATATGGCTTTAGCTGGAGCGTGCATCGGCCGCATACGATTATCGGCTTTGCACTTGGCAACGCGATGAACATGGGCGTAACCCTCGCCGTGTACGCGACGCTTTGCAGACAGACGGGACAGCCGTTCATTTTTCCCGGCAGCGCGGCGCAATGGAACGGCATCACCGACATGACGGATGCGGGTCTGCTCGCGCGGCATCTGGAATGGGCGGCGAGTTCGCCGAATGCACGCAACGAGGACTTCAACGTCGTCAACGGCGACGTGTTCCGCTGGAAATGGATGTGGTCGCAACTGGCGCAGTACTTCGGCATCGAGCCGGCGCCGTTCGATGGCGAAACCCGGCCGCTCGAGCCGCGTATGGGCGGCGCTCGCGACCAGTGGGCCCAGATCGCGGCGCGCGACAAACTACGCGAGCCCGACATCGACAGGCTGGTGTCGTGGTGGCACACCGACGCCGACCTCGGGCGTCCGATGGAAGTGCTCACCGACATGACCAAGAGCCGCAAGGCGGGCTTCCTCGATTATCAGAGCACGCCGGATGCTTTCTTCGCGCTATTCGATCGTCTGAAGGCCGAGCGGATCATCCCCGCGTGACATTCGAGCATCGACGTGGACGAGGCCCGCGCCTTCGTCCACGCTCGTTGCGGTCTCATTCACAGGGCGTCCTTGCACGCACATCGATATCAAAGGCGCACGCGCGATCATTCCGGCGACAGCGCCGCGCACGCCGACCACCGGCGCGCCGCGAAAAACGACGCCGCCAAAGCGGTTGTCATCGCGACCTCACCATATTCCGAGTCGCGTCTGCGCATCAAGTCGGCACGTCCCAAATGAGTCGCGACAGCGCCCACCAGCACACCACTGCAGAACCCATCGAGCCGCGCCTGGCGGTCGCCATCTTGCATCTTTCGAATGCGCCGTGCGTAGACACCAGGAACGATCCTTGCGAACGGGCGCGCCGTCGCCTATAACTCCCGAAGATCACGTGTTACCGGTTGCAGCCGTCGCTTAAGCATTGCCGCTGTATTGCACCCCGTCGTTCAATCCGCTGATGGCAACTTATCCAACGAGGCCCACCGTGGATCTTGAGACCGTACGCACGTTTGTCATGACCCGGGGCATCGACCTCGGCACCGAAATCGTCGGCGCGATCGTCCTTTGGATCGTGGGCCGCTGGGCCATCGGTCTGATCACGGGGCTGCTGCGCAAGATGCTCGCACGCAACGGCCGCGTCGATCCAACCCTCGCGCATTACCTTGGGTCGATTCTCGGCGCATTGCTGAACCTGCTGCTGATTCTCGCGATACTGCAGATCTTCGGCGTGCAGACCACGTCGTTTGCCGCGTTACTCGCCGGTCTGGGCCTCGCGATCGGTACTGCGTGGGGCGGCCTGCTCGCGCACTTTGCAGCCGGCGTGTTCATGCAGGTCCTGCGGCCGTTCAAGGTCGGCGACTTCGTCACGGCCGCGGGCGTCACCGGCACGGTCACCGAACTGGGCATGTTCGGCACGACGATCGTGACGCCGGACAATGTCACGACCATCGTCGGCAACAACAAGATCTTCTCCGACACGATTTCGAACTACAGCGTGCTGCCGTTCCGGCGCGTCGAGTTGACCGCGAAGATCGCGAACGGCGTCGACCCGACCGATGCGATCGCGCGTTTGAAGGCCGCCGTCATGAAGATTCCGAACGTGGCCGAGAACCCCACACCGGACGTCGAGCTATTGAGCTTCACGCCGGAAGGGCCGCTGCTTTGCGTGCGTCCTTATACCGCCAATCAGAGCTACTGGCAGGTGTACTTCGATACCAATCGCGCGATCGTGCAGACCTTCAAGGAAGCCGGCTATCCGACGCCGGAAACACCGCTCGCGCCGCGCGCGGTGACGCGGGATTGAACGAGCCAAAGCAGCCTGCGATCATGAAAAAAGGCGTCGCGAGATTCGCGACGCCTTTTCCGTTTTCACTGACCCGGCACGAGCCGGCACTTCGGCGCTACAACGTCATACGTCAGCGATTAGCCGCGTTCGCGCTTTTCTTGCGCAGCATCTTCCACAACGCGCCGAACACGATCGGCACAATCGCGGCACCAATACCGACGAGCACGATCACGTTCAGGTACTGACGGATGAACGGGATATTG
The DNA here is from genome assembly GCF_036488505.1 of Paraburkholderia sp. Lineage (GTDB taxonomy): Bacteria > Pseudomonadota > Gammaproteobacteria > Burkholderiales > Burkholderiaceae > Paraburkholderia. Next base: position 8,993 of record NZ_DASXHN010000503.1, on the reverse strand, counting down.
CCGAAGAAGTAGCCCAGCAGCGTGAGCAGCAATACCCACAGCAACGCGCCGATCACGTTGAACAGCTGGAAGCGGCTCCACGTCATCGACGACGCGCCCGCGACGAACGGCGCGAACGTGCGCACGACCGGAATGAAGCGCGCGAGCACGATGGTCTTGCCGCCGTGCTTCTCGTAGAAGTTGTGCGTCTTCTGGAGCGCGGTGCGGTCGAGAAAACGCTCGAGCACCGGAATGTGCGAATCGAACACGCGCGGTCCGATCGCGCGCCCGATCAGATAGTTAGTGGTGTTGCCGGCGACCGCGGCGATCAGCAGCAGCAGGATCAGCAGGCCAAGGTGCATTTGCCCGGTTGCGCTGAACGCGCCGCCGATGAACAGCAGCGAATCGCCCGGTAGGAACGGCAGAACGACGAGCCCGGTTTCGCAAAACACGATCACGAACAGCACCGCGTAGACCCAGGCGCCGTACACCTGAATGAAGTCCCCGAGGAACTTGTCGATGTGCAGGACGAGGTTGACGAAATGTAGCAACGTATCCAAGGAACGTCCTTTTATTTAGACCAGTATGGGCGGGAAGAAATGGGCGTCGCGCGGCCTGCACATGGAGGCAGGCAAACAGCAGCGAAGCCGCCGCGAATTGACCGCGACATGATACAGAAAGTGCGTCACCGCGATTAAAAATCCGCCGGGTTGCGGGCGCCCGTGAACCCATGTGTCGAGTCGCTATAATTTGGCCATGTCCGAATTCTCCGAAACGCCCGCCGGCTCCCCCGCCGAGCCCGCGCGCTCCGGCGTGGCGCCCGCGCCGCGGCCGTTGCGCGCGATCCAGCCGCTTCCCGACCAATTGATCAGTCAGATCGCCGCCGGCGAAGTCGTCGAACGGCCAGCCTCGGTGGTGAAGGAACTGCTCGAAAACGCGCTCGACGCGGGCGCGCAAACGCTGCGCATCCTGCTCGACGAAGGCGGCGTCAAACGCATCGCGATCACCGACGACGGCTGCGGCATCCCCGAAAACGAACTCGTGCTCGCGCTCACGCGCCATGCGACCAGCAAGATCTGCTCGCTCGCCGAACTCGAAGCCGTCGCTACGCTCGGGTTCCGCGGCGAGGCGTTGGCCTCGATTGCATCGGTCGCGCAGATGAGCATCACCAGTCGCACCGCCGACGCACCGCACGCGGTGCGCATCGACGCCGAGACCGGCGTGCTGAGCCCCGCGGCCGGCACACAGGGCACGACGATGGAAGTCCGCGAGTTGTACTTCAATACGCCCGCGCGTCGCAAATTCCTGAAGAGCGAACAGACCGAACTCGGCCACTGTCTCGAACAGATTCGCCGTGTCGCGCTCGCGCGGCCAGACGTCGCGATTTCGGTGCTGCACAACGGCCGCGCGGTCGAACACTGGAACGCGAGCGAGCCGCCCGCGCGCGTCGCGAAGATTCTCGGCGATACCTTCGCGACCGCGCATCTGCCGCTCGACGAGTCCGCTGGCCCGCTCGGGCTCTACGGCTGCGCCGGTCTGCCGACCGCGAGCCGCGGCCGCGCGGATCAGCAGTATTTCTTCGTCAACGGCCGCTTCGTGCGCGACAAGCTGCTCACGCACGCGGTGCGCGCCGCCTATGAAGACGTGCTGCATGGCGAGCGCTTTCCGTCGTACGTGCTGTTCCTCGATCTGCCGCCTGAAGGTGTCGACGTGAACGTGCATCCGTCGAAGATCGAGGTGCGTTTCCGGGATTCCCGCTCAATCCACCAGTTCGTGTTCCATGCGGTGCAGCGCGCGCTCGCGCGGCACGCGGGCGCGTCGCCGGAAACCACGGCCGGGGGGCACGCGGCGCATCTGGACCCGGCGGCTGGCGGGCCGGTTTCGTTTGGCTCAACGCATGTAGGCGGTGCAGGCGGTGCAGGCAGTGCGGGCGATGGCCGGGGCTTCGGCTCGGGCGCCAGCATCTCCAGCGGCTCGGGTGGCTTTTCGGGAGCGGGCTTCGGCGCGGCCGGGCGCACTGGCTTCAGCGGATCCAGCGGATTCAGCGGATTCACTGGCGCGCAGGCGGGTAACACGTGGATGCGCCAGTCGCGGATGACCCAAGGCACGCTGCCGGTCGCGCAACCACTGGCCGGCTACGACGCGCTGTTCGGCCGTAAGGACCCGCTCGCCGCTCCGGTGGAGGGCGCGTCGCTGTTCGAAGCGCGCGACTCGGCCGCCGAAACGGCGTCGCCATACGACACTTCACCAGCCACTTCGTCGCCGTTCGCCGCACGCGTCACCTCCCCAGCATTCGACGCCTCCGACGATCAGCCGCTCGGCTTCGCGCTGGGCCAAGTCCACGGCATTTACGTGCTCGCGCAAAACCGGCACGGGCTCGTGATCGTCGATATGCACGCGGCCCACGAGCGCATCCTGTACGAGCAGTTCAAGAACGCGCTGGCCGACCGCGCGATCGCCGTGCAGCCGTTGCTGATCCCGCAGACGATGCAGGCCGATCCGGTCGAAGTCGGCACGGTCGAGGAAGAGCGCGACACGCTCGATGCACTCGGCTTCGACCTGGCGGTGCTGTCGCCGACCACGCTTGCGATCCGCGCGGTTCCGGCGCTGCTGAAGGACGCCGATCTGCAATCGCTAGCGCGCGCGGTGCTCACGGACCTGCATGCATTCGGCGGCTCACGCGTGCTGACCGAGCGCCAGCACGAACTGCTCGGCACGCTTGCGTGCCATCACGCGGTGCGCGCGAACCGGCGCCTGACGCTCGACGAAATGAACGGGCTGCTGCGCCAGATGGAGGCGACCGAGCGGGCCGACCAGTGCAATCACGGGCGCCCCACGTGGTATCAGCTGACGCTGGGCCATCTCGACCGGCTCTTCATGCGCGGGCAGTAACGTTGCTGCGTTCGATAAAACCGCCTCGACGCACACCGGTTCGCTCATGACGCCACGCGCTGCCCCTGTCCCCTGTCTGCTCGGCCCGACCGCGTCCGGCAAGACCGCTGCCGCGCTCGCGATCGCCGCGCGCCGGCCGGTCGAGATCATCAGTGTCGATTCGGCGCTCGTCTACCGCGAGATGGATATCGGTACCGCAAAGCCGAGCGCCGACGAGCGCGCGCTCGCGCCGCATCATCTGATCGATATCGTCGATCCCGTCGATTCATATTCGGCCGCACAGTTTCGCGAGGACACGCTGCGGCTCACCGGCGAGATCGTTGCGCGCGGCCGGCTGCCGCTGCTGGTCGGCGGCACGATGCTCTACTACAAAGCGCTGACGCAAGGGCTCAACGATCTACCCGCCGCCGACCCGGACGTGCGCGCGGCACTCGACACCGACGCCGCCCGCGACGGCTGGCCGGCGCTGCACGCGCGGCTCGCCAGCGTCGATCCGCTCACGGCCGCCCGGCTCGCGCCGAACGACTCGCAACGCATCCAGCGGGCACTCGAAGTGTTCATGCTGACCGGCCAGCCGATGTCGACGCTGCTTGCGTCGCCCCCGCGCGTCGACGATACCGGCTCGGCGTGGCGCTTCGTGCCGGTCGCGCTGGAACCGTCCGAGCGCGGCGTGCTGCACGCGCGCATCGAGCAGCGTTTCGATGCGATGCTCGCGCACGGTTTCGTCGATGAAGTGGTGAGGCTGCGTGCACGCGGCGACCTGCGGCCCGACATGCCGTCGATGCGCTGTGTCGGTTATCGGCAAGTATGGGAGTACCTCGACGGCGCGGTCGATTACCGGACCATGCGCGACAAAGCTGTGTTCGCAACGCGGCAGTTATGCAAGCGGCAGCTCACGTGGCTGCGCGGCATGCCGGAGCGAATGGTGGTGGATTGCTGCGATCCGCACGCGACGGCGCGGGTGGTCGAACTGGTCGAGACACTGGTGTGATGCGTCGGGCGGGAGACGGGCGGACGGCAGCGAGTGAGGCGAAGCTTTGAGGCGGGGTTATGAGACAGCGCTTTTGACGGAAGCCCTCGAAGCGGAACTTCGAAGCAAACTCTTTGAAGCAGTCTTTGGGATAGCGCCTTGAAGGAGAGCTTTTTGAAGCAGAGCGTTGAAGCAGACTTTTGCAGCAAAGCCTAGAAACAAAGCCTGGAAACAAAGCCTTGAAGCAGAGCTTTCAAGCAGAGCCTTGAAGCAGAGCTTCGAAACCGCTTCTCGGGGCCAGCTTCGAACCGGCGCCCTGACCGACCCGGCCCCGCGTGACACACGCCATTGCGTGCGCCACGCAAGCCGTCAAAACCTCAGACCACCACCGTCTGCGCTTCACCGGCCGCGCTCTCACGCACCGTGCCGATCTTCCACACCTGCTCGCCCGCCGCTGACAGCAGACCGATCGCCGACTCCGCCTCAGTTGCCGACACGATCACCGCCATCCCGATACCGCAGTTGAACACGCGATGCATTTCCGCATCCGCGACACCGCCGTGCTGCTGCAGCCACGAGAACAGCGGCGGCAGCGGCCACGCGCGGTGATCGAGCTCGGCGGTCAAGCCTTCGCGCAGCACGCGCGGAATGTTCTCGACGAGGCCGCCGCCGGTGATGTGCGCCATGCCCTTCACCTCGATTTGCTGCATCAGCGCGAGCAGCGGCTTCACATAGATGCGCGTCGGCGCCATCAGCGCATCGGCAAGCGAGCGGCCGTCGAAATCCGCGTTCAGATCCGGCTGCGCGCGCTCGATGATCTTGCGCACCAGCGAAAAGCCGTTCGAATGGATGCCGCTCGATGCAAGACCGAGCACCACGTCGCCCGTGGCGATCTTGCTGCCATCGATGATCCTGCTTTTTTCCACTGCGCCGACCGCGAAACCGGCGAGGTCGTATTCGCCGTCCGGGTACATGCCCGGCATTTCCGCGGTCTCGCCGCCGATCAACGCGCAGCCCGACAGCTCGCAGCCCTGTGCAATGCCCTTCACGACGGTCGCCGCCGTGCCGACGTCGAGCTTGCCGCACGCGAAGTAGTCGAGGAAGAACAGCGGCTCCGCGCCTTGCACGAGGATGTCGTTGACGCTCATCGCGACCAGGTCCTGGCCGACGGTGTCGTGCTTGTTCAGTTGGAAGGCGAGACGCAGTTTGGTGCCGACGCCGTCGGTGCCGGACACCAGCACCGGCTCCTTGTATTTTTTCGGCACTTCGAACAGCGCGCCGAACCCGCCGATGCCGCCTAGCACGCCGTCGCGCAGCGTCTTCTTGGCAAAGGGCTTGATCGCGTCGACGAGGGCGTCGCCCGCATCGATGTCCACGCCGGCGTCGCGATACGACAGACCTTGGGCCGAATCGGTTGAATGCTGGGCGGATTTCGGTTGATTCATGGGGAAGAGCTCGAAGGTCGGTAAAATGCGATTTTACCCGATGCCGGTCGCCTGGCAGGAATTCGCGGGTTCGACGACAGCCGAGAAACGACCTTGCAATACGACATCCCGATTCCGGCCTGGCCGGCCCGCACGCGCCCACCCAAGCCGTGTCCCGCACGCGGCCGGACAGCGCGGCGGGCACGCCGCAACACTGACTGCCTTTCGACGTTTTAGGCCCCGAGGCACGCCCCTTTCGTCCCACTCCGGTTGGGCGCCGGCCTCATTTTCGGCATTAACCTACTGTGCTTCGTCAACTGACGCTCGATCTCGGCACCCCGCCGCCATCGACATTCGACAATTTCTTCGCCGGCGCGAACGCCGAGCTGGTCACGCGCTTGCGCGAGCTCGACCACGCGCTCGCCGCCGGACCGGTCGCCGACCGCACCTTCTATATCTGGGGCGAAGCCGGCAGCGGTCGTACCCACCTACTGCAAGCGCTCGTGCATGAAGCGCCGCCGGGCCATGCGCGCTTCGCCGGACCACAGAGCAGCCTCGCCGCTTTCGGCTTCGATCCGCGCGTCGCGCTGTACGCGATCGACGATTGCGACGGCTTGTCGGCCGCGCAGCAGATCGCCGTGTTCAACCTGTTCAACGAGGTACGCGCACACCCCACCACCGCGCTGGTCGCCGCCGGGAACGCCGCGCCGATCGGCATGACGGTGCGCGAGGATCTGCGCACCCGCCTCGGCTGGGGTCTGGTGTTTCATCTCGCGCCCCTGCCCGACGACGCCAAGCCCGCGGTGCTCAAACGCGCGGCGCGCGAGCGCGGCATCATGCTCGCCGACGACGTGCCGGCCTACGTGCTCACCCACTTTCGCCGCGACATGCCGAGCCTGATGGCGCTGCTCGACGCGCTCGACCGCTTCTCGCTCGAACAGAAGCGCGCGGTCACGCTGCCGCTATTGCGCACGATGCTGGCCTCGCCGGGCGCCGACGAACGGCACGGTTCGGCGGCCGCGGCGGCGGGCTCGAACGGCGGCGCTCACGCCACCCAACCCGCCGCTGCCCCGACGGGTTCACACGCCGGCCTTCCCGCTTCAAGTAAAATAGGCCCCCATGGCTAACCTTGCACTCTTCGATCTCGATCACACGCTCATTCCCACCGACAGCGACCACGAATGGGGCCGCTTCATGGTGAAAAAAGGTATGGTCGACGCCGAAAACTTCGCCCGCGAAAACGACCGCTTCTTCGCCGACTACAAGGCCGGCAGGCTCGACATTCACGCCTACCTGGTCGCCATGCTCACGCCGCTCGCCAAGTACACGCGCGCGCAACTCGCCGACCTGCACGCCGAGTACATGCACGAAGTGATCACGCCAGCCATCCTGCCCGCGGCGCTCGAACTCGTGAAGCAACACCGCGAAGCGGGCGACCTGTGCTGCGTCGTCACCGCGACCAACGAATTCATCACCCGGCCGATCGCCGAGGCCTTCGGCGTCGATACCCTGATCGCGTGCGAGGCGGAAACCATCGGCGGTGATCCCCATGGCGCGTACACCGGCCGCCCCACCGGGACGCCGAGCTACAAGGAAGGCAAGATCGTGCGCACCGAAATGTGGCTCGCGTCGCTCGGCAAGAGCTGGGGCGACTTCCAGCACAGCTATTTCTATAGCGATTCGCACAACGACATCCCGCTGCTCGAAAAGGTCACCGATCCCATCGCGACCAATCCGGACGATACGTTGCGCGCCCATGCGCAGAACAAAGGCTGGCGCATCCTCGAACTCTTTCAACCCTCGTGATCAAGAAACTCATCCGCAAGCTATTCGGCCAGGACACGGCGACCGCTAACGGCGCGCTCGCAGCCGAAACCAACGTCGACACCAGCGCCGAGGCCGGCAGCGCGCCCGTGCGCACCAAGTCCGCCTCGGCGAGCACGGCGCGGCCGCGCCGTAAATCGGCCGCCGCCGCCCCGACGGCCCCGCGCGAGCCGGACGTGCCCGTGATCATTCCGCACGACGTGCATGGCATCGATCCCACGCTGATCTCGCGCAATGCGATCCGCGTGACCGAGGGTCTGCAGCAGGCCGGCTACCGCGCGTTTATCGTCGGCGGCGCGGTGCGCGATCTGCTGCTCGGCGTGAAGCCGAAAGATTTCGACGTCGCGACCGATGCGACGCCCGACCAGGTGCAGAAGCTGTTTCGCCGCGCGCGCATCATCGGCCGGCGCTTCCAGATCGTGCACGTGCAGTTCGGCCAAGAAATCATCGAAACCTCGACGTTCCGCGCTCTCGTCGATCCGCCGGCCGCCGATGCGCCGCCGCCGAAGCGTCTGAAGCGCGACGAACTCGACCGCCGCACCCACGCGGTCGACGCGAGCGGCCGCGTGCTGCGCGACAACGTGTGGGGCGAGCAGCACGAAGACGCGACGCGGCGCGACTTCACGATCAACGCGATGTACTACGATCCGGCCACGCAAACCGTGCTGGACTATCACAACGGCATGGCCGACATGCGCGCGCGCCTGTTGCGCATGATCGGCGACCCGGCCACGCGTTATCGCGAGGATCCGGTGCGGATGCTGCGTGTCGTGCGCTTCGCCGCGAAGCTCGGCTTCGAAATCGACGAAGCGACGCGCGCGCCGATCGACACGATGGCCGATCTGATCAACAACGTGCCCGCCGCGCGTCTGTTCGACGAGATGCTCAAGCTGATGCTGTCCGGCCACGCGCTGGCATGCCTGAAGCGGCTGCGCCAGGAGGGGCTGCATCATGGCCTGCTGCCGCTGCTCGATGTCGTGCTGGAGCAGCCGACCGGCGAGCGCTTCATCTCGCTTGCGCTGTCGAACACCGACGCGCGCGTGCTGGCCGGCAAGCCGGTATCACCGGGCTTCCTGTTCGCGACGCTCATGTGGCACGACGTCCAGCAGCGCTGGCAGAAATTCGAGGCGGAAGGCGAGTACCCGGTGCCCGCTCTGCATCGCGCGATGGACGAAGTGCTCGATATGCAGACCGAGAAACTCGCGATCCACAAGCGCTTCTCGGCCGATATGCGCGAGATCTGGGGCCTGCAGCTGCGCCTCGAGAAACGCTCGGGCCGCAGCGCACTGAAGCTGCTAGAACACCAAAGATTTAGAGCGGGGTATGATTTCCTCCTGTTGCGCTGTGCATCGGGCGAACTCGACGAGTCGGTCGGCGCGTGGTGGACGGAGTTCATCGAAGGAGACGCCGCCGCGCGCGAGATATTGCTCACGCAAGGCGGGAAGGACCGGAGCCCCAGAAAACGACGGCGGCGCGGTGGCGCCAGAAACCGCCAATCAGGTGACGGACTGGAGGGCGGCTCGCCCGCCGAACGCACGGACAACGACGCGGGCCAGGCAGGCTCGCACGAAGACTGACGCGGCGTTCGCGGAAGCCGTCGAACGATAGTTGCAGGAAGTTATGCCATGACGGTTGCTTATCTTGGCCTCGGCGCGAATCTCGGGGACGCGCGCCAGACCCTGAAAGACGCGGTGGTGTGCCTCGCCCAACAGCACACCATCACCGTGCTCGCCAAATCGAGCCTGTATCGCACCGCCCCGATCGACGCGGGCGGCGACGACTATTTCAATTGCGTCGTGAAGCTCGAAACGACGCTGCCCGTGCGGCATCTGCTCGCGCTGTGCCACAAGATCGAGCATCAGTTCGGCCGGGAGCGGCCCTTTCGCAATGCACCGCGAACGCTC